>NZ_JBJGYV010000017.1:0-112028 GCF_054050175.1 Geodermatophilus sp. SYSU D00697
CCGGACCCCCGGTCACCGGATCGACCCCGGCACCCTTGGCCGAGGTGTTCCCCCCCGCGTAGTTGGTGTTCCGCGGATCGCCACCCAGCCGGTTGCTCCGCCCGATCAGCTCACTGACCACGGGGTTGGTCACGGTCGTCGTCCTCCGGTGGTGTCGGGGGTGCGGGGGAGTGGGGCAGGTCAGACGGCGGTGTAGGCGCCGTCGATGACGACGCTCTGGCCCACCAGGTACGACGACCGGTCCGAGCACAGCAGGACGACCAGCGCCTCGAGGTCGGCGGGCTCGGCCATGCGCCCGGCCGGGATCATGTCGGTCCAGCGGCGGGCGAGGTCGGGGTTGGCGTCCATGAACTGCCGGGTCATGTCCGAGAGCACGTAGCCGGGGGCGATCGCGTTGACCCGGATGCCCAGCGGCGCCCACTCCACCGCGAGGGCCTTGGTGAGCATGTCCACCCCGGCCTTGGACGCGTGGTAGGAGGCCTGGTGCTGGGGGACGTTCACGACCTGGGCGGACATCGAGGAGATGTTCACGATCGACGCCCGGGAGCCCGCGGCGCGCGCCGCCCGGGCCAGTGCCTGGCAGCACACGAACGTGCCGGTGAGGTTGATGTCGATGACCCGCTGCCAGGACTCCAGCGGCGCGTCGATGCTGTCCTCCCACACCGTGATGCCGGCGGCGTTGACCAGGATCGACGGGCTGCCCAGCGTCCGCTCCACCTCGGCGAAGGCGTCGGCGACGCTGCGCTGGTCGGTCACGTCGGTGGGGAGGCCGACGGACGCGACGCCGGCCTCCTCCCGGAGGACCGCGGCCCGCTCTCCGACCTCCGGCAGGACGTCGAGCAGCGCGGGCCGCACGCCCCAGCGCGCCAGCGCGCGGGCCATCGTGAGGCCCAGTCCCCGGGCTCCTCCGGTCACCACGGCGACGCGGCCGTCCAGGTCCTCGAACACGAGAGCTCCCCTCCGTCGGCACGGTGCCGCACGACGCTCGCCGTCGTGGAGTTGACACCTTGTCACACCGTGGACCAGGGACACCCTGGCGGCCCGGGCCGCCGACCGCAAGGTCCGCGCGCGGGTCGGCCGTCCGTGGCTGCGCGGTGTGACATCATGTGAACTCGGCGGGCGACGGACGGGAGGGGCCGATGGCGGTCGGCAGCACCTTCGACGTCGAGCGCCGCCGCCGCGGTCTGGCCGACCGGCTCCGCGCGACCGGGGTCGTCCGGATCGACGACGCCGCGACCGAGTGGCTGGTCCATCCGATGACCATCCGCCGCGACCTGCGCAGCCTGGAGCAGGAGGGACTCGCCCGCCTGGTCCGGGGTGGGGCGGTGTTCGCCGGGCCGACCGGGTTCGCCGGCCGGCAGGCCCGGGCGCTGCCCGCCAAGCGGCGGATCGCGGAGAAGGTCCAGCGCCTGGTCCCGCGCAGCGCCGCGATCGGCGTCGACGCCTCGACCACGGCCCTGCAGGTCGTCGAGCAGGTGCGGCCCGACGACCTGCTCGTGGTGACCTACGGGCTCGAGGCGTTCCAGGTCCTGCAGGACCGGCCGGGGGCGCGCGCCTACCTCACCGGGGGCGAGCGGGACCGCCGGACCGGGAGCATGGTCGGGCCGCTGGCGCTCCGGGCGCTGCACGGCTTCAGCCTGTCCCGCTGCTTCCTCTCCGCGACCGGCGTCCACCCGGTGCTGGGCTGCACCGAGCCCACCGCCGAGGAGGTGGAGATGAAGCAGGCGATGGCGGCCGTGTCGTCGTCGGTCGTCCTGGTCTGCGACAGCACGAAGCTCGACGCCCGCGCTCCCGTGCGGTCGATCGACCTGGGTCAGGTCGACCTGCTGGTCACCGAGCTGGCAACCGAGGACCAGCGGCTCGACCCCTACCGGGACCTCGTCGAGCTCCTCTGAGCGCGCCCGCGCGTCACCCGAACGCGCGGGTGTACGCCTCCCGGCGCTCCGGCGGCACGTCCGGGTCGGGGCGGCGCCGGGGGAGTGGCGGCGGCAGCGTGCCGGTGACACCGCGCACGGCCAGGTGGGCGGCGCCCAGCGCCGTCGCCTCCTGCGCGTCGACGAAGGCGGCCGCGCCCTCGCCGACCGCCCCGCGGATCTCCCGCCAGGCGGCGGACTCGGCGGGCCGTCCGGCGATCAGGCGCTGGACGACGGCCCGGCCCGCGGTGCGGCTGAGGTCGCGGGTCATGTCCCGGGACGCCACCGCGGTGGTCTCCATGAGCGCGCGCAGGATCGTCGCCGCGGGGACGTCGAGCGGCATCCCGGTCAGGGACAGCCGGCGGTCGGCGGAGATCTCCCCGCGGACGCCGTGGCTGCCGACCGGCTCGTCGCCCAGGAGCATGTCCAACGGGGTGGCGGGGTCCAGGCCCAGCAGCCGCGTCCAGGTCAGGTACAGGCCGCCGGAGGGCAGCGCCGCGTGCAGGTAGAACAGCCCGTCGGTGACGAAGCAGCCGACCTCGCTCTCGCTGGTCGCCGCGGGGTCGAGGGCGTCGGTCACGAGCAGGTGCGCCTCGGAGGTCCCGGCCGAGATGAACAGGTCGCCGGGGGAGCGGGCCCCGGCGGCGAGCGCGCCGCAGAAGTGGTCGTGTCCGCCGGTGACCAGCGGCACGCCGCGCGCCACGCCCAGCTCCGCGGCCACCTCGGCGCCCAGCTCACCGACCACGGTGCCCGAGGGCACCAGCCGGGGGAGGGTCAGCCCGCCCATCCCGACCACGTCCAGGCCCTCGGGGCGCCAGGAGCGGGTGGGGGCGTCGAACAGGCCGGTGCGGGAGGCGTGGGAGTGGTCCATCACCAGGTCGCCAGGGCCCAGGGCGGACAGCAGCCAGCTGCCCAGGTCGGTCAGGGTGGTGGCCGATCGCGCCCGGTCGGGGCGGGCGCGCGCCCACCAGGCGAGCGTGTGGACGGTGTACTCGGGGTGCCGCAGGCCGGTGACCGGAGCGCGGCGCTGCAGTTCGGCGGCGTGCTCGCGGGCGGCGTCGTGCCCGACGCCGGAGAACCAGGTCGGCACGTCCCCGACGGGCCGGCCCGCGTCGTCGAGCAGCACCGCCTCCTCGCCGACCGACGTCACGGCGATGCCGCCGAGCGCGTCCCGCGCCTCGGGACCGGCGTCGGCGAGGGCGCGGCGGGCCGCGTCGACGGCCACGTCCCGGATCGCCTGCGGGGAGTGGACGGCGACGCCCCCGGCGTCCTCCTGGGGCGTCGGGGCGGCGGCCGCGGCGAGGACGGCGGAGCCGTCGGCCCCGAGCAGCACCGCCTTGGTGCGGGTCGTGCCCACGTCGATGCCGAGGAAGGTGGCGCTCACCCGCGCACTCCCGGGACGGCGGTGGCGACGGCCTGGTCCTGCAGCGCGAGGACCTCGTCGGGACCGCTGAGGTCGGGCTCGAGGCGGGCGGCGTTGGCCGCCCCGGCAGCCGCTCCGGTGCGCAGGGCCGACTCCCGGTCGTCCCCCCGGGCCAGCGCCGTGACGAAGCCGGCCAGCATCAGGTCGCCGGACCCCGTGGCGTTGACGACGGACACGACGGGGCTGCGCACGTCCCACCCCTCGGCCGCCGACCGGTAGGACAGGCCCGCCGCACCGCGGGTGACGACCACCGCACGGACCCCGGCGTCCAGGGCGCGGCCCATCAGCGCCGGCAGGTCCGCCGCGTCGTCGTCCCCCTCGGTGAGGCCGGCGTCGGCGCGCAGTTCGTCCTCGTTGACCTTGAGGACGTCGGGCCCCGACCGGACCGCCAGGGCCAGGCCCGGACCGGAGGTGTCGACGACGGTCAGCACCTCGCGCCCGCGCAGCGCGGTGACGCACCGCGCGTAGAGGTCCACGGGGGCGCCGCGCGGGAGGCTGCCGGTGCACACCACGAGGTCGCCCGGGCGCACCGCCGCCAGCAGCCCGTCGACGAGCGCGTCCACCTGCGCGGGGCGCACCTCGGGGCCGGGCTCGTTGACCACGGTGGAGGCGCCCGTGGCGCTGTCCACGATCACGGAGGTCACCCGGGTCTCCCCGTCGATCTCGACGTGGTGGTCCTCGATGCCGAGGTCGCGGCAGCCGGCCGAGATCTGCCCGCCGACGGACCCGCCGACGAAGCCGTGCAGCGCGGCCCGGCCGCCCAGCCGCATGACGCCGCGGGCCACGATCATGCCCTTGCCCCCGGGCCGGCTGACCACCTCGGTGGCCCGGTTGACCTCGCCGACCGCCAGCCGGGGGACCACCTGCAGGCGGTCCTGCGCGGGGTTGGGGCTGACCACGTGGACCGTCGGGCCCGCGGGGGGTGCTGGCACGTCTCCTCCTCCTGGGCCGGCCGGGCTCCGGGCGCCGGTGAGCAGGCTAGAGGGGGGTGTTGCTAGTTTTGCCGCCGGGCCGGGGCGTCGCCGATCGCCGGGTCAGTGCCGGTGACCGGCTCCCCGGCGACCCGCAGGGCCCGCGCCCTGCCACCCCCGAGCCCGTCCCGGACGCTCCCGGGGGGACACCTGACCCGAGGAGCACCCGTGGCACGCGCAGCACTGACCGACGTCCTGGCCCCGGCGCAGCAGGCGCGCAGCGGCCTGGGTGCCTTCAACGTCATCCAGATCGAGCACGCCGAGGCCATCGTGGCGGGTGCGGAGGCCGCCGGGCGGCCCACCGTGCTGCAGCTGAGCGAGAACGCCGTCCGCTACCACGGGGCCCTGGCGCCCATCGCCCGCGCGATGCTGGAGATCGCCGACACCGCCGACGTCCCGGTCGTGGTGCACCTGGACCACGCCACCGACGTCGAGCTGGTGGAGCAGGCCCTCGCGCTCGGCTTCACCTCGGTGATGTTCGACGGCTCGACCCTGCCCGTGGAGGAGAACCTCGCCACCACGCGCGGTGTCGTCGAGCGGGCGCACGCCCTGGGCGTCTCCGTGGAGGCCGAGATCGGTGAGATCGGCGGCAAGGACGGCGTCCACGCCCCCGGGGTGCGGACCCGCCCGGAGGACGCCGCCGAGTTCGTGGCGGCGACGGGCATCGACGCGGTCGCGGTCGCGGTCGGCAGCTCCCACGCGATGACCACCCGCACCGCCCGGCTGGACCTGGAGCTCATCGCCGCCATCCGGGACGCCGTCCCCGTGCCGCTGGTGCTGCACGGTTCCTCCGGCGTCCCGGACGACCACCTGCGGGAGGCGGTCGCGGCCGGCATGACGAAGATCAACATCTCGACGCACCTCAACGGCACGTTCACCGGCCGGGTCCGCGAGGTCCTCGCCGGCGACCCGGCGCTGGTCGACCCCCGCAAGTACCTGGGGGCGGCGCGGACGGCGACCGCGCAGGAGGTCGAGCGGCTGGTCCGGCTGCTCGCCGGCTGACCGCTCAGGCCCCGCGCAGCGCCTGGCGCAGCGCGGCGGCCAGCACCGGTGCCAGCGGCAGCTGCGGCAGCAGGGTGGCCTGGTAGGCGTGGTAGACGTCGGGCTTGCCCGACCACACCGGCGGGCTGTCCCCGGCGGGCAGCTCGTGGACCCAGCTGCCACGCTCCCGGTCGAGGAAGCGGGTGGCGGCCTCGTCCCAGAAGGTGCGGTACCACTGCTCGTACCCGTCCTCGCCGGTGCGGAGGACGAGGGCGGCCGCCGCGCCGATGGCCTCGGTGAGCACCCAGTGCAGCCGGGAGGCGACGACCGGGCGGTCCTCCCAGTCCAGCGTGTAGACGAAGCCGGACTGCCCGTCGGGCGCCCACCCGACCTCGACCGCGGCCGCGAACAGGCTGCGGGCGTCGGGCAGCAGCCAGTCCGGCGCCGCCTCGCCGAGGGCGGCCTCGAGGTGCAGCAGCAGGCGGGACCACTCCAGCCAGTGCCCGGGGGTGGACCCGAAGGGGCGGAACTTGTCGTTCTTGCGGTCGGCGTTGTAGTCCGGGAGCGGCTGCCACGCGGGGTCGAAGTGCTCGGGCAGGCGCCAGCCGTTCTCCCGGGCCGCCGTGTGCACGAGCCGCTCGGCGATGCTCGCCGCCCGGGTCAGCCACCGGTCGTCCCCGGTCACGGCGGCCGCGGTGAGGAACGCCTCGACCATGTGCATGTTGCTGTTCGCGCCGCGGTAGGCCTCCAGGTCGGTCCAGGTCCGGTCCCAGCTCTCCACGCAGCGACCCTCGTCGGACCGCCAGAAGTGCCGCTCCGCCACCTCCAGCGCCTCCCGCAGCAGGTCGGCGGCGCCGGGGCGGCCGGCGGCGGTCGCGCTGGCCGCGGCGAGGACGACGAAGGCGTGGTCGTAGGCGGACTTGTCCGTGGCGGCGGGCGCGCCCCCGGCGGTCAGGGACGAGTACCAGCCCCCGTGCTCGGCGTCCCGGAACGGGCCGGTCAGGGCGGCGAGCCCGGCGTCGACCAGCGCCCCGGCACCCGGGCGCCCGCGCAGGTGGGCCAGCGCGAACACGTGCGTCATCCGGGCGGTGATCCACAGCTGCGGGAGCTGCCCGGGGTCGGGGCGGCCGTGGTCGTCCAGCCAGGCCGAGCCGGTCCCCGGACCGCCGGAGGCCTCGGCGAAGGACAGCAGCCGGTCGCCCTCCCCGTCCAGCCAGGCCCGGTGGGCCGGCAGGGACGTCCAGGAGCCGAACGGCGCGTCGCCAGCGGTCAACGTCATGGGTCCTCCTCGAGGGGGGCGTCCGGGCCGCCGGGGTGGTCAGGGGAGGGACCCTAGCCGCCGGCCACAGCTGTGTCTCAGGTGTGTATCGATGGATTGACATCGATGACACGCGCTTGTTCCATGACGCACGTCACGTCGTGACCCAGACCCCTCGAACCCCGCAGAGGTGCGTGCCGTGCCCGTTCCCGCCAGGACTCCCCGCCCGTGCGGCGCCGGTCCTGCGGCCGTGTCCCGGGGAGCCCGCCGTGCCCGAGCGCGTCACGTTGCGTGACGTCGCCCGCATCGCCGCGGTGAGCCCGAAGACGGTCTCCCGGGTGGTCAACGGCGACGCCCACGTCACCCCGAGCACGCGGGCCCGGGTGCAGCAGGCCATCGCCGACCTCGGCTTCCGGCCCAACCTCGTGGCCCGGTCCCTGCGGGTGGGCCGCGCCGACGTCATCGGCCTGGTGGTCGAGAGCCTCGCCGACCCCTTCTTCGCCCGGCTCACCAGCGCCGTGGAGCAGGCGGCCCACGAGCGGGGCCTCGCGGTGATGGTCTCCAGCGCCGGCCACGAGCCCGAGCGCGAGACCGTGATCGTGCAGAGCCTGCTGGTGCGCCAGGTGGCCGGCCTGATCGTCGTCCCGATGGCGCAGAGCTCCGCCCACCTCGCCGGGACGGGGCAGCGGACCCCCGTCGTCTTCGTGGACCGGGTGCCGGAGGGGGTTCCCGGCGACGCCGTCCTGGTCGACGACCTGGGCGCGGGGGAGGCGGCGACGCGGCACCTGCTCGACCACGGGCACCGCAGGGTCGCCTTCCTCGGGTCCGCCCTCCGCAACCCGACGACCCGGCTGCGCCTGGCCGGGTACCGCCGGGCGCTGGAGGAGCGCGGCCTGGCCGTCGACGAGTCGCTGGTGGCCGTGGGCGCCGAGTCCGCCCCGGAGGCCCGCGCGGCCGCCGAGCAGCTGTTCGCCGGTCCCCGGCCGCCCACCGCGGTCTTCTCCTCGAACATGCGCTGCTCGCTCGGGCTGGTGCCGCTGCTGCACGGCAGCGGCCGGACCGACGTGGCCGTGGTCAGCTTCGACGACTTCCCGATGGCCGACTCGCTCGTACCGGCGGTCACGGTCATCGACCACGACCCGGAGGTCATCGGCGCCGCCGCGGCGGAGCTCCTCTTCCGCCGGCTGGAGGACCTCGACGCGCCCGCGGAGACCGTCGTGGTGCCGGTCCGCCTGGTGCCGCGCGGCTCGGGCGAGCTGCGTCCGCCGGGACCCTCCGGTGCACGGGGCGGCGGAGGCGGGGCGGAGGCTGGACGACCGCCGGGTCCTCCGGCGGACCAGGACGCGGTCCTGGAGCACGACAGGGAGCAGGACATGGAGCACGACGGAGTGGAAGGGGGGCGTCGACCATGACGTCGCCGCACGGACAGCAGGAGGCGCGGTGACCCCCGCCCTCGAGGCCCGGGGCCTCCGGCGCGAGTTCGGGCACGTGCGTGCCCTCGACGGCGCCGACTTCGACGTCAACCCCGGCGAGGTCGTCGCCCTGATCGGCGACAACGGCGCCGGCAAGAGCACCCTGGTCAAGGCGCTCTCGGGCTCGCTCGCCGTCGACTCGGGCGAGCTGCTCAGCGACGGGAAGCGGGTCACGATCGACAGCCCGTCCGCGGCGCGGGCGCTGGGCATCGAGACCGTGTACCAGGACCTCGCGCTGGCCCCGCACCTGGACCCGGTGCAGAACATGTACCTCGGCCGGGAGGTCATGAAGTCGGGCCTGCTGGGCCGGCTGGGCTTCATGGACCACGCGGAGATGCGGGCGAAGACGCGCCAGGCGTTCGACGACCTCGGTGCGACGGTGCGCGACTTCAGCGCGCCGGTCGGGTCGATGTCCGGCGGTCAGCGCCAGCAGATCGCGGTGGCGCGCGCGGCCGCCTGGGCCAGTCGCGTCATCTTCCTGGACGAGCCGACCGCGGCGCTGGGCGTGGTGCAGACCCGCAACGTGCTCGACCTGATCCGGCGGGTGCGCGACCGCGGCATCGCCGTCGTCTTCATCAGCCACTCGATGCCGCACGTCATCGAGGTGGCCGACCGGATCCAGGTGCTGCGGCTGGGCCGGCGGGTGGCCACCTATGACGCGAAGCAGACCTCGATGGAGGAGCTGGTGGGGGCAATGACCGGCGCGATCAACCAGGAGGCGGCGTGAGCACCGCCACGGGGCAGCAGCAGGCTGCCGGGCCCGCGCCGGCCGACGAGGAGGCGCCGAAGACCCCGCTGCAGCGGTTGCTGAGCGCCCAGGCCTTCCAGATCCTCGCGGTCCTGCTCATCCTCGTCGTGCTGTTCAGCGCGGCCGAACCGGACGCGTTCCTGTCGATCAACAACTTCCGCAACATCGTCGTCAACGTCTCGATCCTCGCCATCATCGGCGTGGCGATGACCTTCATCATCATCACCGGCGGGATCGACCTGTCCGTCGGCAGCGTCCTCGTCTTCAGCGGCGTCGTCGCGGCCCAGACGATGCAGGCGCTCGGCGGCCAGGGCGTGGGGGTCTCCCTCCTGGGTGCCCTGATCGCGTGCGTGTCGGGCACCCTGTGGGGCCTGCTCAACGGCGTGCTGGTGGCCAAGGCGAAGGTGCCGCCACTGATCGTGACGCTCGGGACGCTGGGCATGGCGCTCGGCGGCGCCCAGATCCTCACCGGCGGGATCGACGTCCGCGGTGCCCCCACGGTGCTGACCGACACGATCGGCTTCGGGCGCCTGTTCGGGCAGATCCCCTACCTGTCGATCATCTCGCTGGTGGTCGTGGTGGTCGGCGCGGTCATCCTGCACCGCACCCGGTTCGGTCGGTACACCTACGCCGTCGGCTCCAACGACGAGGCCGCCCGGCGCGTCGGCGTCCGGGTCGACCGGCACCTGATCCTGGTGTACACGCTGGCCGGCTTCTGCGCGGGCCTGGCGGGCATCCTCAACCTGGCGTTCTTCGCCTCGACGACGCTGGCCGGTCAGTCCAACACCGCGCTCAACGTCATCGCCGGCGTGGTCATCGGCGGCACGAGCCTCTTCGGGGGCATCGGCACCATCGCCGGCACGGTCGTGGGCCTGTTCATCCCGGCCGTGCTGCAGAACGGCTTCGTGATCATGGGCGTCCAGCCCTTCTGGCAGCAGGTCGTCGTCGGGGCGTTCCTCATCGTCGCCGTCTACGTCGACCAGGTCCGCCGCGCCGCGGCCGCGCGCGGCGCGAGCGGCCGCCGCTCCCTGTCCTCACGCTTCTCCCGCCCAGCCCGGGCCCGTCGAAAGGAAACCCAGTGAAGAGAAGCACCTCGGTGAAGGTGTCCGCCGTCTCCGCCCTCCTGCTCAGCCTCGCCGCGTGCGGTGGGGACGACGGCGGCGGTGGCGGTGGCGACGCCGCGGGCGGCGGTGGGGACTACGAGGTCGCCTTCGTCCAGGGCGTGGCCGGCGACGAGTTCTACATCACCATGGAGTGCGGCATCCAGGAGGCCGCCCAGGAGATGGGCGTCGAGGTCACCGTCCAGGGCCCGCAGCAGTTCGACCCGGCGCTGCAGACCCCGATCGTCGACAGCGTCGTGGCCAGCCAGCCCGACGGCCTGCTGATCGCCCCCACCGACGTCAGCGGCATGTTCCGGCCGATCAAGGCCGCCGCGGACGCCGGCATCACGGTGGGTCTGGTCGACACCACCCTGGAGGACCCGTCCATGGCGGTCACCCAGGTCGCCTCGGACAACGAGGGCGGCGGCGCGGCGGCCTTCCAGGCCATCCAGGAGGCCAACCCGGACGGCGGCACGGTCCTCGTCGTCGGGCACGAGCCCGGCATCAGCACCAACGAGGCCCGCATCAAGGGCTTCCTCGACGCGCTGGCCGAGGACCCGAAGTTCACCGCCCTGCCCACGCAGTACGCGCAGAACGACCCCGCCGAGGGTGCCCGGATCGTCACCTCGACGCTGCAGGCCAACCCGGACCTGATCGGGATCTTCGGCACGAACCTGTTCGCGGCGGAGGGCGCGGCGACCGGGTTGCGTCAGGCCGGGGCCGAGCAGCAGGTGACCGTCGTCGGCTTCGACGCGGGCCCCGCCCAGGTCGAGGCGCTGCAGAACGGCACCGTGCAGGCGCTGGTCGCCCAGCAGCCGGCGGAGATCGGGCGCCAGGGGCTCGAGCAGGTCGTCGCCGCGCTGAACGGTGAGGAGACCCAGGCCGAGATCCAGACCGGCTTCACGATCCTCACGCAGGACAACCTCGCCGACAACCAGGACGCGGTCTACAAGTCCGACTGCTGATCGGCAGCACCCACGAGCGACGCCCCGTCCCTCTCCCGAGGGGCGGGGCGTCGTCGCGTCGAGGGCCTCAGGCGGGGACGTCGGGAGGCGTCTCCGGCACGTCGAGGTGCACGACCAGGTCGGCGCGCGACCGCGACGTCTCCACCGTGCGGCCGTTGCGCCCGTCGACGGTGCGCACCCAGTCCTCGGCCGCCTGCGGCTCGTGGCCGTACGAGCGCCGCCGGCGGAGGAGGCGCTGCTCGCGCACCTCCGGCGGGACGTCGAGGTACCAGACCTCGTCCAGGCACGCGCGCACCGCCGACCAGCCGTGCTCCTCCAGGAGCAGGTAGTTGCCCTCGGTGAGCACCAGCGGGGTGGCCGGGGGGACCGGGACGGCGCTGCCGATGGGCTCCTCGAGCCCGCGGTCGAAGACCGGCCCGTAGACCGGCGCGTCCGACGGCGTCCGCAGCCGGGTGAGCAGGGCGACGTAGCCGTCCACGTCGAAGGTGTCCGGCGCGCCCTTGCGGTCCCGCCGCCCGAGGCGCTGCAGCTCGACGTTGGCGTAGTGGAACCCGTCCATCCCGACCAGGGCCGCCCGCTCGCCGAGCGCGGCGTGCAGGGCCGCGCACAGCGTGGACTTGCCCGCTCCCGGCGCGCCGGTGATGCCGAGGATGCGCCGGGTGCCCGGACGCGCCAGGGCCGCGGCCCGGTCGACCAGCTGCTCGACCGTCTCGCGGACGACCGGTGGCGACCCGGTGCCCGACGGTGCTGCCTCGTGCACGGTCCACGTCCTCTCCGTCCGCACGCCGGCCGCTCCGGAGACGGGCGGCGGCAGCGGTCCTGCGGCACGGTAGGGAGGGCTCGACAACGATGTCAACGGCGGCCCGCCGATGGCCATGTCACCGGTGACATGGCCGCTCCCGTGTGGTTGCATCGCCGGAGCACCGGTCCGGCGGGACGGCGGTGCCGACCGCGCAGGACTGCTGAGGAGATGTGCTGACATGACCGACTTCAACGGCCGCACCGTCCTGGTCACCGGGGCCACCGGGGGCATCGGCGGGGCCACGGTCCGTCAGCTCGTGGCGGCCGGCGCCGACGTCATCGCCAGTGGCCGGTCGGTCGAGGGCCTGGAGGCGCTGTCCGCCGAGACCGGCGCCCGGCCGCTGCCGTTCGACCTCACCTCGGAGGACAGCGTCCGCTCGGCGCTCGAGGGGCTCGACCTGTGGGGCGTGGTCAACTGCGGCGGCTTCGGCGGGGAGATCGCCACCCCGATGGAGACCGACATCGCCGTCTTCGACGAGGTCATCAGCATCAACGCCCGCGGCGCGCTGCTCGTGACGAAGTACGCCGCCGCCTCGATGATCCGCCTCGGCCAGGGCGGTGCCATCGTCAACGTCTCCAGCCAGGCGAGCCTCGTGGCGCTGTCCGGCCACATCTCCTACGGGTCCTCGAAGGCGGCGCTGGACAACATCACCCGCGTCTCGGCCCTCGAGCTGGGCAGGTACGGGATCCGCGTCAACAGCGTGAACCCGACCGTGGTGATGACCGAGATGTCGGCGTGGTACTGGGGCCGCCCGGACATCGAGGGGCCCTTCCTGGACCAGATGCCGCTGGGCCGGTGGGCGACCGAGGAGGAGATCGCCGCGCCGATCGTGTTCCTGCTCAGCGACGGCGCCTCGATGATCTCCGGCGTGTCCCTGCCGATCGACGGCGGCTACACCGCCCGCTGAGCCCGGGTCGGGGTCGGCTGCCCGGCGCGGGAGCGCGCACCGCCATGACGACGATGCGCGACGTCGCCGCCCGCGCCCGGGTCAGCGCCAAGACGGTGTCGCGGGTCTTCAACGACGACCCGCACGTCCTGCCGGAGACCCGGGCGCGGGTGACCGAGGCACTCCGCGAGCTCGGCTACGTCCCCAACTCGCTGGCCCGCAGCTTCCGCACCGGCCGGCCGCCGGCCCTGGGCGTGGCCGTGCCCGACCTCGCCGACCCGTTCTTCGCCGCTCTCACCCAGGCCGTGGAGGAGGTCGCCACCGGCGCCGACATGGCCGTCGTGGTGAGCAGCCTCGGGTACGACCCCCGGCGGGAGGCCGGCGCCCTGGACTCGCTGCTGCGGCGCTCGCTGAGCGGGCTCGTCGTCGCCCCGACGTCGCAGGACCACAGCTCCCTGGCCACCTGGGCCGCCCGCCTCCCCGTCGTCTTCGTCGACCGCCCACCGCAGGGCCTGGCCGCCGACGCCTTCACCGGGGACGACCGCGCGGGCGGCCGGATGGCCACCGGGCACCTGGTCGCCCACGGCCACCGGGAGATCGCCTTCGTCGGGGACAGCCCGCGCATGTCCACCACCGCCGAGCGGCTGGCCGGTCACCGCGCGGCGCTGGTGGACGCGGGGATCGAGCCGAGCGACGAGCTGGTCGCCTTCGGCGCGTCGGACGCCGCGAGCGCCGAGCAGGTGGTCGGCCGGCTCCGCCGGGCCGCTCGGCCGCCGACGGCGCTGGTGAGCGCCGACGCCCGCACGACGATGACGCTGGTCCCCGCGCTGGCGGGCAGCACCTGGGCCGTCGTCGGCTTCGGCGACTTCCCGATGGCCCACATGCTCACGCCGGCGCTGACCGTCGTCGACCAGGACCCCGTCGCGCTGGGGCGGCGGGCCGCCGAACGGGTGGTCGCGCGGCTCGCGGCACCCGAGCGACGCTTCCGCCGGCACACGGTCACCCCGGTCCGGCTCGTGGAGCGGCGGTCGTGCTGGTCCCCGGCGGACGCGTCGGTCCTCTTCCCCGGCTCCGCACCGGGGTCGGGCACCGCCACCTCCTCGGTCGGGGCCGCCTCGCCGGACGCCGACGACCACCGTCCCGCTCCACCCTCGTCCCCGCCGCTCGCAGAGGAGCCCCCGCCGTGACCACCCCGCTGCGTCAGTCGACCCTGGCCACGTTGCCCGAGGCGGTGCGGCGCCCGGCCTACGACCGCGCCGCGGCCGCTCCCGGCGTCGTCCACCTCGGGGTCGGCGGCTTCCACCGCTCGCACCAGGCCGTGTACCTCGACCGCCTGCTCGGCCGGGGGCACGCCGGCTGGGGCATCACCGGCGTCGGCGTGCTGGCCGTCGACCGGCCGCTGCACGCGGCGCTCCGGGCCCAGGACGGGCTCTACACCCTGGTGCTCAAGGCCCCGGACGGGTCGATCGAGCCCTCCGTGGTGGGTTCGCTGCTGGACCTGCTGCTGCTCGACGACGACCCCGAGGCGGTCCTCGCGGCCATGGCCGCGCCGACGACGCACGTGGTGACCATGACCATCACCGAGGGCGGCTACAGCACCGACAAGGCCACCGGCCGCTTCCGGCCGGACGACGCCCTGGCCGCCGACCTCGCCGGTCCGGTGCCGCGCACCGCCTTCGGGCTGCTCACCGAGGCGCTCCGCCGGCGACGCGCGGCCGGGACCCCGCCCTTCACCGTCATCTCCTGCGACAACGTCGAGAGCAACGGCGACCTGGCCCGCCAGACCCTGGTCGAGTTCGCCCGCCTGCAGCAGGCGCGCACCGGCGACGACCTCGCCGAGTGGATCGCCGCCTCCGTCGCCTTCCCCAACTCCATGGTCGACCGCATCACCCCGGCCACCACCGACGAGGACCGCCGGCGGCTGACGGCGGAGACCGGCGTCGTCGACGCGTGGCCGGTCGTGGCCGAGCCGTACCTGCAGTGGGTGCTGGAGGACCGGTTCAGCGACGCGCGCCCGCCCCTGGAGGAGGTGGGGGTCCAGCTCGTCGAGGACGTCCGCCCGTACGAGCTGATGAAGCTGCGGCTGCTCAACGCCAGCCACCAGGTCATGTCCTACCTGGGCTACCTGGCCGGGCACCGCCGGGTCGACGAGGTGCTCGCCGACCCGCTGTTCGCCGCGCTGGTCGAGCGCTACATGCGCCTCGAGGCGACACCCACCCTGCCGCCGGTGCCGGACACGGACCTGGCCGCCTACCGGCGCACCCTGCTGGAGCGCTTCGCCAACCCGGCCGTCAGCGACACCCTGGCCCGCAACTGCGCCGAGGGGTCCGAGCGGATCGCCACCTTCGTCCTGCCCGTCGTCCGCGACCTGCTCGCCCAGGGCCGCCCGTGCGACCTCGCCGGCCTCGCCGTCGCCGCCTGGGCGCGGTACGCCGCGGGGGTCGACGAGGACGGCGACCCGATCGTCGTGGTGGACGCCCGCCTGGAGCAGCTGACCCCGCTGCTGCGCCGGTCCGAGGACCCGCTCGCCGTCCTCGGCTGCGGAGAGGTGTTCGGCGACCTGGCCGACGACGAGCGCTTCCGGAGCGCCTACGCCCGGGCGGCGGACCTGCTGGACCGGCTCGGCGCCCGCGGCGCGGTGGCCGCCCTCGTCCCCGCGTGACCGTCAGGCCCGGCGGTACCAGTCGGCCAGGCGGGAGAACCCCTCCTCGAGGCCGACCCGCGGCCGCCACCCCAGCGCCGCCCGGGTCCGTCGCTGGTCGAACCAGTGGGCGGTGGCCAGCTGCTCGGCCAGGAAGCGGGTGAGCGGGGGGACCGACCGGCGGCGCGTCATGGCCCAGACCCCCTCCGCCGCGGCACCGGCGGCCCAGGCCGCGGCGAACGGCACCCGGCGGCGCGGCCCGGGGACGCCGGCGGCCCGGCACAGCCGGTCGAGGACCTCGGCCACCGGGCGGGGCTCTCCGTTGGAGACGACCAGGGCCTCGCCGTGCACCGCTCCGCACGCGTCCACGGCGGCGACCAGCGCGGCCGCGGCGTTGTCGACGTAGGTCGTGTCGATGAGGGCCGCGCCCGAGCCGATCACCGGCAGCCGCCCGGCCCGCGCCCGCTCGACGATGCGCGCCACCAGCTGGGTGTCCCCGGGGCCCCACACCAGGTGCGGGCGCAGCACCAGCACGGCCAGCGACGGGGAGTCCGCGGCGAGGGCGTCGAGCTCGGCCACGGCCTTGGAGCGCGAGTAGCGGCCGCGGGCCCGCGCGGGGTCGGCCGGCCCGGCGCCCACCCCGGTCAGCGCCGTCCCGGCGTGGGCCACCGACGGGGAGGAGACGTGCACCAGCCGGCCCACCCCCGTGGCCCGGCAGGCGGCGAGGACGGCGCGGGTGCCCTCGATGTTGGCGTGCGCGTACTGCGCCCAGGGCCCGGTGACGTCGACCTTCGCGGCCAGGTGCAGCACGGCGTCCTGGCCCTGTGCGGCCCGGCCGACCACGGCCGGGTCGGCGACGTCCCCCAGCACCTCGCGGCACGGCAGGCCGGAGGGACGGCGCTGCAGGACCGTCACCTCGTTCCCGCGCTCGAGCAGCCCGGTGGCCGCGGCCCGGCCGAGCATCCCGCTCGCCCCGGTGACCAGGACCCTCACGGGCGGGGCGACCGGGCACCGGCCAGCACCCGTGCGGCCCGGCGGGCGACCTCGCTCCGGTCGACCTTGGACTGGTGGCGGATGTCCACCGGCAGCCGCGCGGCGGTGAGCACCGCCGCGACGTCGACGCCCGCGACCGCCCGGACGGCGTCGGCGGTGTCGGCGTCGGCGAGCCGCAGGCGTGCTCCCCGGCCGCGCCGGTCCGGGCTGCCCGACGGCACGACGACCACCACGACGACCTGCGCGCCGGCCGGTCCGACGCCGACCGCCGCGGCGGCCGACACCCCGGGCAGCCCCTCGACCCGCTGCTCGATCCCGACCGGCGTCACCACCCCGGAGGCCGTGGGGACCACGTGCTGGAGACGCCCCTCGATCCACAGCCGCCCGTCCGCGTCCAGGTGCCCGACGTCGCCGGTGCGGTGCCAGCCGGGGTTCCGCGACGTCGTCCGCTCGAGCGCCCACAGCGCGTCGTAGCGGTCCTTGACGTGCGCGGCCTGCACGCAGACCTCGCCGGGGACGCCCGGGCGGTCGGTGAGCTCGCCGTCGGCCGACCCGTCGGGGGACAGGGGGCTGACCCGCACCCGGACGCCGGGGAGGGGGCGGCCCACGCAGACACCCTCGCCGGTGCCGGCAACCTCGATGCCGGCGAGGGAGACGTCGGTGACCGGCAGGACCTCGGTCATCCCGTACGGGGTGTGCGCGTCGGCGGCGGGGAGGACCGCCCGCAGCGACCGCAGCAGGGATGCCGGGACCGGCGCGCCGGCGGACATGAGCAACCGGATCCCGGCCAGGGCCGCGCGCCGGGCCGACGAGAGCTCCGGTGCGCTGGCCACGACCCGCCGCAGCGCCGCGGGCGAGGCGAAGACCACCGTCGCGTCGACGGCGGCCGCCGCGTCGGCCAGCGCGGCGGCGGTCAGCGAGCCGGGCGCGGTGACGTCGACGTCGGGGACCGCGGACCCGATGCCGAGCGCCGGACCGAGGATCGCGAACGGCGCGAACGCGGCCACGATCCGGTCGCCGGCGGTGAGGCCGTAGGTGGACCGCACGAGCTCGAGCTGGGCCGCGGCCTGGCGGTGCGTGTAGACGACGCCCTTGGCCGGTCCGGTCGCCCCCGAGGTGAAGAGGACGGCGCAGTCGGCGTCCAGCGGGGCCTCGACGGGCGCAGGCGCCGACCGGCCGAGGACCTCCAGGTCGTCGAGGGCGTGGGCGGCGCCCAGGCTCCGCAGCGCGGCCCGGCCCACCCGTCCGGCCGCGATGCGGGTGCCGGGCAGGCCCATCAGGCGGGCCGCGGCCAGGCCCGTGCGGCTGCCGATCACGGCGTCGACGGCTGCGCTGCGCAGGGCCCGGCGCATCCCGGCGAACCCGAGGCCCTTGTCCGCGACGACGACGACGGCACCGGCGCGCCACACGGCGTACACCGCGGCGGTGAGGTCGGCCGACGGCTCCACGAGCAGCGCGACGCGGGCTCCCGGGCGGACGCCGGCCGCGGCCAGCCCCGCGGCCAGGCTCGCCACCCGCCGGGCCAGCTGCGACCAGGTCACCGGAGCGCCGCCGACCTCGACGACCGCGGGGGCGTCGTCGCCGGCCCGCTCCTCCAGGGCCGACCACAGGCGGCGCCCGCCGTCCGCCACGGCGCGGGCCGGCGGCTCGGCGGGGCCGCTCCCCAGGTCGGCGACCCACTGCACCACCGCGTCGGCGTACTGCGGGGCGTCCTCGGGGAGCAGGTGGGAGGCGCCCTCGTAGCGGTGCAGCCGGGCCCGGGGGAGACGGCTGCGCAGGTCGGCCAGGTACCGCTCGCCGAAGACCGGGTCGCGGGGGCCCCACAGCAGCAGCGCCGGGACGTCGAGCGACCGGATGCCCTCGGCGACCGCCTCCTGCACCGGCCGGGACGGGTGGTCCGGCGAGAACGGGATGTCGGCGACGAAGTCCCCGACCGACCGGCGGCGCGCCGCCGTGCGGTAGGGGGCGGCGAAGGCGCGCCGGACGTCGGCGGGCAGCGCCGGCCGGGACAGCGCCGTCGTCGCCCGGACGAACACCGGGGTGCCCACGGTGACCGTCGCGCGCACACCCGGGAGGTGGGCGAGCCGGATGAGCGCCGGGCCGAGGTCGCCCTCGGGCATGGCGACGGCGGTGTTGGCCAGGACGACGCCGCGCAGGTCCTGCCGGTGCTCCAGCGCCCACCCCAGGGAGATGACGCCACCCCAGTCGTGCCCGACGGTGACCACCGGGCCGCTGACGCCGAGCGCCGCGGTGAGGTCGCCGAGGTCGGCCAGCCGCTGCCGCAGCGACCTCGGCCCGGGCAGTCGCTCGGACCAGCCCATGCCGAGCTGGTCGGGGGCGACCACCCGCCAGCCCGGCGGGGCCGCGGCCAGCAGCCGGCGCCACAGGTAGGACCAGGTCGGGTTGCCGTGGACGCACAGCAGGGTGCCGACCGGGTCGGGGACGCCGTTGTCGAGGACGTGCCAGGTGTGCTTGACGCCGGTGCTGTCCGGGACGTCGACCAGGCGGGACCAGCCGGGGTCCAGACCGGGGAGTGCGGGCGGGAGGATCGCCGCGTCCTCCGCCCTCACCAGGCGATCTCGAGGCACGCGGCGTTGAGGCCCGAGCCGATCCCCATGAGCAGCACCCGGTCACCGTCGACCAGCGAGTCCTGCTCGCCGGCGAGGGTGAAGGGGACCGACGCCGGGCCGAGGTTGCCGCGGGTCGGGAACGTCGTCGGCACCCGGGCGGGGTCGACGGAGAAGCGGTCGCACATGGCCTGGGTGTGCACCTTGGACACCTGGTGCATGACGTAGCGGCTCATGCCCTGCGCCCAGTCGAACTCGTCCGCGGCGTCGGCCCACATCTGCAGGGAGAGGTCCAGGCCGGCGTCGAGGAGGCCCTTGAGGTCGGTCCGCATCATGTCGTTGTCGCCGACGCACAGCTCGTGGTGCTCGCTGCCCGCCCGGCTCACCGACCCGACGAGGCGGTGGCCCTCCGGGTGCCGGTCGGCGCGGCCGAGCACCATGGCGACGGCACCGGAGCCCAGGGTCAGGGTCGCGAACTGCGCCAGCACGTCCTTGGACACGGTCTCCGGGCGGTTGAGCCGATCGATCGTGCGCTCCTGCACGGGGCGGGAGTCCTCGCCGTTGACGATCAGCGCGTGCTCGACCAGCCCGGAGTCGATCATGGCGGCGGCCAGCTCCATGCCGTTGACGAAGCCGAGGCAGGCGTTGGTCACGTCGAAGTTCTGGCACGACCGCGGCAGGCCCAGCGCGTGGTGGACCGCGACCGCGGTCGAGGGCTCCAGGTACTTCCGGCTGACCGAGGTGTTGATCATCACGCCGATCCCGGCCGGGTCGACGCCGCTCTCGCTGATCGCCTTGGCCCCGGCGGTCGCGGCGCCGTCGACGAAGCTGACCCCCTCGGCCCACCAGCGCCGCTCCCGGATGCCGGCGAGGCGCTCGAGCAGGCCCGGGCGCAGCCCCACCCGCCGGTAGGTGTCGGCGAGCGCGTCGTCGAACGCGTCCGAGCTGATCACACGGGAGGCGTCGGCCGTCTGCACGGTCAGGACCGCCGTGTTGGTGAAGCGGTGTGTGGCGTTGTTGCTCATCTGCGACGTCCAGTCCTCCAAGGGCAGACGTCCTGGTCCGCCGCGCCCTCTTTCATCGGCCACTACCCGACCCGTCCAGCGCTATTCCACAGGGCGTCCCCTCGCGGTGTACACCCGGCCCCCCGGGACGCCGTACCGCGCCGCCCCGCCGGGGTCGTGGAGAGTGGGGGCCATGCAGGCTCTCCTCCCGGCCGACCGGATCCTGGACGTGGCGACGCGGATCGCCGACCAGCTGCTGGAGGTCCAGACGCGGGTCAACGGGCAGATCGACGCCGCGCTGGCGGAGCTGCTGCCCGGCGTCGCGCAGCGGCTCGGGGTCGGACCGGCCGACGACGTCGACCTCTCCGACCTGGTCAACGCCCGGATCACCGGCCTGAGCGTCGTCGTCACGCCTGCGGCCGTCGCCACCGTCGTCCCGCTGTCGGCCGCCTCGGCCGCCACGACGCGGGCCGGGCGCCGGGCCATGACCGACGTCCTCACGGGCGCCGACGACCGACTGGCCGTCATCGCCGGACCCTGCTCGATCCACGACCCGGCCGCCGCCGTGGAGTACGCCGGCTTCCTCGCCCGCATGCGGGAGCGGCACGGCGACGACCTCGAGATCCTGATGCGGACCTACACGGAGAAGCCACGGACCGAGGTCGACTGGAAGGGGTTCGCCTACGACCCGTTCCTCGACGGGTCCAGCCGCATCAGCGTGGGGCTGGTCGCCACGCGGGTGCTCATGTGCCAGATCACCGCCCTGGGCGTGCCGGTGGCCGCGGAGCCGCTGAACGCGCTGACGCCGCAGTACGTCAACGGGCTGGTCACCTACAACGGCGTCGGCGCCCGCAACGTCACCGACCAGACCGCCCGCGAGCGCGTGTCCGGCTTCTCGTCCGTCGTCGGCTTCAAGAACTCGCCGGAGGGCAGCGTCGAGGCCGCCATCTCGGCCGTCGTCGCCGCGCGGGCTCCGCACGAGTTCCTCGGTGTCGACTCCCACGGGGTCTCGGCCCAGCTGTCGACGACGGGCAACGACACCGGCCACGTCATCCTGCGCGGCGCCGCGGACGGTCCGAACTACTCGGCGGCGCACATCGCGGACACGAAGCGGAAGCTGGCGGCCCGGGGCCTGCCGGAGGTGGTCGTCGTCGACGCCTCCCACGGCAACAGCCAGAAGGACCACCTCCGCCAGATCGAGGTCGTGCGCGACCTGGCCGGGCAGGTCGCGGCCGGGGAGCGGGCGATCCGGGGCGTGATGGTGGAGAGCAACCTCGTGGCGGGCCGGCAGGACCTCGACCGCCGGCGGCCCGAGGCGCTGGAGTACGGCAAGAGCGTCACCGACGCCTGCGTCGACCTCGAGACGACGGAGGACCTGCTCGCCGAGCTGGCCGGCGCCGCCCGCGCCCGGCGGGGCTGACGCCGGGGCCCCCGGTCAGGCCCGGGCGGCCGCGGGGGCCGGCGTGCCGGACCCCGACCGCAGCGCCGTGAGGATGACCCGGCGGAACCACAGCTGGGCCGCCGACTCCCGGTGGCGCGCCTGCCAGTACAGCCGCACCTCGAAGGTCGGGATGGGGAACGGCGGCTCGACGACCACGAGCGGCCGGCCGCCCAGGACGGTGTGCCCGGCGTGCACGGGGAAGATCGCGATGAGGTTGCACCGGTCGACCAGGTGCGGGAGCGCGGAGAAGTGCGGCACCGTGACCGTCGTCCTCCGGTCCAGCTGCAGGTCGGCCAGGATCCGCTCGGCCAGCCGGTGGCCGGTGTTGGCGGCGACCACCGCGTGCCGGCCGGCCAGGAAGTCCGCCAGCGTCATGCGGCCGTCGACGAGCGGGAAGTCCTCCCGGACCAGGCAGCCGTAGCTGTCCTCCAGGACCACGGTGCTGCGCAGGTCGCCCGGGACGGGCGTGCTCGCGATCGCCGCGTCGACCCGCCCGGCGGTCAGCCACTCGGCGACGCGCTCGAAGTCCATCGGGACCACCTCGAGCTCGGCGGACGGCGCCTCCCGCGCCAGCTGCTCCAGGATGCGCGGCAGCAGGCTCATCTCGCCGACGTCGGTGAGGCAGATGCGGAACCGCCGCGTGGCGGTGGCGGGGTCGAACCGCCGGGTGCTCTCCACCGTGAGGTCGATGCCGCGGAGGGCGGTCCGGAAGCCGGCGTAGAGCTCCGCGGCCACGGCGGTCGGCTCCATGCCGGAACGGCCGCGGACGAACAGCGGGTCGCCGAAGTGGTGCCGGAGCCGGGAGAGCGCGTGGCTGACCGTCGGCTGGGTCACCTGCAGGGCCTGCGCCGTGCGGGTGAGGTTCCCGGTCTCGTAGACCGACACCAGGGTCCGCACGAGGTTGAGGTCCAGCTCCGCCACGGCAGCACCATAGACGGCGTCTATGCCGCCGGTGTCAGGACATTCATTGGACCTCGAAGGCGGGATCTCCCTACGCTCCGGCGGACCCGATCCCGAGGAGCTGCCAGTGTCGACCGTCCGCACGACCACGTACGACCTCCTGCGCCGGGAGGGCCTCACCACGATCTTCGGCAACCCAGGGTCGAACGAGCTGCCCTTCCTCGCGGGCATGCCCGAGGACTTCCGCTACGTCCTCGGCCTGCACGAGGGGGCGGTCCTCGGGATGGCCGACGGGTACGCCATGGCCTCCGGGCGCCCGGCCTTCGTCAACCTGCACGC
The DNA here is from genome assembly GCF_054050175.1 of Geodermatophilus sp. SYSU D00697. Lineage (NCBI taxonomy): Bacteria > Bacillati > Actinomycetota > Actinomycetes > Geodermatophilales > Geodermatophilaceae > Geodermatophilus > Geodermatophilus sp. SYSU D00697. The sequence goes on from NZ_JBJGYV010000017.1 coordinate 22,405, forward strand.
CGCCGCCGGGACGGGCAATGCCATGGGCGCGCTCACCAACGCGGTCGCCGCGCACACGCCGCTGGTCGTCACCGCCGGGCAGCAGGTCCGGGCCACGCTGGGGGTCGAGCCGCTGCTGGCGATCGCCGAGCCGGCGCAGCTGCCCCGCCCGCTGGTGAAGTGGAGTGCCGAGCCGGCCAGCGCCACCGACGTCCCGCGGACCATCAGCCAGGCGGTGCACACCGCGCGGCTCGAGCCGCAGGGGCCGGTCTTCGTCTCCGTCCCCTACGACGACTGGGCGCACGAGGCCGGGCCGGACAGCGAGCACCTGGCCGCGCACGCCGTCACCCAGGCCGCGTGGCCGTCCCCGGCCCAGGTCGAGGAGCTGGTCGCCGTCCTGTCCGCGGCGCAGAACCCGGTGCTCGTGGTCGGGGGAGCGGTGGACGCCGCGGAGGCCAACGGGGCGGCCGTCGCGCTCGCCGAGCGGCTGCGGATGCCCGCCTGGATCGCGCCGTCGGTGTCCCGGTGCCCGTTCCCGACCCGGCACGCCTCCTTCCGCGGGGTCCTCCCGGCCGCGGTCCGGGGCATCGCCACGCTGCTGGCCGGCCACGACCTCGTCGTCGTCCTCGGGGCACCGGTCTTCCGCTACCACCAGTACGACCCGGGCCAGTACCTGCCCGAGGGCGCCCGCCTGGTCCACGTCACCTCCGACCCCGCGGAGGCCACCCGCGCACCGATGGGCACGGCCCTGGTCGGCGACCTGCGCGCCGTCCTCGAGGCGGTGCTGGAGCGGCTGCCCGAGGCCGACCGCCCGATGCCGGCGGCCCGCCCGGTCCCCGAGTTGCCGGAGGAGCGCCCCGGCGCCCTCACGCCGGCCGAGGTCTTCAGCGTCGTGGACGCCGCCACGCCGGACGACGTCGTCTACGTCAAGGAGTCGACGTCGACCACCGGCGTCTTCTGGGACCACGTCGACATCCGGCACCCGCGCAGCTTCTTCTTCCCCGCGGCCGGCGGCCTGGGCTTCGGCATGCCCGCGGCCGTGGGCGCCGCCCTGGCCCGCCCCGAGCGCCGCGTCGTCGCGCTGATCGGTGACGGCTCGGCCCACTACGGCATCACCGCGCTGTGGACAGCGGCCGCCTACCGCGTGCCGGTCGTCTTCGTCGTCCTCAAGAACGGCACGTACGCCGCGCTCAAGGCCTTCGCCGGCTACATGGGGCTGCCCGACGTGCCCGGCCTGGACATCGGCGGCATCGACCACTGCGCGATCGCAGAGGGCTACGGCGTGACGGCCACGCGGGTGGACGACCGGGCGGGCCTGGACAAGGCGCTCCGCGAGGCGCTGGCCGGCGACGGGCCGGTGCTCATCGAGGTGCCGACGGCCTCGACCAACCCGTTCGACTGACCTCCCCCGCCCCCGACCGCACCTCGAAGGGACCCCCCTCCGCGATGAGACGATCAGCGCTGATCTCCGTGCTCGCCCTCTCCCTGGCCACGCTGGGTGCCTGCGGCTCCGACGAGCCGCAGTCCGCCGGCGAGACCGGGGAGGGCGGCACCACCGCCATCACCGTGGGCGCGCTCCCGGTCCCGGACGCGGCGGCCATCCACGTCGGCATCGACCAGGGCTTCTTCGCCGACGAGGGGCTCGACGTCACCGTGCAGTCCACCACCGGCGGTGCCGCCGCGGTCCCCGGCGTCGTGTCCGGGGACTACGCCTTCGCCTTCGGCAACTACATGTCCGGCATGGTGGCCAAGGACCAGGGGCTGCCGCTCGAGTACGTCACCAACGCGGCGGCCGCGACGGAGACCGGTGGCTTCCAGGCCGTCGTCGTGCCGAGCGACTCGCCGATCCAGACGCCGGCCGACCTGGCCGGCAAGCGGGTGTCGGTGAACAACCTGGCCAACATCAACGACACGACCATCCGCGGCGTCGTCGACGCCGACGGCGGCGACTCGTCGACCATCCAGTTCCTCGAGGTGGCGTTCCCCGACGCACTGGCGGCCGTCGTCAACGGCGACGTCGACGCCGCGACGGTCAACCCGTGGACCGAGGAGATGGCGGCGACCAACGACCTGCGCGTCGTCACCTACAACTTCACCGACTTCGTGCCCGACCTCGACATCGCCGGCTGGTTCACCACCCAGGAGACCATCCAGAGCCAGCCGGAGCTGGTGGAGGCGTTCCAGACGGCGATGAACCGGGCGCTGGAGTTCTGCCAGCAGAACCCCGACGAGGTCCGCCGGGTCATCGGCACCTACACGCAGCTGCCCCCGGAGCTGATCGCGACCCTGGCGCTGCCGGTCTACCGCACGGACGTGAACCGGGACGCGCTGACCGCGCTGGGCGCCGCCGCGGTCGAGTACGGCACCCTCAAGGCGGAACCGGACCTCGACGCGCTGCTCTGGTGACCCCGGCGGGCGACCGGGAGGTCGCGGGGAGGGAACGGTCGGCTCGCGCGACGGCGCCGGGCCGGAGCTCGAGGAGGCCAGCGTGCAGTTCTACCTGAACGGCTACCACCCGGGTGACCCGGAGCTGCCGCCCGGCGAGGAGGACCTCGCCGGGCGGCCGCCCGGGGAGCTCCCGGCCGAGGTGGACGTCCTCGTCGTCGGCTCCGGGCCGGCCGGCCTGGTGCTGGCCGCGCAGCTGGCGGCCTTCCGGGGCATCACCACCCGGGTCGTGGAGCGCCGGTCCGGCCCGCTGGAGCTCGGCCAGGCCGACGGCGTCGCCTGCCGGTCGGTGGAGATGTTCGAGGCCTTCGGCATCACCGATCGGCTGCTCCGGGAGGCGTACTGGGTCAACGAGACGGTCTTCTGGCGACCGGAGGACCGGGACCGCACGCGCATCGAGCGCAGCGGCCGGATCCAGGACGTCGAAGACGGCCTGTCGGAGATGCCGCACGTCATCGTCAACCAGGCGCGCATCCAGCAGCACCTGCTCGACCTCATGCGGCGCTCGCCCGGTCACGTGACGCCGGACTACGGACTCGAGGTCCGCGACGTCGTCGTCGGGGACTCGGGCGACCACCCGGTCGAGGTCACCCTCGTCCGGACCGACCCCGGCCGGGAGGGGGAGGTGACCGTCCGCGCCCGCTACGTCGTCGGCTGCGACGGTGCGCGCAGCGCGGTGCGCCGGGCGATCGGCCGGGAGCTGCGCGGTGACTCGGCCAACCAGGCCTGGGGGGTCATGGACGTCCTCGCCGTGACCGACTTCCCGGACATCCGGTTCAAGGCGGTGATCCAGTCCGAGGCCGGCAACATCGTGCTCATCCCGCGCGAGGGCGGTTACCTCGTCCGGTTCTACATCGAGCTCGAGGACCTCGCGCCGGGCGAGCGCGTGGCGGCGCGGGGGATCACCGTCGACCGGCTGATCGAGGCCGCCCGGCGGATCCTCAACCCGTACACGCTCGACGTGCGCGACGTCGTCTGGTGGTCGGTGTACGAGATCGGCCAGCGGCTCACCGACGCGTTCGACGACGTCCCCGCCGGGGAGGTCGGCTCCCGCCTGCCGCGGGTGTTCATCGCCGGCGACGCCTGCCACACGCACAGCCCGAAGGCCGGGCAGGGGATGAACGTCGGGATGCAGGACGGGTTCAACCTGGGCTGGAAGCTCGCCGCCGTCCTGGAGGGGCGCGCCACCCCGGAACTGCTGCGCACCTACTCCGCCGAGCGCCAGGCGGTGGCGCAACGGCTGATCGACTTCGACCGCGAGTGGGCGGCGAAGCACAGCGCCCGGCCGACGGAGGCCACGGGCGACGAGGGGGGCGCCCCGGACCTCCAGCGCCTCTACTCCGAGCAGGGCCGGTTCACCGCCGGCGTGGCGACGCACTACGAGCCCTCCCTGATCACCGGCGCGGCGACCTCCCAGGACCTCGCCAAGGGCTTCGTCATCGGCGAGCGCTTCCACTCCGCGCCCGTCGTCCGCCTCGCCGACGCCAAGCGGGTGCACCTCGGGCACGTGGCGCAGGCCGACGGCCGCTGGCGGCTCTACGCGTTCGCCGACGCCGCCGACCCGCGCGGTGCGGACTCGCGGCTGCGCGCGCTGTGCGAGTTCCTCGCGGAGTCGGGCGACTCCCCGGTCCGCCGGTACACGCCCGACGGCGCCGACGTCGACGCGGTGTTCGACCTGCGCGCGGTGGTCCAGCAGGGCCACCGGGAGCTGTCGGTCACCGGGCTGCCCTCGCTGCTGCTGCCGCGCAAGGGCCGCTTCGGGCTCGTCGACCACGAGAAGGTCTTCTGTCCCGACCTCAAGTCCGGGGCCGACGTCTTCGACCTGCGCGGCATCGACCGCGCGCAGGGGTGCCTGGTCGTCGTCCGCCCCGACCAGTACGTCGCGACGGTCCTGCCCCTGGACGGCATGGCCGAGCTCGGCGCGTTCTTCGCCGGGTTCATGGTCGAGACGGGATCCCGCTGAGGCGCGACCTCAGGCTTGATGGACGGCAGTGACGCGGTAGACGCCGGGGGCCGAGTCGGTCATGTCGATGAACCGGCGCTCGTCCTCCAGCACCTCGGGTCGGGCGTTGACCATCACCGCCCGGTAGGCCTGGGGGTCGTCGAAGTAGGCCATCGCGAACCCCTCGTACTCGTGGCGGCCGACGCCGGCCTGCCGGGCGGCGAAGGAGCTGGCTTTCGGGTCGGCGTGGAACTGCCGGTAGCCACTCCCGCGCGCGTCGGCCCCCGGCTTCACGAGCCACCCGTGGTGGTTCAGCCAGTAGCTGTGGTGGGCGTCCCAGCTCATCGTCAGCGCCCGGCTGATGACCACGAGCGTCACGACGTCGGTCTCCCGCGGCGTGAACGGGTACACCGTGCCGACCTGCGCGTAGGACTCCCCGGCGTCCACCAGGTCCCCGAGCCGGCCGGCCAGGCCCGTGAAGATGGGGACGAGCTCGGCGAGAGGAGCGTCGTCCCACCCGGCCTCGATCTCCGCGTCGAAGGGTCGCCCGCCCATGGCGCGCTGGTGCGAGCTGCCGTCGACGATGCCGTCGAGGAGGTCCATCGTGCGGACCCGGGCTCCCGGACGGTGCGCGACCTGTTCCCAGACGCGGCCCGCCTCCTCTCCCAGGGCGGCGCGGAGCCGGTCGCGGTCGCCGGAGCCAGCGCGCAGGAGGAGCGACGTCATCGTCTTCACCGGGCGGTCACGAACGGCGAGGCGTCCAACTCCTCGGTCACGAAGTCGTACTCGACCATCAGGTCCGCGAGGTCCTGGAGCCTGTCGGTGTCGTCCGGCGCGATGTAGGTCGGCAAGGCGACCTGCTCGATCAGCTCCGGCGACAACGTGGTGTACGTGCCCAGGATGTCGCGGACGGTCTGCGGGTCGTCCCTGGCGATGTCGGCGCCCCTGGCCAGTGCCCGCTGGAAGGCCGCCACGGTGTTCGGGTTCTGCTCGGCGAACTCGCGGCTGACCGCGAAGCCGCCCACCGGGATGCCCGTGAGCTCGTCGTTCACCGCGTCCAACACCTGCCGCGCGCCGGCCGCCTCGATCATGGTGGTGAACGGTTCCACGCTGAAGGAGGACTGGATCCGGCCGGCCTCCAGCGCGGCTGGCATGTCGGCGAGCGGGATCTCGACGAACTGGACGCCGCTGCGGTCCACCCCCTCGTCCTGCAGGTCGATCAGCGTCCGCAACTGCGTGATGTTGTTGAGTGTGTTGATGGCGATGGTGGTGCCGGCCAGGTCGGCCGGCTCCTGGATCGGCGAGTCCGCGGCCACGAAGACGCCGTTGCCGGGTTCCTCCTCGCCGATCGCCGTGGTCTGGCCCACGGACAGCAGTGGCAGTCCCTGTTGGACGCCGACGAGGAAGGCGACGTTCTGGCCGAACGTCACGTCGAGGTCACCGGCGATGAGAGCGGGGACTGCGGCCGCACCGCCCTGGGTGGCCTCGGCGGTGACCGTGAGGCCCTCGTCCTCGAAGAAGCCCTCCTGGATGGCCAGGTACAGCGGCGCCACCTCGGGGATGGGGAGCGTGCCCACCGTCAGCTCGGTGACCTCCGGTGCACCGTCGGCCGACGAGGGGGCGGCCGAGGACTCCGGCTCCTCCCCGCCGCCGCATCCAGCGAGGAGCGCGAGCGCCACGCCTCCGGTGAGTACTCTGCGGGCCGACGTCCGTCTCACCATGGGACTCCGATGTCCGGTCACGGACCTCCGCCGTCCGTGTGCATGCGTGGTCATGGTGACGGCGGCCACGGTGGTCCACCAGGTGGTCCTCCTCGCGGCCGTCTGCGGCGGTCGCGGGCCTCGTCCCCGCGCGGAGGTGTGACCTGGGCCCACCGGCTAGGTTCGGCACCCGACGGAGTGGTCGGCGCAGGGGAGTGGCACGTGGGCAGATCGGTGCTCGTGACCGGGGGCAACCGGGGGATCGGGCTGGCCATCGCCCGCTCCTTCGCCGAGCAGGGCGACTCCGTCGCGGTCACCCACCGCGGCAGCGGGGCCCCCGACGGACTGTTCGGCGTCCGGTGCGACGTCACCAGCGCCGAGGACGTCGACCGGGCGTTCAGCGAGGTCGAGGAGCACCAGGGCCCGGTGGAGGTGCTGGTGAGCAACGCCGGGATCACCCGTGACGGGCTGCTCATGCGGATGAAGGAGGAGGACTTCGCCGACGTCCTCGACGCCAACCTCACCGCCGCGTACCGGGTGTCCAAGCGGGCCGCGGCCAAGATGGTGCGGGCGCGGACGGGCCGGATGGTCTTCATCTCCTCGGTCGTCGGCCTGCTGGGCTCGGCCGGGCAGACCAACTACGCGGCGTCGAAGGCCGGGCTCGTCGGCCTGGCCCGCTCGATCGCCCGGGAGCTGGGCAGTCGCGGCATCACCGCCAACGTGGTGGCCCCGGGCTTCGTGGAGACGGACATGACGGCGGCGCTGCCGGAGAAGCGGCAGCAGGAGATCCTCGGGCAGGTGCCGCTGGGGCGGTACGCCTCGGCGGAGGAGATCGCGGGCGTGGTGCGCTTCCTGGCGAGCGACGCGGCCGGCTACATCACCGGGGCGGTCGTCCCGGTCGACGGCGGACTGGGAATGGGGCACTGATGAGCGGCATCCTCGAGGGGAAGAAGATCCTCGTCACCGGCGTGCTGACCGAGGCGTCGATCGCGTACGCGACCGCCCGGCTCGCCCAGGAGCAGGGCGCCACCGTCGTCCTGTCCAACTTCGGCCGCGCCCTGTCGCTGTGCCAGCGGATCGCCAAGCGGCTGCCGCAGGAGGCGCCGGTGATCGAGCTGGACGTCACGAACACCGAGCACCTGTCGACGCTGGCCGACCGGCTGCGCGAGCACGTGGGCGACACCCTCGACGGCGTCGTCCACTCGATCGGCTTCGCCCCGCAGGAGGCCATGGGGGAGGGCTTCCCGGAGGTCGCGTGGGAGCACGCGGCCACGGCCTTCCAGGTCTCGACCTGGTCCATGGCCTCGCTGACCCAGGCCTGCCGCCCGCTGTTCGGCGGCACCGCCTCCGTCGTCGGGCTGACCTTCGACGCCACCGTCGCCTGGCCGGTCTACGGCTGGATGGGCGCGGCCAAGGCCGCGCTCGAGTCGACCTCCCGCTACCTGGCCCGCGAGCTGGGCCCCGAGGGCGTGCGGGTCAACCTGGTCGCCGCCGGCCCGCTGCGCAGCATGGCGATGAAGTCCATCCCCGGCAGCGCCCAGTTCGAGGAGGCGTGGGAGGCCCGGGCCCCGCTGGGCTGGTCGGTCACCGACACCGAGCCCGCCGGCAAGGCCGTCGTCGCCCTGCTGTCGGACTGGTTCCCCGCAACCACCGGCGAGATCGTGCACGTCGACGGGGGCTTCCACGCCGTGGGCGTGTGAGCCGCAGCCCGTCGTCCCCTCCAGAGAGAGAACCCCGTGCCCCGCTCCACCGTCGAGATCACCCCTGCCGGCCAGCGTCCCGACGAGGAGCCGTCGCTGGCCGTCCGCAACAACGGCGGGGTCCTGCCGTCGGCCGGCCCCGCGCCCGCCGGGCGCCGGGACGCGCTGCTGCTCCTGTCCTTCGGCGGGCCCGAGGGCCACGACGACGTGATGCCGTTCCTCGATAACGTCACGCGCGGCCGCGGGATCCCCCGGGCGCGGCTGGAGGAGGTCGCCGAGCACTACCACCACTTCGGTGGCGTCAGCCCGATCAACGAGCAGAACAAGGCGCTGCTGGCGGCGCTGGAGGCCGAGCTGCCGTCGGCCGGGGTGGACCTGCCGGTCTACTGGGGCAACCGCAACTGGGCGCCCTACGTCGAGGACGTCTGGCAGCAGATGGCCGACGACGGCATCGAGCACGTCTACGTGCTGGCCACCTCCGCCTACGCCTCGTTCTCCGGCTGCCGCCAGTACCACGAGGACGTCGCCCGGGCGCGGGCCACGCTCTCCGGGGACGCCGCCACGCCGGGCGGGCCGACCGCGGAGAAGCTGCCCCACTACTTCGACACCGCCGGCTTCGTGCGGGCCAACGCCGACGCGCTGGCCGCGGCCCTGGCGACCCTGCCCGACGACGTCCGGGGCACGGCGCGCCTGGTGGCGACCGCGCACAGCATCCCGGACTCCATGGCCGCCGTCGCGGGCCCGGCCGGCGGCGCCTACCAGGCCGAGCTGCTGGTGACCGCGCAGAAGGTCGTGGACGCCGCCGTCCCCGGCCGGCCCTTCGACCTGGCGTGGCAGAGCCGCAGCGGCCCGCCGTCGGTGCCGTGGCTCGAGCCCGACGTCAACGACCACCTGCGGGCGCTGGCCGCGCGCGGGGAGACCGCCGTCGTCCTCTTCCCGGTCGGCTTCGTGAGCGACCACCTCGAGGTCGTCTGGGACCTCGACAACGAGGCGCGCCAGACCGCGGAGGAGCTCGGGCTGGCCTTCGCCCGCGCCGCCACCGCCGGCACGCACCCGGCGTTCGTCCGGTCGCTGGTGGAGCTGCTCCGCGAGCGCCGGGCCGGGGGTCCGCCGCGCCTGGGCACCAGCTGCCCGGCGAGGTGCTGTTTCACCCCGCCGCGCCCCCGCCCGACGGCCTGAGCCCCGCTCCAGGACCACGAGGAACGCCCCGGGAGCGCCCCCGGGTCACCGCGGGACGGCGTTGTAGGCGGCGGTGACCGCCTCGCGCACCGCCTCGCCGAGCGGGCGCAGTGCGTCGTCGCGGGCCGCGGCCTGGCCGTGGGTGACCGCGCCTCCGGGGGCGTCGGTGAGCGCGAGGTCCAGCACCCGGGCCAGCCGCTGGGCGCGGGCCAGCAACGACAGCGCCAGGGGGTCGGAGCCCGGCGGCATCCCGGGGACGTGCGCGGCCTGGGACAGCCCCGCCAGCAGCGCCGGGACCTCGGGGTGCCAGCGGGCGAGGTCCAACCGGACCAGCGTCCGGGCCGCGTCGGACACCGCGAGGTCGAGCGCGCCGGACACCGCGCGCAGCGTCCCCTCGACCGGCGGCGGCACGTGCGGGGCGCCGTCCAAGGAGAAGGCGGTCCACTGGACGGCCTCCGGCCCGAGCGGCTCGGGCACCAGCGCGAGGCGGTCGCCGACGGCGGCCTGCCCGGTCTCCAGCGCCAGCTCGGTCAGCCCCGGGACGCGCGGCAGCCCGCGGACGTCGCCGGGCACGGGGAGGACGAGTCGGACGCGGCGCTCGCCCAGGCCGCGCAGCCCGGTGAGGGCCCAGCCGAGGGGGACCGCCTCCTCGGTACCGGGGAGCCCGGAGACCCGGTGCGCGGTGTCGCCGACCAGCGCGTCGAGCGCCTCGTCGTAGGAACTGCGGCCGGAGAGCCAGGCGGTCGCCCAGACCGCGAACCGGCCGGCGGGGAAGTCGTGCACCCAGCGAGGTTATGTCGGGCCCCCGGCCAGGTGACGATGGCGTTGAGATCCATCACGATGCCGTCCGCTTCTGCGAGAGTGATCACGTGGACGCCTGGCTGCTGTGGCTCATCGCATCGGGCCTGTTCGCCGCAGGTGAGATGGCGAGCCTGGACCTCGTGCTGCTCATGTTCGCCGGCGGCGCGCTCGGCGGGATGGCCGTCGCCCTGCTCGGCGGCGCGGTGGGGCTGCAACTGGTCGGCTTCATCGTCGTCTCGGCGGTCCTGCTGGTGCTGGTCCGGCCGCTGGCCAAGCGGCACCTCACCCAGCGCACGCCGGAGCAGCTGGACGGCGTCGCCACGCTGATCGGCCGGACGGCGAAGGTGACCCAGGCGGTCGACGGGCACGGCGGCCGGATCCGGCTGGGTGCCGACGAGTGGACCGCCCGCAGCCAGTACGGCGGCGAGGCCTTCCCCGTGGGCGCCACCGTCCGGATCCTCCAGGTCGACGGGGCCACGGCCGTCGTCGGCGACGCCCTCGAGCTGGAGTGACGCCCACCCCTCAGGCCTGACCCGCACCACCCCGACGAAGGGACCTCCGTGGAACCCGCACTCATCGCCTTGATCGTCATCGCCGTGCTGGTGGTCATCGTGGTCGCCAAGAGCGTGACGATCGTGCCGCAGGCGCAGGCCAAGGTCGTGGAGCGCCTCGGTCGCTACAGCCGCACGCTCTCCCCGGGCCTGTCGATCCTCGTTCCGTTCATCGACCGGATCCGCGCGACCATCGACCTGCGCGAGCAGGTCGTCTCCTTCCCGCCGCAGCCGGTGATCACCGCTGACAACCTGCAGGTGGGCATCGACACGGTCGTCTACTTCCAGGTGACCGACCCGCGGCTGGCCGTGTACGGCATCGCGAACTACATCACCGGCATGGAGCAGCTGACCACCACGACGCTGCGCAACGTCGTCGGCGGGCTCAACCTCGAGGGCGCGCTGACCGGGCGGGACGGCATCAACAGCCAGCTGCGGGAGGTCCTCGACGGGACCACGGGCCCGTGGGGCCTGCGGGTGGCGCGGGTCGAGATCAAGGCCATCGACCCGCCGCCGTCGATCCAGGACTCGATGGAGAAGCAGATGCGCGCCGACCGCGACAAGCGCGCGATCATCCTGCAGGCCGAGGGTGCACGGCAGTCGGCGATCACCACCGCCGAGGGCGAGAAGGCCTCGGCGATCCTGTCGGCCGAGGGCCGCAAGCAGGCGGCGATCCTGGAGGCCGAGGCGGAGCGGCAGAGCCGGATCCTGCGCGCCGAGGGTGAGCGGGCGGCGCTGTTCCTGCAGGCGCAGGGCCAGGCCAAGTCGATCGAGACGGTGTTCCAGGCCATCCACGACGGCAAGCCCGACCAGGGGCTGCTGGCCTACCAGTACCTGCAGACGCTGCCGCAGATCGCGCAGGGCGACGCCAACAAGATGTGGATCGTGCCCAGCGAGTTCAGCAAGGCGCTCGAGGGGCTGGCCAACCTCGGCGGTGCCGGCGAGGGCAGGTCGTGGCTGGACGTCGGGCCGTCGGCAGACGGCGGCACGACGCCCACCGCGGAGATGGACACCAGCGGCTGGTTCGAGTCGGCCCTCCCGCGGGCCGCCGACCAGCCCGAGGCGCGGATCGAGCTCTCGAGCATCGCCGACAGCGCGCCCGCCGTCCCCTCGCCGGAGATGCCCTCGACGCCGTCCCTGGCCCGGGCCGCCGAGGAGGCCGGCACGGGCGCGTCCCTCGAGGACCCCTCGACCGCCGACGGCCAGGCGCCGCGCGCCTGAGACGACGAGGGCGCCGGTCCCGTGCGGGGACCGGCGCCCCCCGGGCCCCGTCCCGGGCCCGGCCCCCTGCAGGGTCCCGCCGCGAGCTTGCGAGCGGTGGGGGCAGCGGGTCCTTCGTCAGTCCTTGAGCAGGCCCTCGCGGAGCTTGGCCAGCGTCTGGCTCAGCAGCCGGGAGACGTGCATCTGCGAGATGCCGATGTCGGCAGCGATCTGCGACTGGGTCATGTTGCCGAAGAACCGCAGGATGAGGATCCGCCGCTCCCGGGCCGGGATGGTCGCCAGGAGCGGCTGCAGCGATTCCCGGTACTCCACCCCCTCCAGCGCGGCGTCCTCCTCGCCCAGCGTCGCCGCCAGGGTGGGGGAGTCCTCCTCGCCGGAGAGTCGCTCGTCCAGCGAGCTGCTGCGGTAGGCGTTGGCGACGGCCAGGCCCTCCAGCACCTCGGCGCGGGGGATGCCCAGGTGCTCGGCGAGTTCGCTGGGCGTCGGCGCGCGGCCGTTCTTCTGCGCCAGCTCACCGACGGCGGCGTTGAGCGAGAGGTGCAGCTCCTGCAGCCGGCGCGGCACGCGCACCGACCAGCCCTGGTCGCGGAAGTGCCGCTTGATCTCACCGGTGATCGTCGGGACGGCGAAGGAGAGGAACTCCACCCCGCGCGTCGGGTCGAACCGGTCGATGGCCGCGATCAGGCCGAGCGTGCCGACCTGCAGGAGGTCGTCGAAGGGCTCACCACGGTTGCTGAACCGGCGGGCGAAGTGCCGCACCAGCGGCAGGTGCTCCTCGACCAGGATCTCCCGCAGCCGCTCCCGCCGCGGGTCGTCCTTCTCCAGCGTGGCCAGCTCGGCGAACAGCGGCGCGGTGCGCTCGGCACGGCGGCGGTTGTCCGAGACCGGGGTGGCCTCGGGCTCGATCCCGGCGTCGGGCACCGGCACGGCCTCGCTGCGTGGGTCGGGCACCACGACCGGCTGCTCGTCGGACGCGATCTCGTGGTCCGTGCTGCGCGGGGTCGGGGTGTCGTCGTCGACCAGGGTGTCCTCCTCGGCGCGCTGGGGCTGTGCGGCTGCTGCGCCCCGGGTCACCGCGCGACCGAGACGTTCTGGCCCGTCTGTCCGAGCGACTGGTCCGGGTGCTGTCCCGGCAGGTACTTGTCCATGGAGATCACCGCGACGGGGCTGGCGGTGCCGTCCCCCGCCGGCACGGTCTCCTGGGTGGCGCGGCCGGCGTCCACGTTGTCGACCAGCGTGTGCAGCACCGCCCACCCGAAGCCGTCCCGCGGGACGTCGGTGCCCTCCGCCGTCGGCACCCAGGCGTCGATGTGCAGCCCGGCGCGGGTCGTCTCGAACACGACGGTCAGCCGCCGGTCGTCGCTGACGATCGAGGCGAGCGTCGCGCAGGCCTCGTCCACCGCCAGGCGGAGGTCCTCGACCGCGTCGAGGTCGTAGTCCATCCGCATCGCCAGGTCACCGGCCATCGCCCGCACGGCGGGCAGCTGGGTCGGGGTGGTGGGCACCCGCAGTTCCAGTCGTTCGGCGCGCCGCCCGTCGTGCGCGAGGGCACCCCTCGAGTCCACCATCCGTCGTCCGCTCCTCATCGTCATGTCTCGCACCGGCGCCGGAGACCCGGCCCGTCCGGCTCGGCTCCCATCCTGCCCGACCGCACGACCGTCCCGGCGTGCCGCGGGTCGTGCGGTGCGCCCAGCGGTGAGGAATACCCGCCCCCTCGGATCGGCAAACGCCGCCGTGACCTGCGAGGGAGCGCGGTTGCCGGGGTCTGCGGCCTGTTGTTCCCTGGTCGCAGATGAACACCAGCCAGGACAGCTCGCCGCCGGGGTCCGGTCCCGTCGAGGACGCGGGCGGAGCCCTCCTGGTCGCGGCCATGGAAGACGCCCCCGCGGCCATCTACTGCCTCGCCGGTCCTGGCATGGAGCCGGTGTGGGCCAACGCGCGGGCCCGTGAGCTGGGGACGGCCAGTGGCGACCTGCCGTCGGTCGACGGCCGCGCCATCGCCGACCTGGCCGCGGTCGTGGCCCGGTCGGGCCGCCCGGAGACGGTGCACGGCACGCTGGGGTCGGACGGGCCGTCGGCGAGCGTCGTCCTCCAGCCGCTGCAGGTCGAGGGGCGGCCCGGCGTCCTGCTGCTCGTGGAGTCCGACGGGGCGGGGAGCCGGCCCGACGCCGAGGCCGACGTCGTCGAGCAGGTGCAGCACGCCTTGCTGCCGCCGGCCCTGCCGCTGCTGCCCGACCTGCGGCTGTCCGGCAGCTACCACCAGGCCAGCTCGGTGCGGGCGGCCGGGGGTGACTGGTACGACGCGGTCCCCCTGGGCCGCGGCCGGGTGGCGCTGGTCATCGGGGACGCCGTCGGCCACGGCGTCCCCGCCGCCGGGGCCATGAGCCGGCTGCGCGGCGCGATGCGGTCGGTGGCCCTGCGCGACCCGGCACCGGCGGCCGTGGTGGCCGCGCTGGACGCGTTCGCCGCGCAGATGGAGGACGTCGAGGGGGCCTCGGTGTTCTACGGGGTCCTGGAGGCGGCCACCGGCCGGCTGTCCTATGCCACGGCCGGGCACCCGGCGCCGCTGCTGGTCGAGGACGGCGGCACGTGCTCGTTCCTCCCGTTGACCCCGCGGCCGCCGCTGGGCAGCGTGCCCGGCGCGCCGACCACCGTCTCGACCGCGGTCGTCCCGCCGGGCGCGACGCTGGTGCTGTACTCCGACGGCGCGGTCGCCGCCTCCGGTCCGCCGCCCGCGCAGGGGCTCAGCCGGCTCACGGCGGTCACCCGGGAGGTGCTGGCGGCCCACCGGCCCCTCGACGCCGAGGGCGCCGCCGCGCTCGCCGCGGACATCGCCGAGGGGCTGCTCTCCCCCGGGGAGCGACCCGACGACGTCGCGGTGCTGGTCGCCCACCGGCTGGCCGAGACGCAGGACCCGCTGGACCTCGACCTGCCCGCGGTGCCCTCCTCGCTGCCGGCGGTCCGCCGGCAGCTGAGCGCCTGGCTGGCCGGGTTGGGCATGGGCGAGCAGGACCGGGTCGGCGTCATGGTCGCGGTGGGGGAGGCCTGCGCGAACGCCGCGGAGCACGCCTACCGCGGTACGGAACCGGGCCGCATGTACGTCACCGCGGCCGTCGACGTCGACGGGCTGCTCACGGTGACCATCCGCGACCAGGGCCGCTGGCGACCGCCGGACCGGGACCCGGGGGACCGCGGCCGCGGGCTGCTGATCATGCGCCAGCTGGTGGACGGCGTGGTGCTGCAGGGCGAGCACGGGACGACGGTCACGTTGAGCATGCGGCTGCGCCGCAGCCCGGAGGAGATCGAGGAGCGGCACGCCGGCGCCAGCTCCACCGAGGTGGTCGTCGACCGGACGGGGGAACGGCCCGTGGTGCGGGTCGCCGGCGCGGTCGACCCGATCGGTGCCGAGCAGATGCGCATCCGGCTGCTGGAGGCCAGCCACGGCGGCACGGGGCGGGTGGAGCTCGACCTCGGCGCCGTGACGCTGTTCAGCAGCGCCGCGGTGCGCGTCGTCCTCGCCATGGCCCGGATCGCCGGCGACGAGGGCTGGCGGCTGGTCGTCGACGCCCCCGACGGCGGGGTGACCCGCCACATCCTCGAGATCAGCGGCCTGGCCGGCCTGGTCGAGCTCCACTGACGGGGGTCCCGGCGCGGTCCCGGTTTGGGGAACGGCTCCGGTGCCCATCCTCCTGGCGTGAGACTCCGCCGCAGCGACGTGCACGGCCCCGGATACCGGCGCCGGCGCGCCGGCCGCGGGTTCGCCTACTACGACACCGACGGGTCGCTGATCCGGGACGAGCGGCTCGACCGCATCCGCGCGCTGGCCATCCCGCCGGCGTGGAAGGACGTCTGGATCTGCCCCTGGCCCAACGGTCACATCCAGGCCACCGGGGTGGACGCCGCCGGGCGCCGCCAGTACCGCTACCACGACGCCTGGCGGGCCCGCCGCGACGCGGAGAAGCACGAGCGGGTGCTGGAGATCGCCCACCAGCTGCCCGACGTCCGCGACGCCGTGGTGCAGGCGGTCACGGGGAGCGGGCTGACCCGGGAGCGGGTGCTGGCCGCCGCCGTCCGGCTGCTGGACCTCGGGGCCTTCCGCGTCGGCAGCGAGCAGTACGCCGAGGACAACGGCACCTACGGTCTGGCGACGCTGCGGAGGGAGCACGTCCGCGTGCGCGGCGAGCGGGTGTTCTTCTCCTACACCGCCAAGGGCGGCATCGAGCGGGAGCTGGAGCTCACCGACAAGCCCACCGCCGAGGTGGTCCGGGAACTGCTCAAGCGCCCCGCGGACACCGGTGAGGAGCTGCTCGGCTACTGGGTCGACGACCCGGCGGGCGAGGGACGGGTGTGGCACGACGTCACCAGCACGGAGGTGAACACCTACCTCAAGGAGGTCAGCGAGGCCGAGATCACCGCCAAGGACTTCCGGACGTGGAACGCCACCGTGCTGATGGCCGCGGCGCTGGCGGAGACGCCGCAGCCGGCCACCAAGACGGCGCGCAAGCGGGTCGTCAAGCAGGCCTACGAGCGGGTGTCGGAGACCCTCGGGAACACGCCCGCGGTCTGCAAGGCCAGCTACGTCGACCCGCGGGTGGTCGACCGCTTCGAGGACGGCGAGACGATCGCCGACGCCCTCGACGAGGCGGCCTCGGCATCCGACGACCGGACGGCGCAGAAGGTGCTGGAGCAGGCGGTCTGCCAGATGCTGACCGCCTGACGACAGCCGCGGGAGCCTCGCAGCGAGGAACGAACGAGGAGCGGACCGCGGCGCGGAGTCAGGCCCGGGCGCTCCGCCTGACGGTGACGATCCAGGCGAGCCCCGGCCACGATCAGGTGACCTGATCGTGGCGAGTCCTCCCTCGCGGTGGACCGTGGGGGAGGACTCGCTCCGGTGGGGGAGGACGCGCTCCGGTGGGGGAGGACCGCGTCCTGCCCACCGTCCGCACGCTCAGCGGGGTCCGGCACGAGCCGACGGGGCCCTCCAGGGGCGGGCCCGGGGGCACCGCCCGGACGACGGCACCGCGGACACGACGAGGCCCCGCCGGAGCGGGGCCTCGTCGTGTGTGGTCCTCCGGGCCGGTGCCCGGAGCGGTGTCAGCGGGTGCTGCCGTCCACGATGGTGAACAGGTCGATCAGGCCGGTGACCTCCAGCGGCCGGGTGACCGCGCGGGTGGTCGCCACCAGGCGCAGGTCCACCTCGCGCGAGCGGGCCGACTTCTGGGTCTCGACCAGGACGGCCAGCCCGGCGGAGCCGAGGAACTGGACGCCGGAGAGGTCGATGACGAGGGCCTTGGGCTGCTGCTCGAGCTGCGTGTCCAGCGACGACCGGAGCACCGGGGCGGTGAACGTGTCCACTTCGCCGACGACCGTCACCGTGACCGCGCCGTCCTCGCCGGTGGAGGTCGAGAGCGTGATCACGTCGTCGAAGGGTGCCTCCGTGCCCTCGGTCGACACGTCGGGCTGCCCCTCGGCAGGCAGGTCGGATGTGGTCACGGGCTGAGCTCCTCTCAACGGCAGTGCCCGGCGGCACGACCGCCCGGACAATCTACCGCTGAGCGGCCCCCCGGTGTCGTGGCCCCCGGACGCGCTCGTCGTCGAACGTGTCCGCACCGGGTGCTGTACCCGGCGTGGCCGCGGCTGCCTGCTGAACCGCCGCCGCCCAAGGTATGCAACGGTTCGCGTGCGCGCCAACCCGCCCGGACGGCGGCCGCCGTCCGGGCGGGGCAACCACCCGGTCAGGTGAGGAGCGCGGGCCTCGACCGGGGACGGCGGATCCCGCACCCACCCGCTGCCCGGCCGGAGCGTCGTCAGTCGACGACGTGCATCGCGGCTTCCTCGGGCCCCTCGCCACCGACCACCGGGTCCAGCGAGGCCTCGACGTCGTCGGCGGTGCGGTTGGTCCCGGAGTCGGAGTCCGGGGTGGTGTCGTAGTCCTGCTCCAGCTGGCCGAGGCCACGGTTCGGGTCCTCGGCCGGGCGCACGTCGGGGACGTCGTCGGCAATCTCCTCCTCCAGGCGCCCCGACAGCGACCTGCCCTCGGACTGCTCGAACGCGGTCGTGCCGAAGCCGACGGTCTGGTGGCTCTCCCGGTCGCCCGGCTCCGGGGCGAACTGCGGGTCCTCGGAGCGCTGCATGGTCGGGAAGTCGTCCTGCGAGACGTCCGGGACGCCGTTGTCCTCGGGGAAGACGTCGCGGGCGGTCGCCCCCTCGGGCCCGGTGGCGCCGGAGTCGCCGCGGACGTCGTCCCGGGTGCCGGTGAGGCCCCGCTCGTCGTCGGGGAACTCGGTGTCGTTGAGGGCGGAGTGGACGGCTCCGCGGTCGTTCGGGTCGGGCTCGGTCATGGGTGCCTCCGTTTCGCGTGCGTCGGCCGTGCGCGCACTCGTCCGTCCCGGGGACGGGGGACCGGTCGGGTGACCGGTGTCGTGATCTCGCCCTACCCGGCGGACCCTCCGGCATGCGTGACCCCGCTCGCGGACAACGACCGGCGCCGTTCCGCATGGGTCCGGCCGGGGCGGGGTAGCGGCGCGGCCATGGCGATCGCACAGGAGCTCCAGCGGATCGGCGCGCCCGTGCGCCGCTGGGCCCGGGTCCAGAAGGCCGAGTACTCGCAGGGGGAGGCCCGCCCGCTCGCCGGGGACCTCGGGGCGATGGGCGTGTACGTGGGCCTGGTGTCGGCCGGCATCGCCGCCGTCCGCGCGTCCGGGCGCGAGCTCCCGGACCGCATCCCCCCGGGGGACGCCGCCCTGCTCGCGGTCGCCACGTTCCGGCTCTCCCGCCGGATCGCCAAGGACCCGGTGACCAGCCCGTTGCGCGCACCCTTCACCGCTTTCCAGGGTCCCTCGGGGCACGCCGAGGTGGCCGAGGAGGTGCGCGAGCACGGTGGCGTGAAACACGCGGTCGGTGAGCTGCTCACCTGCCCGTTCTGCCTGGCGCAGTGGGTCGCCACCGGCCTGGTCTTCGGCTACGCCACCGCCCCCAAGGCGACCCGCCTGGTCGCGCTGACCATGACCCTGGTCGCCGGCTCCGACGTGCTGCAGTTCCTCTACGACTCCATCCAGAACGGCGCTCTGGAACCGGGCGAGGACGGCCCGCAGTAGCCCCACCCGTAGGGAGGACCAGCGGGCCGCTCGACCTGCCGGAGCGCGGGCAGCGCGCCTATCCTGCGATCTTGACCGCAAGGCCTTCCCCGCCCGCGGTCGTGGACGGGACCGGCGGAAGGAAGCGGCATGCGGTCGATCTGGCGCGGCGCGGTGTCGTTCGGCCTGGTCAGCATCGGGGTGAAGCTCTACACCGCGACCGAGGACCACGACATCCGGTTCAACCAGGTGCACGCCACCGACGGGGGCCGGATCAAGTACAAGCGGGTCTGCTCGATCGACGGCGAGGAGGTCGAGTACTCCGAGATCGCCAAGGGCTACGAGCTGCCGGACGGGCAGTTGGTGATCCTCACCGACGAGGACTTCGAGGAGCTGCCGCTGGCCAGCCGGCGGGAGATCGAGGTGCTCGAGTTCGTCGACCAGGACGACATCGACCCGATCCACTTCGAGAAGACCTACTTCCTCGAGCCCGACGCCTCGGCGACCCGCCCCTACGTGCTCCTCCGTGACGCGCTGGAGAACGCCGGCCAGGTCGCGATCACCAAGATCGCCATCCGGCAGCGGGAGTCGCTGGCCGCGCTCCGGGTCCGCGACGGCGTCATGGTCCTGCACACGATGCGCTGGCCCGACGAGATCCGCCGTCCGGACTTCGCGTTCCTCGACGAGGACATCGCCGTCCGGCCGCAGGAGCTGCAGATGGCCGAGGCGCTGATCTCCTCGATGACGGGGGAGTTCGACCCCGCGCAGTTCACCGACGACTACCGCGAGGCGATGGCCGCCCTGCTCGAGGCCAAGCAGAGCGGCGGCGAGGTGCAGCCGCTGCCCGAGACCGCGGACCCGGGTGCCGCGGTGGTCGACCTGATGAGCGCCCTGCGCCGCAGCGTCGAGCAGGCCCGCGGCGGCGCCGCGCAGGAGGAGCCCCCGGCCCGGCGGGCGCCGGCCAAGAAGGCCACCGCCGCGAAGCGGGCGACGCGCCCGGCTGCCGACGAGGAGCCCGAGGAGCGGCCGGCGCGCAAGGCGACGACCCGGAAGACCGCGGCGGCGAAGGCGACGGCCGCCGAGAAGACGACGGCCGCCGAGAAGGCGACGGCCGCCGAGAAGACGGCGGCCGCCGAGAAGACGCCGGCCAGGAAGACCGCGGCCGCCGCGAAGGCCAGGGCGGACGAGCAGCCGGCCAAGCGCGCCCGCCGCACCGCCTGACGTGCCGGCGCGCCCGCGCGGCCGGCGCGAGGACCCGCTCGCCGAGTACCGCGCCAAGCGCGACCCGGCCCGCACCGCCGAGCCCGTCCCCGCGGCGGGACGACCGCTGCCGGCGGGGCCCGGTGACACCTTCGTCGTCCAGGAGCACCACACCCCGCGAGCAACCGGCGAGCGGGTGCACTGGGACCTCCGGCTGGAGCGGGACGGCGTCCTGAAGAGCTGGGCGGTGCCCAAGGGGCCGCCCATCACGACCGGCCCGAGCCGGCTGGCCGTGCCGACCGAGGACCACCCCCTGGAGTACGCCACCTTCGAGGGGACCATCGCCGCCGGTGAGTACGGCGGTGGCGAGGTGCGCATCTGGGACGCGGGCCGGTACGCCACCGAGAAGTGGGCCGACGACCACGTCACCGTCGCCTTCGACGGCCGCCGGTTGCGCGGGCGCTACGTGCTCTTCCGGCTGGCCGACGGCACCTGGAACGTGCGCAAGCTCGACCCCGCTCCGCCGGAGACCCCGGTCGAGGTCCCCACGCCGATGCTGGCGACCCTCGGCGCGCTCCCGCCCGCCGCGCAGGATGCCCAGTGGGGCTACGAGTTCAAGTGGGACGGCGTCCGGGCGGTCGCCGTCGTGCGGGACGGCGCGCTCAGCCTGTGGGCGCGCAGCGGCACCGAGATCACCGTGCGCTACCCCGAGCTCGGCCGGCTGCCCGCGTCGCTGGCCGGGCACGGTGCCGTCCTCGACGGCGAAGTCGTCGCGCTCGACGAGCGGGGCCGGCCGGACTTCGGCGCGCTCCAGGGGCGGATGCACCGCACCGGACCGGAGGTGCACCGCATGGCCGCGGCCGCGCCGGTGACCTACCTGGTCTTCGACCTGCTGGCCTGGGACGGCCAGTACCTGGTCGACCTGCCCTACGCCCAGCGCCGCGAGCGGCTCGACACGCTGGGGATCGGCGGGCAGCGCTGGGTGGGCACGCCGTGGTTCCGCGGCGGTGGGGAGGCCGTGCTGGCCGCCAGCCGGGACAACGGCCTGGAGGGGATCGTCGCCAAGCGCCTGGACTCGCCCTACCGCCCGGGCCTGCGTGGCCCGGACTGGCGGAAGGTCAAGAACCTCCGCACCCAGGCGGTGGTCGTCGGCGGCTGGCGACCCGGCCAGGGACGGCGGGCCGGGGGAGTGGGCTCGCTGCTGGTGGGCCTGCACGACGACCGGGGGCGGTTCGTGTACGCCGGACACGTGGGCACCGGGTTCACCGCCCGGGCGCTGCGCGACCTCGAGGAGCTGTTCACCCCGCGGCGGAGCAGCCCGTTCGAGGGCGACCTGCCGCGCGAGGTCACCCGCGACGCGCGCTGGGTGGAGCCCGACCTGGTCGGTGAGGTCGCCTTCGCCGTGTGGACGGCCGACGGCCGGATGCGGCACCCCTCCTGGCGGGGGCTGCGCGACGACCTCGCGCCGGAGGACGTGGTGGAGGAGTGGTGACCGCGCACCGGGTATGGACCTGCCCGTGAGCCGGCAGCTGGTGCGCGTGGACGGGCGGCAGCTGCACGTCTCCAACCTGGAGAAGGTCCTCTTCCCGGAGGTCTCCTTCACCAAGGCCCAGGTGATCGACTACTACGTCCGGATCGCCCCGGTGCTGCTGCCGCACCTGTCGGGCCGCCCGGTCACCTTCACCCGCTGGCCCGACGGCGTGGAGGGGCAGGCGTTCTTTGAGAAGAACAGCGCCCGGCACGCGCCGGACTGGGTCCGGCGGGTCACGATCCCGAGTCCGGGGAGCTCCCGCGGCCGGGAGACCCTCGACATGGTGATCCTGGAGACCGTCGCCGACCTCGCCTGGGCGGCGAACCTCGCCGCGCTCGAGCTGCACGTCCCGCAGTGGCAGGTGGGCAGCCGGCTGCAGCCGGCGCTGCCGGACCTGCTCGTCCTCGACCTCGACCCCGGCCCGGACGCCGGCATCGTGGAGTGCTGCGAGGTCGCCGACCGGTTGCGCGAGCGCCTGGTCGACGACGGCCTGGACCCGGTGGTCAAGACGTCGGGGTCGAAGGGCATGCAGGTGTACGCGCCGATCCGGGTGACCGACCGCGAGCACCCCAGCCGGTACGCCAAGCAGCTCGCGCAGGAGCTGTCCGCGCAGACCCCGGACCGGGTGGTCTGGCGGATGGAGAAGGTGCTGCGGCCGGGCAAGGTGCTCATCGACTGGAGCCAGAACAACCCCGCGAAGACGACGGTCGCGCCCTACTCCCTGCGGGCCCGCCCGGACGCCACGGTGTCCACGCCGATCGGCTGGGACGAGGTCGAGGCGGTGCTCGACGGGGCCGACCCGGGCGACCTGCGGTTCCGCACCGAGGACGTGCTGGCCCGGGTCGAGGAGTACGGCGACCTGTTCGACCTCGCGGGGGCGCAGCGCGCCGTCCTGCCGCCGGCCTGAGGGACCCCCTCCTCCGCGGGCTCGGGCGAGGCCGCCGGGCGCCCGAGGGCAGGGCGGCCCGCGCGGCGGGCCGGGCCTGACCCCTCCGGGGGAGGGACGTCGGGAACGGGAGCGGAGCCTGGCATCCTCGGTTGGCGTGTCCGTTGTTGAGCTGCCCACCATCGGTCCCCGCGACGACCGGCTGACCGACGTCGGGCGCCTCGTCGTCCGCTGCCCCGACCGGCCGGGGATCGTCGCCGTCCTGTCGCGTCTGCTCGCCGACGCCGGGGCCAACATCACCGAGTCGCAGCAGCACTCCTCCGACCCGGTCGGGGGCACCTTCACCCTGCGGCTGGAGTTCTTCCTCGCGGACCTCGCCGAGCGGCGCCACCAGCTCGAGGGCGCGCTGGCGCTGCTGGCCCGCGAGTGGCAGCTCACCTGGCGGCTGACCGAGGCCGGCTCCCGCCCGCGGCTGGCGGTGTTCGTCAGCAAGACCGACCACGTCCTGCAGGAGCTGCTCTACCGCGTGGGCTCCGGCGACCTGCGGGCGGAGATCGCCGCCGTCGTCTCCAACCACCCCGACCTCGAGCCGGTCGCGCGCGCCGCCGGCATCCCGTTCCACCACGTGCCGGTCACCCCGGACACGAAGGTGCAGGCGGAGGCGCGGGCCCTCGAGCTGATCGGCGACGTCGACCTGGTGGTCCTCGCGCGGTACATGCAGATCGTGTCGGCGGACTTCTGCGCCCGGTTCCCCGAGCGGCTGATCAACATCCACCACAGCTTCCTGCCGGCGTTCGTCGGCGCGAACCCGTACCAGGCCGCGCACGACCGCGGCGTCAAGCTCATCGGCGCCACCGCGCACTACGTGACCCCGGAGCTGGACGCCGGCCCGATCATCGAGCAGGAGGTCGCCCGCATCGACCACCGCGCCACGGTGGAGGACATGCGGCGGATCGGCCGGTACGTGGAGCGCCAGGTGCTCGCCCAGGCGGTCACCTGGCACGTCGAGGACCGGGTCATCGTCGACGGTGCCAAGACCATCGTCTTCGCGTGACGACGGCCGCGGGAGCACCGCGGCGAGGGACGAGCGCGGAGCGGGCCGCGGCGCGGAGTCGCGCCACGGGTTCCGCCTGACGTCGCCTCCGGGAGCACCGTGGTCGTGCGGCGGGACGGGCACCGGGCGCGCAGGTCGCCGTGTGTGCGGCCGCGGACCCGGGGGTAGGCCAGCACCACACCAGGGAGGCACTCGCTCGTCGGCGTGTCGTTTTCTTGACTCAATCAAGAAAAGACGGTTGGGTGGACGCCGATGGACACGACCTGGGAGCACCGTCTCCGGGAGGCCGGGCTGCGGGTCACGCGGCCCCGGCTGTCGGTCCTGAGCGTGCTGGCCCAGCGCCCGCACGCCGACGCCGACGCCATCGTCACCGGCGCCCGCGACCTGCACCCCACGCTCTCGCCGCAGGCGGTGTACGGGGTGCTCAAGGCGCTCGTCGCCGGCGGGCTCGCCCGCCGGATCGAGCCCGCGGGTGCCCCCGCTCTCTACGAGCTGCGGGTCGGAGACAACCACCACCACCTGGTCTGCCGCTCGTGCGGCTCGGTCGCCGACGTCGACTGCGCCGTGGGTGCGGCTCCGTGCCTGACGCCATCGGACGCGGCGGGTTTCGTCGTGGACGAGGCGGAGGTCGTCTTCTGGGGCCTGTGCCGGGACTGCCGGTCGATGGCCCCGGGAGAGGGCGTGCAGGTCCCCGAGCACCACAATCGAGGAGGAGTACGAGCATGACCGACGTCGCATCGCAGGGCCCTGCGCCGAGCGAGGCGGACCGTCCGGTCCTGACCAACCGTCAGGGCCACCCGGTCTACGACAACCAGAACCAGCGGACGGTGGGCGCGCGTGGCCCCGCGACCCTGGAGAACTACCAGTTCCTCGAGAAGATCAGCCACTTCGACCGGGAGCGCATCCCGGAGCGCGTGGTGCACGCCCGCGGCTTCGTCGCCTACGGCGAGTTCGAGGCCACCGGGAAGTGGGGTGACGAGCCCATCGAGCGCTACACCCGGGCCAAGTTCCTCAACGCCCCCGGCAAGAAGACCGAGCTCGCCATCCGCTTCTCCACCGTGATCGGTGGCCGCGACTCCTCCGAGGCCGCCCGCGACCCGCGCGGCTTCGCGGTGAAGCTCTACACCGAGGACGGCAACTGGGACCTGGTCGGCAACAACCTCGCGGTCTTCTTCATCCGTGACGCCATCAAGTTCCCCGACGTCATCCACTCCCTGAAGCCCGACCCCATCACCTTCCGGCAGGAGCCGGCCCGGATCTTCGACTTCATGTCGCAGACGCCGGAGGCCATGCACATGCTGGTCAACCTGTTCTCGCCGCGCGGCATCCCGTCGGACTACCGGCACATGCAGGGCTTCGGCGTGAACACCTACAAGTGGGTCAACGCCGAGGGCGAGACCCACCTGGTCAAGTACCACTGGATCCCCAAGCAGGGCGTCGAGTCCCTGACCGCGGCCGACGCCGCCGCCATCCAGGCCAACGACCTCGGGCACGCCACGAAGGACCTCTACGAGGCCATCGAGAACGGCGACTTCCCGCAGTGGGACCTCTACGTCCAGTTGATGAGCGACGACGAGCACCCCGAGCTCGACTTCGACCCGCTCGACGACACCAAGGTGTGGCCGGAGAACGAGTTCGAGCCCAAGCTCGTCGGGACGATGACGCTCAACCGCAACGTCACCGACCACCACAACGAGAACGAGCAGAGCGCCTTCGGTACCGGTGTGCTGGTCGACGGCCTGGACTTCTCCGACGACAAGATGCTGATCGGCCGGACGTTCTCCTACTCCGACACCCAGCGCTACCGGGTGGGCCCGAACTACCTGCAGCTGCCGGTCAACTCGGCCAAGGGTGCGAAGGTCCACACCAACCAGCGCGGTGGCCAGATGTCCTACGGCGTGGACCTCGGACCGGGCCAGAACCCGCACGTGAACTACGAGCCGTCGATCATGGGCGGCCTGCGTGAGGCCGAGTACCCGACGCACGACGAGCAGGGCCCGGTCATCACCGGCCGGCTCACCCGCAAGCGCATCCCCCGGACCAACGACTACACCCAGGCCGGGCAGCGCTACCAGCTCATGGAGCAGTGGGAGAAGGACGACCTGGTGAAGAACCTGGTCGACAACATCTCCGAGGCGATCCGCCCCGTGCAGGAGCGGATGGTGTGGCACTTCTTCATGTGCGACGACGAGCTGGGCCAGCGGGTCGGCGACGGTCTCGGCATCACGGCGGACGACGTCCGTGGCCTGGAGCCGCTGCAGACCCAGACCCTGTCCGAGGAGGAGCTGCAGCGCGCGGCCAACCTCGGCAAGAACGGTCCGCGGGACGTCACCGGTCTCCGGATGACGCACTGCGTGCCGAACCAGCGCGTGGTCCTCGCGCGGGGCTGACGCACCACCAGCACGGCCGGCGGGCCGCGACCGGGATCCCGGTGGCGGCCCGCCGTCGTCGCGCGCCCCGGCCGGGGACTCCTGCTGTCCGGGAGGCCGATGTCCGGGACGTCGGGGCGCTCACCTCCCGTGCCCTGCGGACCTGCACCGACGCCCGGGGCGGACCCGATGAGCACCACCCCCGCGAGCACTCCCCCCGCAGCGGAGCGGCGGAGCGGCCGCTCCAGCGGTCGGCTGGGTGGCCCCGCTGTGCTGGGTCGCCGTCCTGCTCGACGGCTTCGACCCCGTCGTGGTCGGCACCGTCGTCCCGGCCCTGCGGACGCCGGAGGAGTGGGCGCTCAGCGGCACCGGGGCGACCGCGGTCATCACGATCGGGCTGGCCGGCATGATGGTCGGCGCCCTCACCCTCGGCACGCTCACCGACCTGGTCGGCCGCCGCGCGGCGCTGATCGCCGCCATCGCGTCGTTCTCCTGCTCACCCTGCTGTGCGCGTTCGCGCCGAACGCAGCCGTCCTCGGTCTGCTCCGCTTCCTCGCGGGCCTCGGCCTGGGTGGCTGCCTGCCGACGGCGATCGCCCTGGTCAACGAGCTCACCCGCAGCGGCCGCAGCGGCCGCAGCGGCCGGGCGACGACGACGATGATGACCGGCTACCACGTCGGCGCCGTCGCCACCGCGGCGCTGGCCATCGTCGTCGTCGACTCGATCGGCTGGCGTTGGATGTTCGTCATCGGGGCGCTGCCGGCCCTCGTCCTGGTCCCGGTGATGCTGCGGCAGCTGCCCGGGTCCGCGGCCTACCTGCTCGCGCACGGCCGCCGGGCCGGGGCCGAGGAGGTGGCCCGGCGGTACGGCCTCCGGCGGGAGGACCCCGCCGCCCCGGTGGACCCGCACGCCGGGAAGAGCAGCACCAGCGCGCCTCGCTCACTCCCCGCGATCACCAGCGCGCCTCGCTCACTCCCCGCGATCACCAGCGCGCCTCGCTCACTCCCCGCGATCACCAGCGCGCCTCGCTCACTCCCCGCGACGGCGCTCCTGCTCGGCGAGGAACCGCTCGAACTCCGCGCCGAGCTCCTCGCCGCTGGGCACCTCGCCGAGGTCGCTGAGCAGGTCCGAGCCCTCCCGGGTGGCGGCGAACTGGTCGTACTGCTGCTCGAGCGCCGCGACGACGGCGGCGTTCTCCGGCGAGCGGCCGATCTGCTCGTCCACCTCGGTGCGGTGGGCCTCGGCGGCCTCCCGCAGCGTCTCGGTCGGCAGGTGCAGCCCGGTGAGCCGGGACAGGTGCTCCAGCAGGGTCAGCGAGGCGGCCGGGAAGGTGGCCTGCGCCAGGTAGTGCGGCACGTGGGCGGCCACGCCGAACGCGTCGACGCCGGCCTCGCCCATCCGCAGCTCCAGCAGCGCCGCGACGCTGCCGGGGATGCGCAGTTCGCCCCAGTAGACGGGATAGGACTCGATCAGCTGCCGCCGGGTGGCGTGCGCGGTGACGGTGACCGGGCGGGTGTGCGGGACGGGCATGGGGATGGCCTGCAGCGCCACCACCGACGTCACGCCGAGCCGCTCGACCAACCAGCTCACCGCGGCCACGAACCGCTCCCAGGCGAAGTCGGGCTCGGCGCCGTGCAGCAGGAGGAACGGCTCGCCGGCGTCGTCCTCCACCGCGTACAGCACGATCTCCGGCGCGGTGAACGACTCGTACCGGTCGCCGTTGAACGTCATCCGGGGCCGGTGGGCGCGGTAGTCGACGAGGCTGTCGACGTCGAACCGGGCGATGACCTGGTGCGACAGGCCGGCCAGCAGGTGGGAGCCGGCGAGGGCACCGGCGTGCGCAGCGTCGAACTCACCGGCGAGGTCGTGGACGAGGACCAGGCCGCGGCGGTGCGCCGCATCGGTCACCTCCGCCTCGCGCGCGAGGAACGGCTCGGCCTCGGGGAGCAGCTCGACGAGCTCCTCCGGACGGTGCGCCACGGGGGTGCCTCCTCGTTCTCGGGGTCTGTCGGTGTCAGCCCGCCGCGGGGGGCGGGCATTCCCGGCTTCCCCGTGCGGGGGGCTCAGCGGCCGTCGTCGTCCGGCGAGTCGGCGGGAGGGCGGTCGCCGGACGCCACGTCGACGCGCTCCCGCACCACCGTCGTCCCTGACCCGTCGCTGGACAGCTGCGCCCGCGTGCCGTCGGCGCCGACCTCGGGTGAGCGTCCGTCGAGCTCGTCACGGACGTACCGGTAGACGACGGCGATGATCGCGGCCACGGGCACGCCGAGGAAGGTGCCGAGGATGCCGTACAGGCTGCCGCCCGCGGTGACCGCCAGGATCACCACGGCCGCGTGCAGGTTCAGCCCGCGCCCCTGGAGGATCGGCTGCAGCACGTTGCCCTCGAGCTGCTGCACGAGCAGGACGATGACCAGCACGATGAGCGCCGTCTGCCAGCCGTTGCTGACCAGGGCGATGAGCACCGCGAACGCGCCGGCCACGAACGCACCGATGATCGGGATGAACGCGCCGAGGAAGGTCAGCACCGACAGGGGCAGCACGAGCGGCACGTCGAGGATCCACAGCCCCAGGCCGATGAAGAAGGCGTCGACGAACCCCACGAGGGCCTGCTGACGGATGAACTCCGACAGGGTGCTCCAGGTCTTGTAGGACAGGGCCGCCACGTGCGGGGCGACCTTCGGGCCGGTCTGCGCGGCCAGCCACGGCAGCCAGCGCGGGCCGTCCTTGATGAAGAAGAAGGCCAGGACGAGCGCGAGCACCAGGTTGAGCAGTCCGTTGCCGACCGCCGTGGCCCCGGTGAGGGCGTAGCCGGCGATGTTCTGCGCGTTGTTCTGCACGGTGTTGATGACCTGGTCGACGCCCTGGCCGATCTGGTCCTGGCCGAGGTTGAGCGGGGGTCCGGTCACCCACTCCTGCAGGTCCTGCAGTCCGGCAGTCGCTGCGTCGGCCAGCTCGCCGGACTGGTCGGCCACCTGCGGGATGATCCAGGCGAAGAGGCCGACGATGACCCCGAGGAACGCGAGCAGCACCACCAGGGCGGCCAGCGCCGGCGGGAAGCGCAGCCGGCGCAGCAGCCGGGCGGGTGGCCACAGCACCGTGGCGAACAGCAGGCCCAGGATCACCGGCAGCAGGACTGGCCACAGCTTGCCCAGCACCCACCCGACGACCACGACGCCCGCGGCGATCAGCAGCAGCTGTGCCGAGGCCACGGCCAGCGCACGGACCCCCGCCCGCAGTCGCGGGCCGCGGTCGGGGCTGGGAGCCGGGCTGGCAGCGGTCCCGAGGGTCGTGCTGGGGGCGACGGCGGGGTCCCCGCCACCGTCGGGACGCTCGGCCGTCTCGTCGGCAGCTCCCGGCGCGGAGCCGGACCGGCCGGACGGGCGGGGTTGCAGACGCTTGGCCACGGCACGTGGATGTCCGTTACGGGCGCAGCGGAAACGATCACCGGGCCCGCGTCGTAGCGTCGGTCCCATGCCGAAGACCGCGACAGCCGACCGGGTCGACCGGGCCGCGCTGGTGGAGTTCCTCCGTCCCCGCCACAAGGCCGTGCTGGTCACCCGCCGCAGCGGCGGGGGGGTGCAGCTCTCGCCGGTCACCTGCGGTCTGGACGGCGAGGGCCGCGTCGTCGTCTCCACCTACCCGCAGCGGGCGAAGGTGGCCAACGCCCGCCGGGACCCGGCCGTGTCGCTCTGCGTCCTCTCCGACGACTTCGACGGTCCCTGGGTGCAGGTCGACGGCCGGGCCGAGGTGCTCGACCTGCCCGACGCCCTCGAGCCGCTGGTCGAGTACTTCCGCTCCATCAGCGGCGAGCACCCCGACTGGGACGAGTACCGCGCCGCGATGACCCGGCAGGGCAAGTCGCTGCTGCGGATCACCATCGAGCGGTGGGGGCCGGTCGCGACCGGTGGCTTCCCGCCCGAGGTGGCCGCGCGGATGTAGGTGCTGGCCCGTGCGGGGGAAAGCTGCCAGGCTTGCGCGGTGCCGTTCGTCCTGACCGCAGCCCGGCGGGACGGCGGCCGTGGGGACCTGGTCGCCGCCGCCGTCTCGCGGCTCGTCGCGACGGTCCCGGCGGCGGCCCTGCCCGTCGAACGGACGGGGGACCGGGAGCTCTCCGGCGTCCTGGCCGACCCCGCCGTCGTCGTCGACGTGGTCCTCGGCCTGGTCCGTGAGGGCGGGTGGGACGTCGGCGTGGGCGCCGGCCCGCACCCCGACGGGCTGCGCAGCGGCGGGCCGGCCGTCCTCGGTGCCCGCCGGGCGGTGGACGCGGCCCGGCAGCGCAGCACCCGGCTGGCCGTGCGCGGCGTGGTCCCGTCCGACGCCGGCGACGCACAGGCGGTCCTGACCGCGCTGGCGGTCCTGGTGCAGCGGCGCAGCGCGCCGGCGTGGGAGGCGGTCGAGCTGGTCGGGGCCGGCCGCACGCAGGCCCAGGCCGCCGCCTCCCTCGGGATCTCCCGCCAGGCGGTCGGGCAGCGGCTGGCCGCCGGGCTGTGGGAGCTGGAACGGGAGCTGCGCCCGACCGCCGCCCGGCTGCTCGTCCGGGCCGCGGGGTGATCCGCCGTCGAGCGCGATGATCACCGACCGGTGAGAATGGGGCGCCACCGCCGTCCAGCGCTCCAGGGAGAACCGTGTCCGAGCCGTCCGCGCCCGCCGGGCTCCGCAACGCCGAGCTGCTCACCGTCTACACCAACGACCACCTGGCCGCTGCCACCGGCGGCATCGAGCTGGTCCGCCGCATGCTCGGGCAGCACCGGGGCACGGCGTACGAGGCCCGGCTGACCGAGCTGCTCGGCGAGCTGCAGGAGGAGCGGACCGCGCTGCGCGGCACGATGCAGGCCCTCGGCCTGCCGGTACGCCAGTACAAGCAGGTCGCGACCTGGGTCGGCGAGAAGCTCTCCCGCCTGAAGCTCAACGGCCACCTCCTCTCGCGCTCTCCGCTGTCGGACCTGGTCGAGTTCGAGTTCATCGCCACCGCGGTGCTGGCCAAGCGGGCCGGCTTCGAGACCCTCCGCGCACTGGGGGAGACCGACGAGCGGGTCGACGCCGACCTGTTCCACCGGCTGATCGAGCAGGCCGACAAGCAGCACCACTGGCTGGCCGACGTCCGGCGGGAGGTCGCCGCGAACGTGTTCGGCGGGCGCCCGGGCGCCGCCGACGAGGCCGCCGACACCTGAGCGGGCACCGCGCCGTCGGCGCAGGTAGGAACGGTGCATGTGCCACGACACCGACAGCCGCCCGCCCGCGCCGCCGAGGACCGGCGCCGTCGCCGAGCGCGGCACGCTCACGCTCACCGCAGCTGACGGCACCGAGTTCGCCGCGGCCCACGCCGCGCCGGCGGAGCCGGCCGGGGCGGGGGTCGTGATCCTGCCCGACATCCGCGGCCTGCACCCCTACTACGTGGCCCTGGCCGAGCGGTTCGCCGAGGCCGGCCTGCCCGCCGTCGCCATCGACTACTTCGGCCGGACGGCGGAGCTGCCGCCGACCGGCACGCGGGAGCAGGACTTCGAGTGGCAGACCCACATCCCGCAGACCACGCCGGCGGGCGTGGACGCCGACGTCGCCGCGGCGATCGCCTACCTGCGGGAGCGCACCCGGCCCGACCTGCCGGTGGTGACCGTGGGGTTCTGCTTCGGTGGCAGCCACTCGTGGCGGCTCTCCGGCGGGGACCTGGACCTGGCCGCGTGCATCGGCTTCTACGGGCGGCCGGCCATGGTCGGCGAGGCCGTGGCGACGCGCCCGACGCTCATGGTCATCGCCGGCGCGGACGCCGCGACGCCGCGGGAGGACCAGCTGGCGCTGGCCGAGCAGCTGCGGTCCGGCGGCGGCGAGGTGGAGACCGCCGTGTACGACGGCGCCCCGCACTCGTTCTTCGACCGGGCGTACGGCGACTGGGCCGACGCCTGCGCCGACGTCTGGCGCCGGGTGCTCGCGCTCACCGACCGGGTGGCCACCGGCTGACGACGGCGGGCGCATCGCCCCGAGGACATCGAGCGAGGCGCGGGCCCACCCGGGGCGGGCGGCCCGGCGCCGCTCCGGTGCGCCGGGCACCTCCTAGGCTCGGCACCGTGAGCGAACAGCACGGCGGGGGGATCGACCCCGGGGTCATCGAGCTGGCGGCCCGCGTCTTCGACCTCGCCCGCGGGGGCGCCACGGAGGAGCTGGCGGCCTACCTGGACGCCGGGGTGCCGGCCAACCTGACCAACGACAAGGGCGACACGCTGCTCATCCTCGCGGCCTACCACGGCCACCCCGAGACCGTGGCCGCCCTGCTGGCCGCCGGTGCCGACCCGTCGCGGGTCAACGACCGCGGCCAGACGGCGCTGGCCGCGGCGGTCTTCAAGCAGTCCGAGGCGACCGTGCGCCACCTCCTGCGCGCCGGCGCCGACCCGGACGGGGGCGGGCCGACCGCGCGGGAGACGGCCGCGTTCTTCGACCTCCCGGCCATGGCTGCGCTGCTGGACGGTGCGCGCCCCTGAACCGGCCGGCCAGGCATGTCAGTCTGGTCCGCGGGTACGGCGGCGCCCCGAGGGGGAGGGCGGAGTGCACATGGTCGACGTCGAGACGTCCGGCGGGCCGGTGCCCGGCCGCGCTCGCTGAGCGGGCGGGACGAGGATGGTCGCGCACCAGGACACACCGGGGGCCGGGGCGGTGGTCCCGCCTCCCGGGAGCACCCGTGCCCTGACCCCTGCCGAGGCCGGCGGCGTCCAGGACGCCACGGTGGTCGCCGCCCGGGCGGCCGAGGCCGGGCACGGTGCGGCGCACCTGGTGCCCGACGCGATCCCCGACCCGTCGCCCGGGGGGCTGCCGCGCTGGCTGGTGCTGGTCGGCGGGGCCGCCGCGGCGACCATCGCCATCGCGGGCGTCCGCTCGATCGCCTGGCTGGTCGGCCCGGTGCTGCTGGCGCTGGTCGTCGTCATCGCGCTGATGCCGGTGCAGCGGTTCCTGCAGCGGCACGGCTGGCCGCGCTGGGCCAGCGCCACGGTGCTGCTGGTCCTGGTCTGGACGATCCTGCTCGCCTTCGTGGCGCTGCTGATCGTCTCGATCGCCCAGTTCGCCGCCCTGCTTCCCGACTACGCCGGGTCCGCCGAGGCGCTGCTCGCCTCGGTGGTGGCCGACCTCAACGACCGGGGGATCGTCTCCGGCCAGCTCTCCGACCTCATCGCCCAGTTCGACTACAGCCAGCTGGTGGGGGTGGCCACCGGCGTGCTGACCCGGGCCACCGACGCCGCCTCCACCCTGGTCCTGCTGCTGGCCGCGCTCG
This sequence comes from Geodermatophilus sp. SYSU D00697, assembly GCF_054050175.1. Classification (NCBI taxonomy): domain Bacteria; kingdom Bacillati; phylum Actinomycetota; class Actinomycetes; order Geodermatophilales; family Geodermatophilaceae; genus Geodermatophilus; species Geodermatophilus sp. SYSU D00697. The sequence goes on from NZ_JBJGYV010000017.1 coordinate 55,297, forward strand.
TGTTCCTCGCGATCGAGTCCGGCGGCTTCGGCCGGCGGCTGGGGCTGGTCGCCGCCGAGCGCCCGCACCTGCCGATCGCACTGGGCCTGTTCGCCCGCGGCACCCGCAGCTACCTGTGGGTCAGCACGGTGTTCGGGGCCATCGTGGCGATCGGCGACGCGATCGCGCTGGCCATCATCGGCATCCCGCTGCCGGTGATCTGGGGCCTGCTGTCGTTCATCACCAACTACGTGCCCAACATCGGCTTCGTCCTGGGGCTGGTGCCGCCGGCCATCCTCGGCCTGCTCTCGGGCGGGTGGACGGAGTTCTGGGTCGTCGTCGCGGTCTACGCGCTGCTCAACTTCGTCGTGCAGACCCTCATCCAGCCCCGCTTCGTCGGTGACTCGGTCGGGTTGTCGATGACGGTCACGTTCGTCGCCCTGCTGTTCTGGGGCTGGGTGCTCGGCGCGCTGGGCGCGCTGCTGGCGATCCCGCTGACCCTGCTGGTCAAGGCGATGCTGGTGGACGTCGACCCGCGGGGGCACTGGCTGGACGCGCTGCTGCGGGAGGAGCCACGGGCGCCGCGGACCAGCCGTGCCCGGCAGCGGGCCAACGCCCGGCGGGCGGCGCTCGCCTCGGTCCGCGCCCTGCACCCGCACCTGCCCGGCCGGCGCTCGGCCGCCGCGGCGGAGCCGCCCCAGACCGAGGACGTGGCCGCCGGGCGCGACCGCTCGGAGGGCTGAAAGCGCAGGTCGGCGCGGAATGTCACACCCCCGGAGGACGTTGTCTCCATGTCGGGCACCCCGCTCGGCGAGACGTCTTCGGAGGATCGGATGAAGGGCGACCGCGTAGAGGTCGTGATCGACGCCGGCGGCACGACCCGCACCTACGACATCGAGGCCACCCGCGCCGGACGGCGGGTGGACGTGACCCATGGCCGGGGGCTGGTCGAGGTCACCGAGACCACCCGCGGCGGCACCCCCGTCCGCACCGCGCGGTTCATGGCCGGGCGGGTGCTGGCACTGGTGGAGCACCCCGCTCCGCGGCGGGCGCTGGACGACGACGCCGCGGTGACCGAGCTGCGGAAGACCGCGTGAGGGAGCACCCCGTCCTCGCCCCCGCAGGCCCGGGACGGGGCACGGGGAGCCCGTGGCGCGCACCCGCGACGAGGGACGCGGTCTGAGTGAGGTCCCCGCCCCGGAGTTGGTCGTCATGGCCGGGCTCCAGGGCAGTGGCAAGTCCACCTGGGTCGGGGAGCACCTCGCCGCCACCCACACCGTGGTGAGCAAGGACCACTGGCCCCACGCCCGCCGCCGCGAGGCCCGGCAGCGGCGCGTGGTCGCTGCGTTGCTCGCCGAGGGGCGCAGCGTCGTCGTCGACAACACCAACCCGACGGTCGAGGACCGGGCACCGCTGGTCGCCGCGGCCCGGTCGGCCGGCGTCCCGGTCCGCGCGGTGTGGGTGGACACGCCGGTCCCCACCTGCGTGGCCCGCAACGACGGCCGCGAGGGCCGCGCCCGGGTCCCCCTCGCCGGCCTGTACGGCACCGCTGCGCGGTTCGTCCCGCCCACGGTCGCGGAGGGGTTCGACCGGGTGGACGTCGTCCGTGAGGGCGGACACCGGCACGCCGGGCGGGGGCCGGGTCCCGGGGTGCGGTAGGACTTGTCCACCCGAGTCCCCGACCCCCGGAGGTGCCCGTGCTGGCCAGCATCGGTTACGCCGTCGCCTACACCGCGCTCGGCATCGCGTTGCTGACCCTCGGCTTCGTCGTCCTCGACCTGCTCACGCCCGGCCGGCTGGGCCGGCACATCCACGAGGAGCGGTCGGTCAACGCCGGCATCGTGCTCTCCACGGGCTTCCTCGGCCAGGGCGCGGTCGTCTTCGCCGCCATCTGGACCAACGCCACCAGCGGCTTCGGGGAGGCGTTGCTCTACACCGTCGTCTTCGGCGTGCTGGGCGTCCTGCTGCAGGCGGTCGCCTTCCTCGTGCTGGACCTGATCACTCCCGGCAAGCTCGGCGCGCACGTCACCGAGGTGGCGTTCCACCCCGCCAGCCTGGTGCTCGGGGCCGTGCAGCTGTCCGTCGCCGCGATCGTCGTCGCGAGCATCTGGCCCTGACGCCCCGGCCCCTCCGGGGCCGCCGCGACCCGCCGAGGCCTACCGGTCGGTAGGTCCGCGGACGGGTCGCCGTACCGTGTCCCCGGGCAGCCGGACGGCGCCAGACATCGAAGGGGATCGGGATGAGCGAGACGAGCAGCACCGGGGCCCGCGTGGCCATCGTGACCGGGGCGGCGCGCGGCATCGGCGCGGCCACCGCCCTGCGCCTGGCTCGGGACGGGTTCGCGGTGGGCGTGCTCGACCTGGAGGAGGCCGCCGGCAAGGACACCGTGCAGGCGATCGAGGCCGCCGGTGGCCGGGCACTGGCCGTCGGAGCCGACGTCAGCGACGCCGAGCAGGTGGAGGCCGCGGTCGCGCGCGTCGCCGCCGAGCTGGGCGCGCCCACCGTGCTGGTGAACAACGCCGGCGTCACCCGCGACAACATGCTGTTCAAGATGACCGAGGTCGACTGGGACGTCGTGATGAACGTGCACCTGCGGGGCGCCTTCCTCATGACCCGCGCGGTGCAGAAGCACATGATCGAGGCCAGGTGGGGCCGGATCGTGAACCTGTCCAGCGTCTCCGCGCTGGGCAACCGCGGCCAGGCCAACTACTCGACGGCCAAGGCCGGGCTGCAGGGCTTCACCAAGACCCTCGCCATCGAGCTGGGCAAGTTCGGCGTCACCGCCAACGCGATCGCGCCCGGGTTCATCGAGACCGAGATGACCAAGGCGACCGCCGAGCGGATCGGCATCCCGTTCGAGGACTTCATCGCCGGGGCCGCCAAGGAGATCCCGGTGCAGCGCGTCGGGCAGCCCGAGGACATCGCCCACCTGGTGTCCTTCCTCGTCAGCGAGGGCGCGGGCTTCGTCTCCGGGCAGGTCGTCTACGCCGCGGGTGGTCCGAAGGCCTGAAGGAGGACCCCGTCCTCCCCACCCTCCGCGAGCTCAGGGCGGGACCCGGGACGGGGCCGCTCCAGCACCTCAGCAGGGCCCGGCCGGGATCTCCCGGCCGGGCCCGCTGCGTGTCCGGACCATCCCGGTGGGTAAGGGACGGCTGATGACCCCGCTGCGCCTCGTCCTCCTCGGCGACTCGCTCGCGTACGGCTCCGGTGCCACCCACGTCGAGGACACCCTCGGCCCCCGCCTGGCCGCCGTCCTCGACCGCGCCGGGTACGACGTCGACCTGCACGTCCTGGCCGTCCCGGGCGCGGTGTCGCGGGACCTCGCCGCGCAGGCCCGCCGTGCCGTCCCGCTGGCGCCGGACCTCGCCGTCGTGGTGGTCGGCGCCAACGACCTCGCCCGGTTCGTGCCGCCCGCGCAGGCGGCCGCCGCCCTCGGCGGGGCGGTGGGCGACCTGCGCGCGAGCGGCAGCGACGTGCTCGTCGTCCCGGCGCCGGACATGTCCATGGTGCCGTTCGTGCCCCCGGCGTACCGCCCACTGGTGCGCACCGCCTCCCAACAGCTGCAGCGCGAGCAGGCTGCCGCCGCCCGGGCCGCCGGCGCGACGGTCGCGGAGGTGTCCGCGGCCGTGGCCGCCGCGTTCTCCGCCGACGCCGGGCTGTTCTCCGCCGACCGGTTCCACCCGTCCTCGGCGGGCTACGCGCACATCGCCGACGCGCTGACCCCGCACGTGTTGGCCGCGGCCGCCGCCCGCCCGGAGTCCGCCGCCTGAGCCGCTCGGGTGCCCGGCCCGCCGGGGCCGCGGTCACCGCGCAGCGCCCTGGCCCGCCGTGACCATGGGGTCGTCGTCGCGCCGGTCGGCGTGTCCGCCCGTGGCGCCCCCGCTGCGCGAACGGCTGCTGCCGGCGTCGACCGCCCCGGTGGTGGAGCGGCTGCGCCGGGCGCGCTGACCGCCGACGGCTCAGCCGGTCACGCGGGGAGCGCGCAGCGCACGCGGGTCGGCGAACCGGGTCAGCACGGGGCCCGCGACGGCGAGGACGAGCACGTAGCCGGTCGCCACCGGGCCGAGGTCGGTCACGCCCGCGGTCACCGCCAGGCCCGCGATGACGATGGAGAACTCGCCGCGCGCCACCAGGGCGGTCCCCGCACGGAGCCGACCGGGCACGCCGATCCCGTCCCGGAGGGCGGCGAACCAGCCGGTGGCCACCTTCGTGCCGGTCGTGACGAGCGCCAGCAGCAGCACCGCCGGCAGCACCGGCAGGATCGCGGCCGGGTCCGTGGAGAGACCGAAGGCGACGAAGAACGTGGCGGCGAACAGGTCCCGCAGTGGGCCGAGGATCGCCCGCGCCCGGTCCGCGAAGGAGGCCGGCAGGGCCAGGCCCACGAGGAACGCGCCGACCGCGGCCGAGGCGCCGAGGGACTGCGCGAGCCCGGCCACCAGCAGGGTCAGCCCGACCAGCCGCAGCAGCACCTGTTCGTCGTCCGGGGAGACCAGCAGCCGGCCGAGCCGCTGGCCGTGCCGCTGGGCGGCCAGCAGCACGAGCACCACGGCGCCGACGGCGAGCCCGATGCCGGCGACCGCCGACGCCGGGCCGCTGCCGGCGAGCGCGACCACCAGCAGCGGGAGGAACAACGCCATCGCGAGGTCCTCGAGCACCAGCACAGACAACACCGCCGGCGTCTCCCGGTTGGCCAGCCGCCCCAGGTCGCCGAGCAGCCGCGCGACGATGCCCGACGACGAGATCCAGGTGACCCCGGCCAAAGCCAGCGCGCCCTGCCACGGCAGCCCGAGCAGCAGGCCGGCGACGAACCCCGGGGGGGCGTTGAGCAGCAGGTCGACCAGGCCGGAGGGGCCGTGCCGGCGCAGGGAGGCGAACAGCTCGTCGGCGGAGAACTCCAGCCCGAGCGCGAGCAGCAGCAGGACGACACCGATCTCGGCGGCCGCCTCCAGGAACGGCTGGGCCGTGGCCAGCGGGACGACGCCGCCCTCCCCGAGGGCCAGCGCGGCCACCAGCACGAAGGGGATCGGCGAGAGCCCGAACCGCCGCGCCAGCAGACCCAGCAGCGAGAGGCCGAGGAAGAGCAGGCCGAGCTCGAGCAGGAGGGCGGCGACGTGCTCCACCAGCCGCGCCCTACACCCGTTCGGCCAGACGGCGCTCCAGCTGCTCGAGCCCGGACTCCGACCCGATGGCCACCAGGACGTCGCCGGCCCGCAGCACGTCGTCGGGGCCGGGGGAGGGGACGACGTCCCTGTCCCGCACGATCGCCACGATGGAGCAGCCGGTCAGCGTGCGGGCGCGGGTGTCGCCCAGTGGCCGGCCGACGAAGCGCGAGACCGGGGCGAGCGGGAACCGGCCGGACTCCAGGCCGGGTACCTCACGGGAGAGGTCGGCGAACCGCTGGGTGAGCCGCGGCGCGCCCAGCACCTCGGCCACCGCGTCGACCTCCTCGGCGTCGAGGCGGACCACGCCGAGTGCCCGGTCGGGGTCGCGCGGGTCGTAGACCGCGGCCTCGGCCCCGCCGTCCCGCTGGACGACGATGGCCAGCACCTGGCCCGCGCGGGTCCGCAGCTCGTAGCGGACGCCCACGCCCGGCAGCATCGTCTCCTCGAGCTCCACGGCCGCATCGTGGCAGACCGCGGCGGCGCTCACCGGACGCCGGAGGACAGCCGGGCCGCCAGGAGCTCGGCCAGGTGCAGGGCGCGCCGGCCGGCGAGCTGGTCGAGCTGGGTGCGACAGGAGAACCCATCCGCCAGCACGACGGCGTCCGGACCGGCCTCCCGGACGGCGGGCAGCAGCTGGTGCTCGGCGATCGCGACCGACACCTCGTGGTGGCCGCGCTCGACGCCCCAGTTGCCGGCCAGCCCGCAGCAGCCGCCCACCCGGCGCACGGTGGCGCCGGCCGTGCGCAGCAGCCGCTCGTCGGTCGCCCACCCGAGCACCGCGTGGTGGTGGCAGTGCGGCTGGGCGACGACCTCGACCCCGGCCAGGGACGGCGGCGTCCAGCCCGGCGTCTCGTGCAGCAGCTCGGCCAGGGTGCGGGTGCCCGCGGCGACCCGCTCGGCGGCCGGACCGCCGACCAGCTCGAGTGTCTCCCCGCGCAGGACGGCGGTGCAGGAGGGCTCCACCCCGACCACCGGCACGCCGGCGTCCACCAGCGGCGCGAGCAGCTCCACGGTGCGGCCCAGCGTGCGACGGGCGGCGTCGAGCTGGCCGGTGGTGATCCAGGTCAGTCCGCAGCAGGTCTCGGCGGGCGGCACCTGCACCCGGTAGCCGGCGGCCTCGAGCACCGCGGCGGTGGCCTCGGCGACCTCGGGGGCGAAGTGGTCGGTGAACGAGTCCACCCACAGCGCGACCGGCGCGCCGTCCGGGTTCGCCGGGGGCCGCTCGGCCCAGCCCGCGCGGAAGGTGCGGGGCGCGAAGGCCGGGAGGCTGCGCCGCTGGTCGACCCCGGCACCCCACTTCGCCAGCCGGCCACCGAGGCGGGAGGTCATCACGGCGTTGACCAACCGGGGCGCGCGGGCGGCGAGGTCGGCCCACCGCGGCAGCCGGCCGAGGGTGTAGTGCGAGAGCGGCCGCAGCCGCCGGCGGTAGGACTGGTGCAGCACCTCGGCCTTGTAGGAGGCCATGTCCACGCCGGTGGGGCAGTCCCGGGAGCAGCCCTTGCACGACAGGCACAGGTCCAGGGCGGCGTGCACCTCCGGCGAGCGCCAGTCGCGCACCGGGCCGCCGGGGGCGAGCATCTCCTGCAGCACCCGGGCCCGGCCGCGGGTGGTGTCCTTCTCCTCCCGGGTGGCCGGCCACGACGGGCACATGACCCCGCCGGTGGCCTGCAGGTCGGCGCGGCACTTACCGACGCCGGTGCACCGGTGCACCGCGGCGGAGAAGTCCCCACCGTCGTGCCGGTAGGCCAGCGCCAGGCGCTCGGTCCGGCGCGGCGCGGCGGCCACCCGGATGTCGTCCTCCACCCGCGCCGGCCGCACCAGCACCCCCGGGTTGAGCACGTCCCCGGGGTCGAACAGGCCCTTGACCCGCTCGAACAACGCCAGCACCTCGGAGGAGTACATGGTCGTCAGCAGCTCGCTGCGGGCCCGGCCGTCGCCGTGCTCGCCGGACACCGACCCGCCGAAACGGGCCACCAGGCGGGCGGCGTCCTGCACGAAGGAGCGGTAGGCCGCCCGGCCGCGGTCCTCGCCGTGCCCCAGCGGGAAGTCGATGCGCACGTGCACGCAGCCGTCGCCGAAGTGGCCGTAGGGCACCCCCTGCAGGCCGTGCTCGTCCAGCAGCGCCTCGAAGCCGCGCAGGTAGGCGCCCAGCTGCTCCACCGGCACCGCGGCGTCCTCCCAGCCGGCGTGCGCCGGACGGCCGTCGGAGGTGCGGGCGGCCAGGCCCGCGCCGTCCTCGCGGATCCGCCAGATGGCGGCGGCCTCGGCCGGGTCGGTGACCACCAGGGAGTCCAGCGCCCCGGCGTCGTCCAGCACGCCCCTCGCCTTGGCCTCGATCTCGGCGACCGAGTCGCCGGTCAGCTCGACGATCAGCCAGCCGTCGCCGCGGGGCAGGTCCGGCACGACGGCGGCGGGGACGTCGCGCAGCCGCTGGACGATGCGCTGGTCCAGTCCCTCGCACGCGGTCGGCTCGTGCCGCAGCAGCGCCGGGGTGGCGTCGGCGGCATCGGCCATGGACGGGTAGCCCAGCACGACCAGCCCCCGGTACGGAGCGTCGGTCACCAGCCGCACGGTCGCGCCGAGCACCAGGGCGAGGGTGCCCTCGCTGCCGACCAGCGCGCGGGCCACGTCGAAGCCGCGCTCGGGCAGCAGGTGCTCCAGCGAGTAGCCCGACACCTGCCGGCCGAAGCGGCCCAGCTCGGTGCGGATCGGCCCGAGGTGCCCGTCGACCAGCGCCCGGAGCTGGCCGAGCACCCCGGCGGCCGGGGCGTCGTCCGGACCGAGGGTCAGCCGCTCGCCGGCGCCGGTGACGACGTCGAGGCCGACCACGTTGTCCGACGTCCGGCCGTAGCCCAGGGCGCGGGAGCCGCAGGCGTTGTTGCCGATCATCCCGCCGATCGTGCAGCGGTTGTGCGTGCTCGGGTCGGGGCCGAAGCGCAGCCCGTGCGGCCGCGCCGCCGCCTGCAGCGCCGCCTGCACCACACCGGGGTCGACGGTCGCCGTCCGGCCCTCCGGGTCGATCGCCCGCACCCGGGCGAGGTACCGGCTGGTGTCGACCACGACGCCGGGGCCCACGGCGTTGCCGGCGATCGAGGTGCCCGCGCCCCGGGCGGTCAGCGGGACGCCGAGCTCCCGGCAGACGGCGAGGGTCGCCTCGATCTCGTCGGGGTGCCGGGGCCGCACCACCGCCCGCGGCAGCACCCGGTACAGCGAGCCGTCGGAGGAGTAGAGGGCCCGAGCCAGCCCGGAGTCGTCGACGTCGCCGATGCCGGCCCCGCGCAGGGCGGCGAGCAGGTCGGTGGCAGGGGGTGCGGCGGACCGGGTCACGCCCTCCAGTCTCGGCCCGGACCTCGGCGCGCGGCGAGCGGGGTCACTCCGCGAGCCCGGGCGGGTCCTCGGCGAGGTGGGTGCGCGCCCACAGCGCCGCCGACGTCCGGTCCCGCACGCCGATGCGCTGGAACACGCTGGTCAGGTGCGCCTTCACGGTGCCCTCCCGGATGCCGAGGGCGCGGGCGATCTGCTTGTTCGCCATCCCGCGGCCGACCAGGGCGAGGACCTCCTGCTCCCGCTCGGTCAGGTCGGCGACCCGGGCGGGCCCCCGCCGGGCGTGCAGCAGCGTCCGCGCCACCCGGGGGTCGAGCGGGGAGTGGCCGCGAGCGGAGGACCGGATGGCGGTCAGCAGGTCGGCCGGTTCGGTGTCCTTGAGCACGTACCCGCCGGCGCCGGCGTCGAGCGCCTCCACCACCCGCTGCTGATCGGAGAACGAGGTGAGCACGAGCACCTCGACGGCGGGGTGGTCCTCGACGATCCGGCGGGTCGCGGTGACGCCGTCCATCACCGGCATGGACAGGTCCATGAGGACGACGTGCGGGGAGAGCCGGTCGACCGCGGCCACCGCCTCGGCGCCGTCGGCGGCCGTGCCGACGACCCGCATGTCGTCGGCGGCGGCGATCAGGCCGGCCAGGCCCGAGCGCATGAGCGCGTGGTCGTCGACCACGAGGACGTCGATCACGGGTGCGGCACCTCCAGTCGCAGGCTCGTGCCCGCGCCGGGCGCGGTGCGCAGGGACAGCGTCGCCCCTTCGGCGGCGGCCAGGTCGGCGAGCAGGCGCAGGCCCAGGTGGCCGCCGCGCCCGTCCAGCGCCGGGCCGACGTCGAAGCCGACCCCGTCGTCGGTGACCTGCAGGACGAGGGCACCGGGGAGCTGCTCGACGGTGACGTCCACCCTGCGGGCGCCCGAGTGCTTCACCACGTTGCGCAGCGCCTCCTGGACGGTGCGCAGGACCAGGGCGGCAGTCCCCGGCGGCGGGGCCAGCCGGTCGGGGACGGCGAGCCGGACGTCGATCCCGCGGGGCCGCAGCCGGTCGGCGCAGTCGGCCAGGGCCATCTCCAGCCCCGCCTGGTCCAGCGTGGGTGGGTAGATCTCCACCAGCAGCGACCGCAGCGACGCGACCGAGTCCCGCAGCGCCCCGGCGGCCTGCCCGAGCCCGTCGGCGACCTCGGGTGGAGGAGCGCTCGCCGGGGACTGCCGGAGCTGGTCGGCGGCGCGGGCGACGAGCAGGGCGGCCGCCGACACGTCCTGCACCAGGCCGTCGTGCAGGCTCCCGGCGATCCGGCGCCGCTCCTCGGTGGAGGCGTCCAGGGCCCGCGCCTGCAGCAGCTCGCGCTCCTGCTGGGCGGTCCGCAGCTGGGTGACCATCCGCCGGGCCAGGGGGAGCTGGACGGCGACCATGGCGAGCAGTGCGGCCGCGGAGATGGGGGCGAACTCCCACCAGATCTCCTCCTGCCGGGCAGTCGCCTGGCTGTAGTCCGAGTAGGTCTCCAGCAGCAGCCGTTGCCCGTCGGGCCCGGTGATCTGGCGGTAGACCTCGAGCAGGCGGCCGCTGTCGGCCTTCTCGAACTGGTTCTCCGGCCGGTTCAGGTCGCTCACCTCGGCCCGGGTGACGCCGTCCCGCAGGGCCTGCCGGTCGTCGTCGCCCAGCGGGAATGTGCGACCGATCAGCAGGGGCTCGTCCGAGTACACGATCCGGCCGTCGGCGGTCCAGATCTTGATCCGGTTGATGCCGACCCCTGGCAGTCGGGTGCGCATGCGGTCGTCGAACGCGGCGAGCGCGACCGGGTCCCCGGCGAGGAGGCGCTCGTCCAGGTTGGGCTGTACGAGGACCTCGGCCAGCAGGTCGGTGTGGTGGCGCGCGTCGGCCAGGGCCTCGTGCTCGGCGGCCCGGGCGCTGGCCCACACCCCGACGCCGAGCAGGAGCAGGATGGCCGCGACGTTGGCCGCGAGGAAGCGGGCCACCACCCGGCCGACCGACGGCGAGCGCGGTCGCTGCCCGGCCGCGGGACTCTCGACCAGGGGGACCCAGCCGGGGCCGTCCCCGGGCGAGGTCCGGGGCGGCGGGACCGCGGTCGCGCGCTGGCGCGTGGCCATGGCCCACCCCCCGTGCGCGTGGTCGCGCGTCCCCGCGCCGGCTCCGGACCCTCCGGCGCCGCCCTGCCGGGGAGTTGTGCCACCGGCAGGGGTGATCGCGCAAGGGGACGGGGGTCCTACGACCTCATCCGGTGACCCCGCTCCAGCCGTCGCAGCGGCTGGAGCGGGGGATCGGGCCACCAGCCGCGGGTCACCACAGCGACAGCGAGCGCGAGAAGATCCCCGCGACGTCGTCCTCGGTGACCTCCTTGGGGGCGGTGGCCAGCAGCCGCTGCTGCTTCATCGTGCCGTCGACCAGGTCGGGGATGTCGCCCTCGTCGTAGCCGACCGCCCCGATGCCGCCGGGGATGTCGATGTCGCGCATGAGCGCGCTGAGCACGGTGGGCAGGAACTCCGTGGGGTCGTCGGTCTGCTCGGCGCCGGGGTCCAGCAGCCGCGCGGCGCGCAGGTGCCGCTCCGGGTCGGCGTCGAAGGTGAACCGGAACGCCTCGGGAGCGGTCAGGGCCACCGACATGCCGTGCGGGATCATCGGCTCGTCGGCGGGGTAGTCCTTGGGGTGGAAGTCCTTGACCCGGCCGGCGATCGGGTAGGCGTTGGCGTGCGGGATGTGCACACCGGCGTTGCCGAAGCCCAGCCCGGCGAAGGTGGCGGCCATGGCCATCTGCCCGCGGGCGTCCTCGTCCTCCCCGTCGCGCACTGCACGGCGGAAGGACCCGGCCAGCAGCGACAGCGCCTTCTCCGACCACATGTCGGCGATCGGGTTGGCGCCGTTGTACGGGACCCGCTGCTCGGGGCGCTTGTGCTCGTAGGTCGTGTAGGGGCGGGCGGTGTAGCTCTCCAGCGCGTGACAGAGGATGTCCATCCCCGCCGCCGCGGTGACCCCGGCCGGCTGCGTGCGGGTCAGCGCCGGGTCGACGACGGCGAGCGTCGGCCGCAGGCGGGCGTGGCTGATCCCCGTCTTGACCTTGAGCGAGAGGACGTCCAGCACGCAGATCGTCGTGCTCTCCGCGCCCGTGCCGGTGGTCGTCGGGACGGCGACCAGCGGGTTGAGCGGGTTCACCGGGGCCCTGCCCTCGCCGACCGGCTTGTTGATGTAGTCCATGAGCTCACCGGGGTTGGTGGTGAGCAGGTTGATCGCCTTGGCGGTGTCGATGCTGGTGCCGCCGCCCACGGCCACGATCGCGTCCCAGGGGCCGTGCTCGCGCGCCCAGTCGACGGCGTACCCGAGGCTCTCGTCGGTCGGCTCGACGTGCGCTCCGTCGAAGACCACCGCCTCGATGCCGAACGGCGTCATCTGGTCGGCGACCCGCTGCGGGTGCCCGGTCGCGGCCACGCCGGGGTCGGTGACCACGAGGACCCGCTTCGCGCCGGTCTGGCTGAGGTCGTAGCCGATCTCGTCGGAGGCGCCGGGGCCGAACTTGAGTTGCGGCGCGCCGTAGGTGAAGACGCTCTCGGGGTTCGCGGGGGAGTAGGTGGGCGACGGCATGGCCCCTCCTCGGTCGGCGCTGACGGTCGGGTGCGGTACGCCCCTGCGAGTCTGCTGCCGCAGCCGGGACGGGGCCAGCCCGCGGCGCGTCCGCCGATAGACCACCGACCTGGGACAGCTGGTGGCGACACGCGGGACCCCCGGGTGAGACATCTCCCAGTGTCACGGAACGGTCACGACGGGACACTGGACCGCGTGCTGGACTACCTCGTCGTCGGCGGACTGCTGGCCGTCATCGCCTTCTGCCTGTTCATCCTGACCCGCATCCAGCCGGAGCAGCCGGCGCAGCAACGCCGGTCGGTGAGCGACGGGGGGACCACGGTGATGCCCGCGCAGGTCGCGCCCTCCCCGGCCCTCGCCCCGCGGCCGCAGCCGGCCGCGGCCCGGCCGCCCGTGCCGCGGTCGGCCCGGCACGGCTCGGTCCAGCGCGCCTCCGCCGAGCGCTGAGCGGAGCGGGGAGCGCAGGCCTCCCGCGCTCCCGCGCCCCGCTCGGGGAGGGTCACTCGGTCGGCGGCTCGTCCTGGCCCGACTCCTCGGCCGCGTCGGCCTCCTCCTTGGTCTTGTGCACCGCACCGTCGGCGTGCTCCGGCGGGCCGTACACCGTGTAGAGCACCAGCGGGTTGGGCCCGGTGTTGACGAAGTTGTGCTTCGTCCCGGCCGGGACGACGACCAGGTCGCCCTGGGCCACCTTCTTCTTGTTGCCCGAGATCTGCGCCTCGCCGGTGCCGCTGACGAAGGTGAGGATCTGGTCGATGTCCTCGTGCACCTCCTCGCCGATCTCCCCGCCCGGCGGGATGGTCATGATCACCAGCTGGGTGTTCTTGCCGGTCCAGAGGACGCGGCGGAAGTCGGCGTACTTCTCGGCCTCGGTCGCGATCGTGTAGTGGATGACGGACGCCATTCGAGGGCGCTCCTCTCGTCGGGCGGGCAGGGCAGCTGCGGCCGGGCGCACCGGGCCCCGGCGGCTGCGCTGCTCCTGCCCGCCGACGTGCGCGGTTAGTCCTGGATCGGCCAGGAGTTGATCACCCTCACCCGGCGGTGAGTTCGGCAGCGGGCCAGCGTCCGGTGGGCAACGGCCGGTGATGTGCGTTCGTGGCGGCTCCCGCGGCACGAACCCGCCACCACCGCACACTGCTTGGGCTCACCGCCACCGCGCATGCCCGCCTCGGTGCTGCCGCCGCTGTCACCCGGCGAGGTCACGGGCCGGGCTCCGCGCGCCGGTCCGCTCCTCGCTCGTTCCTCGCTGCGGTGCTCCCGCCGCTGTCACCCGGCGAGGACGAAGCCCTCGTAGTCCTTGGCGGCCACCTCGTCGCACCGCTCGCGGTACAGGCCCACGCCGCCGATGTAGGGCATGAACACCCGCGGCTTGCCCTCGACGTTCGAGCCCATGTACCAGGAGTTGGCGGTCGGGAAGAGGGTCGCGTTGCCGACCTCCTCGTTGTGCTCGACCCACGCCTGCTCGGCCTCGGGGGTCGGCTCGATGGTGCGCAGGTCGTGCTCGCGCACGTACCCGATGGCGTCGGAGACCCACTCCACGTGCTGCTCGATCGACACCATCATGTTCGACAGCACCGAGGGGCTCTGCGGCCCGGTGATCACGAAGGCGTTGGGGAAGCCGGCCATCGCGATGCCCAGGTAGGTGCGCGGCCCGGCCGACCAGTGGTCGGTGAGCCGCTGCCCGCCGCGGCCGCGGATGTCGATGGCGGTCAGCGCGCCGGTCTGGGCGTCGAACCCGGTGGCCAGCACCAGGGCGTCGAACTCGTACTCCCGGTCGGTGGTCCGCACCCCGTCCGGCGTGATCTCCACCAGCGGTGTCTTCCGCAGGTCCACCAGGTGGACGTTCTCGCGGTTGTAGGTCTCGTAGTAGTCGGTGTGCACGCAGATCCGCTTGGTGCCGATCGGGTAGTCCTTCGGGCACAGCGTCTCGGCCACCTCCGGGTCGTGCACGATCTCGCGGATGCGCTCGCGGACGAACTCCGCCGCGGTGTCGTTGGCCGCCGGGTCGGTGAGCATGTCGGTGTAGGCGGCCATCAGGTCCACGAGGGTGTTGTCCTGGTCGTGCCAGGCCTTCTCGTACCGGCGGCGCCGGGACTCGGCGTCGTCCTCGAGCGCCCCCTTCTCCGGCGGTGGGGTGGGGATGCCCAGCGGCGAGGTCCGCGCGTCCTGCCGGAACTCCGGGTAGTGCGCCTTCATCTGCTCCTGGTAGCCGGGCGGGAACGGGTGGTTGTGCGCCGGGACGGCGAAGTTCGGCGTCCGCTGGAAGACGGTGAGGTCGGCGGCCTGCTGCGCGATCAGCGGGATGCTCTGGATCGCCGAGGAGCCGGTGCCGATGACGCCGACCCGCAGGCCGGTGAGGTCCACGCCCTCCCGAGGCCACCGGGCGGTGTGGAACCACGGCCCGCGGAAGGTCTCCAGGCCCGGGATCTCCGGCTTCTTGTAGATCGACAGGCAGCCCGAGGCGTGCACGACGAACTGCGCCGACAGCACGTCGCCGCGATCGGTACGGACGATCCAGCGTCCGGCGTCGTCGTCCCAGACCGTCGACTCCACCCGGGTCTCGAACCGGATGTCGCGGCGCAGGTCGTACCGGTCGGCGACGTGGTTGGCGTAGCGGAGGATCTCCGGCTGCGTCGGGTACTTCTCCGTCCACTGCCACTCCTGCTCGAGCTGCGGGTCGAAGGAGTAGGAGTACTCCATGCTGCGGACGTCGCAGCGGGCTCCGGGATAGCGGTTCCAGTGCCACGTGCCGCCCACGCCGTCGGCCATCTCGATGACCTGGACCGAGCACCCGAGCTGCCGCAGCCGGTGGAGCATGTACATGCCGGAGAACCCGGCCCCGATGACCACCACGTCGAGCTGGCGGGGTGCGGTGTCGGGCGCGGGAGCCTGCTGCTGGGCGGGGGCGGTCTGGGTCATGGGACGGGTCCTCCTCGGCGCGGCCGGACAGGCCCGCGACCCGGCTGCCCGGTGTCGCGGGAGCGGGGAGCGGGCGACGGCGCCGTCACCCCGTGTGAGCCAGGTCACAAGCTAGGAGCGAGGATCCCGCCCGGTCAAGGCCGCGGCGGAGGGGCGGTGCGCGCCCGCGGGCGGACGACGGCGGCCGCGGCGGCCCGGGTGGTGAGCGATCTCACGGGCCGGACCGGAAGCACCCGGGGCAGGTGGACGTCGTCCCTGGGGTGAGCCCGCCGACCGCACCCCGACCGAGCGCCCGTGCCTACGCCGTGTGGCTGGTGGCGCTGGCCGCGTACGCGGTCGCCGTCTTCCACCGGGCCTCCCTGGGGGTCGCCGGGGTGGAGGCGCAGGAGCGCTTCTCGGCAGGGGCCTCGGCGATCTCGCTGTTCCTCGTCCTCCAGCTGGTCGTCTACGCCGGCATGCAGGTGCCGGTCGGGGTGGCCCTGGACCGCTTCGGCTCGCGGAACCTGGTCCTCGCCGGGGCGCTGACCATGGCCGCGGGGCAGGCCCTG
Source organism: Geodermatophilus sp. SYSU D00697 (assembly GCF_054050175.1). Classification (NCBI taxonomy): domain Bacteria; kingdom Bacillati; phylum Actinomycetota; class Actinomycetes; order Geodermatophilales; family Geodermatophilaceae; genus Geodermatophilus; species Geodermatophilus sp. SYSU D00697. The sequence continues at coordinate 70,815 of NZ_JBJGYV010000017.1, forward strand.
CTCGCGCTGGCCGGCGACGTGCCCACCGCCGTCGCCGCGCGGGTCCTGGTCGGGGCCGGCGACGCGATGACCTTCGTCAGCGTGCTGCGGGTGATCGGCTTCTGGTTCCCCGGGCGGACGGTCCCGCTGATCACCCAGCTCACCGGCATGCTCGGCCAGTTCGGGCAGATCGCCGCCGCGTACCCGCTGGTCACGCTCCTGCACTCCACCTCGTGGGAGGCGACGTTCCTCGGCGCCGCGGGGATCGGCGTCCTCGTCGCGGTCCTCGTCGTCGTGGCGCTGCGCGACGCGCCGCCCGGCACGGTGCTCACCCCACCCTCGGGGCTGGCCGAGGTGCGCCGCAGCCTGGCGCTCACCTGGCGCGAGCCGGGCACCCGCATCGGGCTCTACACCCACCTGGTCACCCAGTTCTCCGGCACCGTGTTCGCCCTGCTCTGGGGGTACCCGTTCCTCGTCGTCGGCCAGGGCCGCAGCCCCGCCACGGCGGCGGGCCTGCTGACCCTCCTGGTCGTCGTCGGGATCGCGGTGGGGCCGCTGCTCGGCCGGCTCTGCGGCCGCTGGCCGCTGCGCCGCTCCTCCCTCGTCTTCTCCATCCTGCTGGCCACCGCGGCCACCTGGACCGTCGTGCTGCTGTGGCCGGGCCGCGCTCCGCTCCCTCTGCTGGTCGTGCTGGTCGTCGTCCTCGGGACCAACGGGCCCGGCTCGATGATCGGGTTCGACTTCGCCCGGACCTGGAACCCGGCCGAGCGGCAGGGCAGCGCGAGCGGGGTGGTGAACGTCGGGGGGTTCCTCGCCTCCCTGCTGACCATCCTGGCCGTCGGCGCCGTGCTCGACCTGCTCACCCCGGGCGCATCCACCGCCTACTCCCTGGACGCCTTCCGCGCCGCCTTCGCCGTCCAGTACGTGTTCTGGGCGATCGGCTTCGTCGGGGTGTTGCGCCACCGGCGGCAGCTGCGGGAACGGCTGGCCGGCGACGGCGTCGTGCTCGCGCCCCTGCACGTCGCCGTCGGGGCTCGGCTGCGCGGGGAGTCGGCCTACCGCTGACCCCGGATCGCCGACCGTAGTCGTCTCGGTACAGACCGACGGGACTACGCCGGGGGCTCCGCGCGTCCCGCGGCGGGACGCCGTGGCTCCGGCTGGGGACCGGGCGGTTCTGGCATCGTCCGGAGCCCCGAGCAGTCGTTCGAGCTGTCCGGACGTGGGGCCGGTCGAGCTGGGCCGCGGTCGCACGTCGGGTCAGGGAGGAGGCCCGGATGTTCCGACACCGCGAGGTCGTGGCGGCAGACGGCGCGCGGCAGGCGGACGCCTCCAGTCCCGGCGCCGCGTCGGCCCGCCCGAACCTCACCGGTGACCTCGAGACCCTCTTCACGCCGCGTCCGCTGTTCCGGACGGCGCTGCGCGGCTACGACCGGCTGCAGGTGGACAACTACGTCGCCTGGGTCGAGTCCGAGCTGGTGGCCGCCCGCAGGGAGAACGAGGACCTGCTCGCCCGGTACGGGGCCTGCTCGGCGGAGCTGGAGCTCTCCCGCCGCCTGCTGGCCTGCTCGCCCGAGGGCCGGGAGATGGTGCGCACGTCCGAACGCGTCGGCGAGATCCTCCGCCTGGCCGCGGACGAGGCCGCCCAGCTGACCGAGGCCGGGCAGGCCGAGGCCGACCGGATCCGGGGGCAGGCGCGCGGCGAGGCCGACCTCCTGCTGCGGCGGGCACACGAGGTCAAGGACGAGGCGGTGGCCGAGTCCGTGCGGATCCAGGAGGAGGCCCAGCGCGTCCGGGAGGACGCCGCTGCGGAGTGGGAACTCGCCGGTGCCGAGGCGGCCCGGATGCGGGCGGAGGCGGAGACCGAGACGGCCGAGGAACGGCACCGGGCCGCGGAGGAGGCGGCGGCCACCAAGCGGGAGGCCGGCGAGCAGGCGGCGGAGGAGCTGCGGCAGGCCAGGGTGACCGCCGACCGGCTGCTGGCCGAGGCCGCGGCCGAGCGCACGCGGCTCGCGGAGGAGGCGGCGGCCGAGCGGGCCCGGGAGGCCGCCGAGGCCGCGGCGCGGATCTCCACCGAGGTGGAGCAGACCCTGGCCGACCTGGCGCAGACCTGCGCGGCCCGCGTCGACGCGGCCCAGGAGCGGTTCGACGACCTCGCGCGGCGGCGCGCCGAGGCGCGGGCCGCGCTGCGCCGGCTCACCGGCCAGATCGGCGACGCGCTGGGGACGCTCTCGGGCGTGCTGGCCGCGGAGGAGCAGGCCGCCCGGGAGGAGGAGGGCGTGCCGGAGGAGCCCGCGCAGGAGCGCTCCGTGGAGGAGGAGGAGGAGCAGCTCGCGTCCTGAGCCCGGTGGCGCCCCGCCGCCGAGCCGAGCACGATCCCCGGAGGGGAGCTGCTCGGGAGGGGTGTCGTGGACGTCGTCGTCGGGCTCGACTCCGGGACGACGGCGACGAAGGCGGTCACCGCCGGCACCGACGGGCGGGTGCGCGACGTGTCCAGCGTCGGCTACCCCCTGCTGGTGCCCGCTCCCGGCCGGGCCGAGCTCGACGCCGGACGGTTGCAGGCCGCGGCGGTGGAGGCGCTGGAGGAGGTGAGCGCCCGCGCGCGCGACCGCGGTGACCGCGTCCTCGGCATCTCCCTGAGCACCGCCATGCACGGGCTGGTGCCGATGGACGACGAGGGCACACCGCTGGGCCCGCTGCTCACCTGGGCGGACGACCGTGCGGCCGAGTGGGCCGCGGCACTGGTCGCCGACGGGCGGGCCGCGGACCTGCACGCCCGCACCGGCACCCCCGTGCATGCGATGTCGCCGCTGGTGAAGCTGTCCTGGGAGCGGGCGCAGGACCCCGATCTGGTCTCCGGGACGCCGCGCTGGGGCGGGGTCAAGGAGCTCGTCGTGGCCGCGCTCGTCGGGGGGCGGCACGTGGTCGACCGGTCCTGCGCGTCGACGACCGGGTTGTACGACATCCGGGGCGGCCGCTGGGACGAGGAGGCGCTGGCGATCGCGGGGGTGCGGTCCGACCAGCTCGGCGAGGTGCTGTCCACGACGGCGGTGCTGACCGGCCTGCGCGCCGACGTCGCCGAGGCCACGGGGCTGCCCGCGGGGCTGCCGGTCGTGGTCGGCGCCTCCGACGGCGTGCTGGCCAACCTGGGTGTGGGCGCGGTCCGGCCGGAGGTGGCCGCGGTCTCCCTCGGCACCAGCGGCGCGATGCGGGTCGTCGTCCCGGCCCCCACGGTGGACCCCGGGCACCGGCTGTTCTGCTACGCGCTCACCGACGACCACTGGGTGGTCGGGGGAGCGGTGAACAACGGCGGTTCCGTGGTCCGGTGGGCGGCACGGGCGCTGGCGGCCGGCTTCGACACGCCCGATCCGGAGGGCGAGGCCGCCGACGACCTCGACGCCCGCCTGCTCGCCGAGGCCGCCGAGGTGCCGACGGGCAGCTCCGGCCTGCTCTGCCTGCCCTACCTGCTCGGGGAGCGCGCCCCGTGGTGGCGCTCGGGCCTGCGGGGCGCCTACATCGGGCTGCGCCGGGAGCACCGCCGGCCGCACCTGGTGCGGGCCGCGGTCGAGGGCGTCTGCCAGCAGCTCGCGCTGGTCCGCGACGCCTTCGCCGCGACCGACCTGCCGGTGCGCGAGGTGCGGGCCACCGGCGGCGCGGTCGCCTCGCCGCTGTGGGTGCGCACGCTCGCGGCCGCGCTCGACCTGCCGGTGCGGGTCGCCGACTCGCCGGAGGGCACGGGGCTGGGCGCCTGCCTGCTCGGCCTGCACGCCCTGGGCGCGCTGCCCGACCTCGACGCCGCCACCGCACTGGTGGCCGTGAACGAACCGGTGCAGCCCGACCCCGCCGAGGTCGAGGTCTACCGCCGGCTCAGGCCGCTGGTCGACCGCTCCACCCAGGCGCTGACCGACGTCCTGACGACCCTCGACGGCCTCGACGGGGGCCCCGGCGGCCCGGTCTGACCGGGCGGCGCCGCCGGACGGGCACGGGTCCCCCGGCGCGGGCGCGTCCTCGACGCGCCGGAAGCGGCCGCAGCGTGCCAGGGTGAGGGCATGAAGCGCGGGTCGCGTGCCGCCGTCGCCGGTCTCTCCGCCCTGGCCGCGGTCGCCGCACGCGACCTCCTGCAGCGCGAGCACACCCTGCTGCGGAACTTCCCCGTCCTCGGGCACGCGCGGTACCTGCTCGAGTCGCTGGGCCCGGAGCTGCGCCAGTACCTGGTGGCCGGCAACAACGAGGAGCGGCCGTTCACCCGCGACCAGCGGCGGTGGGTCTACGCCTCGGCGAAGAAGGAGAACAACTACTTCGGCTTCGGCACCGACAACGACCTCGAGTACACCGCCGGCTACCCGGTCATCAACCACCGCACCTTCGGCCGTGCCGTCCCGCCGTCGCACCCCGTCGCGGCGCACGACGTGCAGGTGCCCTCGGCGAAGGTGCTCGGCGGCCCGCGCGGCCGGGCGCGGGCGTTCCGGCCGGCGTCGGTCGTCAACATCTCGGCGATGAGCTTCGGGTCGCTCTCCGGTGCGGCGGTGGAGGCCCTCAACCGCGGCGCGGCGCTGGCCGGCTGCCTGCAGAACACCGGCGAGGGCGGCATCTCGGTGCACCACCGGCACGGTGGGGAGCTGGTGTACCAGATCGGCACCGCCTACTTCGGCTGCCGCGACGAGCACGGCCGCTTCGACCTGGCCCGGCTCAAGGGCCTCGTGGCCGGCGCCCCGGTGCGCGCGCTGGAGATCAAGCTCAGCCAGGGCGCCAAGCCGGGCCTGGGTGGGGTGCTCCCGGGGGCGAAGGTCTCCGCCGAGATCGCCGCCGCACGCGGCGTCCCCGAGGGCGTGGACTGCGTGAGCCCGTCCCGGCACGCGGAGTTCTCCGACACCGACAGCCTGCTCGACTGGGTGGAGCTGCTGGCCGCCGAGACCGGGCTGCCGGTGGGCATCAAGTCCGCGGTCGGCGACATGGCCTTCTGGGACGAGCTCACCGACCTCATGGACCGCACCGGCCGCGGCGTGGACTTCGTGACCGTCGACGGCGGCGAGGGCGGCACCGGCGCCGCGCCGCTGATCTTCACCGACTCGGTCTCGCTGCCCTTCCAGCTGGGGTTCGCCCGGGTCTACGCGACCTTCGCCCGCCGGGCGCTGCACGAGCGGGTCACCTTCATCGGCGCCGGGAAGCTGGGCCTGCCCGACAACGCGATCGTGGCGTTCGCGCTCGGCTGCGACATGGTGAACGTCGGCCGCGAGGCGATGCTGGCGATCGGCTGCATCCAGGCGCAGAAGTGCCACACCGACACCTGCCCCACCGGCGTCGCCACGCAGAACCCGTGGCTGTCCCACGGACTGGACCCGTCGCTGAAGTCGGTGCGGGCGGCCAACTACGTCGAGACGCTGCGGCGGGACCTGTTCAAGGTGGCCGAGGCCTGCGGCGTCGAGCACCCGGGGCTGATCCCGGTCGACGCGGTGGAGATCCTCGACGGGCGGACCAGCTCCACGCCGCTGGGCGAGGTCTACGGCTACGAGCCCGGCTGGGGCCTGCCGTCGGCCGCCGACCGAGCGGAGGTGGTGCGGTTGCTCACCGGGACCGTGCCGCAGGGCGGCTCCGCGCCCGAGTCCGCCGACGCCGTCGGCTGACGGAGGGCCCCTGGAAGGACCCCGTCCGCCTCGCCCCTCGCAGGCTCGCGGCGAGCCCCTGCACGGGGCCTCACGCCCTCGCAGGCTCGGGGCGGGCCCCTGCACGGGGCCGACCGGCGCGGGAGCCGACCAGTGTGACCCCGGTCCACGGCACCCGGGGTCACCTCAGGTGGGCCGGCCGTAGCGACGCGCGACGGGGACGGATCCGGCCGGAAGGGGGAGCCCGCGCGACCTCCGCGCGCGGCGCGCCACCACTAGCTTCGCCCGAACCTGAGCGGTCCCGACACCTCGGAGGACCCCGATGGCGGCCTACCTCTACCGGTGCACCACCTGCGGTCCGTGGGAGATCCGGCGCCCCGTCGGCACGGCGGAGAGCACCAGCCCGTGCCCCGCCTGCGGAGCGGACGGCCGACGGCTCTACACCCCACCCCTGCTGTCCCGCACGCCCGCGCCCGCGGCCGCCGCACGGCTGCGCGAGGAGGCCAGCCGCGACGAACCCGCGGTGACGACGGCGGTGCCCCCAGCGGCGCGCCGTCCGGCCCCGCGCGACCCCCGGTGGAGCGCGCTGCCCCGCCCCTGACCCGCCGCGCGGCGCCCCCTGCCCCCGGGCGCCGTCTTCCCCGCCGGCTCCCGCCCGGAGCCCCACGAACGGCCCGCAGCCCGCGGGCTGACGCTCACCATCAACGCAGATCGGAGAGTGGGGGACATGCCCGACGTGGTGTTCACCGTCGACCAGGCCAAGTCCATGCGCGACCAGGCCGTGCCCGGGCACAACCGCTGGCACCCGGACGTACCCGTCGCCACGATGGTGCGCCCCGGCCAGAGCATCCGGGTCGAGTGCCGGGAGTGGACCGACGGTCAGATCGGCAACAACGACTCCGCCAACGACGTCCGGGACGTCGACCTGACCCACGCGCACATGCTGAGCGGTCCCATCGGCGTCGAGGGTGCCGAGCCCGGCGACCTGCTCGTCGTCGACATCCTCGACCTCGGCCCGGTGCCGGCGCCGCAGGAGTACGGCGACGCCCCCGGCCAGGGCTGGGGGTACACCGGCATCTTCGCCAAGGTCAACGGCGGTGGCTTCCTGACCGACTACTTCCCGGACGCCTACAAGGCGATCTGGGACTTCCAGGGCCAGGTGGCGACCTCCCGGCACATACCGGGCGTGCGCTACACCGGCCTGACCCACCCCGGGCTGTTCGGTACCGCGCCGTCGGCCGAGCTGCTGGCCCGGTGGAACGAGCGGGAGCGGGCGCTGATCGCGACCGACCCCGACCGCGTCCCGGCCCTGGCGCTCCCGCCGCTGGAGGAGAACACGCTGGGGGGTCAGGCGACCGGGGACGTGCTGGACGGCATCGCCCGGGACGGCGCGCGCACGGTGCCGGCCCGCGAGAACGGCGGCAACCACGACATCAAGAACTTCTCCCGCGGCTCCCGGGTGTTCTACCCGGTCCACGTCGAGGGCGCGAAGCTCTCCGGCGGCGACCTGCACTTCAGTCAGGGCGACGGCGAGATCACGTTCTGCGGTGCCATCGAGATGGGCGGGTTCATCGACTTCCACATCGACCTGATCAAGGGCGGCATGGAGACCTACGGCGTGACCACCAACCCGGTGTTCATGCCCGGCAACGTCGAGCCCCGGTACTCGGAGTTCCTGACGTTCATCGGGGTCTCGGTCGACCACGAGAGCAACACGAACAAGTACCTGGACGCGACGCTGGCCTACAAGCGGGCGTGCCTGAACGCCGTCCGGTACCTGGAGAAGTTCGGGTACTCGGGGGAGCAGGCCTACCTGTTGCTGGGGTCGGCACCGATCGAGGGCCGCATCAGCGGGGTGGTCGACATCCCCAACGCCTGTGCGTCCCTCTACCTCCCGACGGCGATCTTCGACTTCGACATCAGGCCGTCGGCGTCCGGGCCGGTGCGCGCGGACCGCGGGCAGTGCGCCGTGACCTCGTGAGGGGGCGCGGGCTCCCCGCGCCCGCCGGCTGACCGGCTCCCCGACCGGGATCCCCGCCTCAGGCGGCCGCCCGGTCGGGGAGCCGCCGAACGGTCGGCCGGGCGGTCACGACGACCGGGCCACCGCAGTTCCAGCAGGTCGGGTCGGCATCACCGTCCTCCGGTGCGTCCTGACCGCCCACCTCGCAGGGCGTGCACGTCCAGCTCACTTCGACCCGGTGCTCCACGGATCGCTCCTTCGTCTCCGCCTCCGTGGCCACCGGTTGTTCGAGGCCGGACCGGGGTGTACCCCCGCGTGCCGTCCCCGAACCGGGGGAGGGCCTCACCGACCGTGACCCGGGAGGAGTCGTGACCGACGGACCGCCGCCGATCGAGCGGCACCAGGCGACCGAGCGGTTCGGCAAGGCCGCACTGCGGGCGGCGCACGAGCTGACCGAGGCGCTGGCCGAGGACGAGGACGACGTGCCCGAGCCGGTCGTCGTCCGCCGCACCGGCCCGCACCGCTCCCTCGACGGGCTCGCCGCCCTGCTCGACGAGGCCCTCGAGGAGGACGAGGACGGCACCGGTCCCGACGACGTGGCGGGGGATCGCCCGGCCCGTTGACGCGGCAGGGGACCAGCGCCATCGTTGTCCGGCGATCGGTCGTGAGCAGCGCCGAGCCGGCCTCGGCGTCCCGACCGGCAGGAGGTCGAGATGGCCCCGGACCTGCACCCGACCACGCGGGCCGCCCTGGCACCGGTCGCCGTCCCGGGGCGCGCCGGCGCCTGCCGCCCGCGCGCCCCGCTCTCCTGACTGCTGCGAGCAGCGGCCGTCGCGCCGCTTCCGGCCGGCGCCTCCGCGCCGCCGCCATCCGTCACGGGGGACGTCCGCACCGTTGCGGGACCCGAGGAGATGAGTGCACATGGGAGCTGTCGGACTGCTGTACGTCGGAGCCGTCCTGATCGTCAACGGCCTGATGCTGCTGGGGAGGGTGGACCCGCGGGCGGCGGCGCCGCTGAACCTGTTCGTGGGCGCGCTGCAGGTGTTCACGCCCACCTACCTGATCCTCACCTCCGGCGGGGACACGGCCGCGATCCTCTTCGCCGGGGGCATCTACCTGTTCGGCTTCACGTACCTCTACGTCGGGATCAACCTGCTGGGCAACCTCGACGGCACCGGCCTGGGCTGGTTCTCGGCCTTCGTCGCCGTCTGCGCGGTGGTGTACGCCGGGCTGAACTTCTTCTACTTCGAACCGCGGGACCCCGGCTTCGGCGTCATCTGGCTCTACTGGGCCGTGCTCTGGACGCTGTTCTGGCTGGTCCTCGGGCTCAAGCGGGAGGACCTCACCCGCTACACCGGTGCGATCGCCGTCGTCGCCGGCGTGCTGACCACGGCCCTGCCGGCGTTCCTGCTGCTGACCAACTCCTGGACCCCGTACAGCGGCGTGTGGGCGATCATCCTCGCCGTCGTCCTGCTGGCCAGCCTGGTGCTGCCCTATGGCCGGCTGCGGGCCCGCCCCGAGCCGGCCGTCCCGCCGGCGGCTCCGGTCCCGCAGGGTGCCCCCGAGGCGCCGGAGGGCGTGCCGGTGGCGCGGCACTCCACCGAGCGCGGCGGCGGGGTGGGCACCGGCACACCGGGCCCGTCCGGACGCACGGGCGGTCCCACCGCCTGACCCGGGGAACCCGTCGGGCCCCCTCCGCTGCCGCGGAGGGGGCCCGAACGGTGCGGTGGGCTCAGGTGCCCCGGAGGAGCTCCTCGAAGGAGGGCACGTCCTCGAACGGGTCGGCCGGGCGGCGCGCCGCCGCCGGCCTGCCGGTGACCAGGTCGGCCAGCTCGCCGGCGGCACGGTCGATCCGCGCGGCCAGCGCCTGGTCCACGCCGCCGGCCCCGGCCCAGTCCTCCGAGGCGGCGAACACCCCGGTGGGGACGGCGATCGCCCGCAGGTACGCGAACAGCGGCCGCATCGCGTGCTCGATGACCAGCGAGTGCCGGGCGGTGCCGGCCGTCGCACCGAGCAGCACCGGCGTCCCGGTGAGGGCGTCCTTGTCGACGACGTCGAAGAAGGTCTTGAACAGGCCGCTGTAGGAGGCCGAGAACACCGGGGTCACCGCGATCACGCCGTCCGCGCCGACGACGGTGTCGACCGACGCCTGCAGCGCTGCGTTCGCGAACCCGGTGACCAGGTGGTCGGCCAGGTCGCGGGCGTGCTCGCGCAGCTCGACGACCTCCACGGCCGCGTCGTCGCCCCGCTCGCGCAGGGCGGCGACGGTGGCCGCGGTGAGCCGGTCGGCCAGCAGCCGGGTGGACGACGGCGTCGACAGCCCGGCGCTGACCACGGCGAGGGTGCGGGTGGTCATCGGACGGTCACCTCGTCGGGAACCGCCTCCACGGACCGGCCGGTGACGTCGTCGCCGGTGGCGTGCACGGTGCTGGCCACGGCCCCGCCCCGGGCGGCGACCAGCGACGCGTGGGTCGGCGCGTCGGGCACGTGGGCCGGCTTGACCGCGGCGAACTCGCGGCGCAGCACCGGCACGACCTCCTCTCCGAGGATGTCCAGCTGCTCCAGGACGGTCTTCAGCGGCAGGCCGGCGTGGTCGACCAGGAACAGCTGTCGCTGGTAGTCGCCGACGTAGTCCCGGAAGCCGAGGGTGCGCTCGATGACCTGCTGCGGGCTGCCGACGGTCAGCGGCGTCTCGCGGGTGAACTCCTCGAGCGACGGGCCGTGCCCGTAGACGGGCGCGTTGTCGAAGTACGGCCGGAACTCGTCCACGGCGTCCTGGCTGTTGCTGCGCATGAACACCTGCCCACCCAGGCCCACGATCGCCTGGTCGGCCGACCCGTGGCCGTGGTGCTCGAAGCGCCGGCGGTAGAACTCCACCATCCGCTGCGTGTGCTCCTTGGGCCAGAAGATGTGGTTGGAGAAGAAGCCGTCGCCGTAGTAGGCGGCCTGCTCGGCGATCTGCGGGGAGCGGATCGAGCCGTGCCACACGAACGGCGGGACGCCGTCCAGCGGGCGCGGGGTGGAGGTGAAGCCCTGCAGCGGGGTGCGGAACTGGCCGGACCAGTCCACGACGTCGGAGTCCCACAGCCGGCGCAGCAGCGCGTAGTTCTCCACCGCCAGCGGGATGCCGTTGCGGATGTCCTGCCCGAACCACGGGTAGACCGGCCCGGTGTTGCCGCGGCCCATCATCAGGTCGACCCGGCCGTCGGCCAGGTGCTGCAGCATCGCGTAGTCCTCGGCGATCTTCACCGGGTCGTTCGTGGTGATCAGGGTGGTCGCCGTCGACAGCTGCAGGGTGCTGGTCCGGGCGGCGATGTGCGCCAGCGTGGTGGTGGGGGAGGACGAGAAGAACGGCGGGTTGTGGTGCTCGCCGAGCGCGAACACGTCCAGCCCGACCTCCTCGGCCTTCTGCGCGATCGTGAGGATCGCCTTGATCCGCTCACCCTCGCTGGGCGTGCGCCCCGTCGTGGGGTCGGTCGTGATGTCACTGACCGAGAAGATCCCGAACTGCATCTCGTGCTCCAGGTGGTTGAGAGCGCAACTACTGCTGGGTGCAACGGTCCCACGGCCTGGGTATTCCGCCGGGGCCGGCACGCACGCGCGAGGTACCTCACGCAACCGATGTGACCCCTGGGATTGTCACGGCACGGTAACGGCCCCTACGGTGAGTGCGTCCGGTCGGTCGTGCGTCCCCATCCGGGGAGCCTGGCCGGACGCCGCCGAGTCGTGTCCGCCTCCCGTGGACGCGAGCCGGGGACCCACCGCAGTCCTGGGGTGAGTCCTGCCCGCCGAGCCCCGCTCGGAGGGCAGGTAGGGCACCTTCCCGCCCGAACCCGTCAGCTAACTCGGTAGGCGGCCACGGAAGGAACGGAGAGCATCCGCATGCCTCGCCCACGGGCCCTCGCGGCTCGCAGGGACTCCCGGCCGCGCGCACCTCGCGCCTCCTCCCCGGCCCGCCTGTCCCGCTGACCCGCGACCGCCGGCGCCGCGCGTCCCTCCCGACCGCCACCGGCACCCGACGTCGACCGCCGCACCGCGGGCTGACCTCACTGCGCTGAGGACCGGCTCGTGCGCGCCCCCACGCCCCCGGAGCACACGAACCCCCATGAACTCCCGCACGTCGCAGTTCCCGCGTCCCACCGACGCCGACGCCCTCGCCGGCGAGCCGACCACCGCCGAGATCGCCACCGCCGAGCCCGCCACCGCGGAGCTCCCCTCCGCCGCTCCCCGTCGCCGGCTGCGGCTGCCGGCCCGGGGCCGCCGCCCGGCGATCCTGCTGGCCACCGCGGCCGCGGGCGCCATCGCGGTCAACGTGCTGACCACCGGTCAGCCGGCCGCCGAGGCCGAGACCGCGACGGTCAGCGCCTCGACGAGCGTCGCCGAGCAGCTCGGCATCACCGCCGACCCCGCCACGGCCTCGGCGCCCGACCTCGCGCCCCTCGAGGGTCTGACCGCCTCCCGCAGCGAGCGCGAGGCGGCGCAGGCCAGCGCCGCCCAGGCGCAGGCCGCGGCCGACCAGGCCGAACTCGACCGCCAGGCCGCCGAGCGCGCGGCCGCCGAGCGTGCCGCCGCCGAGGCCGCTGCCGCCGAGCAGGCCGCCCGGGAGGCCGCCGAGCGCGCTGCCGCCGAGCAGCAGGCCGCGCAGGCGGCCCAGGCTGCCGCCGCCGCTGCCCCGGCCGCGGCCGCCGCCCCGGCGCGCAGCGGGTCCTTCAAGGACTACGCGATGAGCAAGGTCGGCAGCGGCGACCAGTTCAGCTGCCTGGAGAAGCTGTGGGGCAAGGAGAGTGGCTGGAACCCCAACGCGCAGAACCCCTCCAGCACCGCCTACGGCATCCCGCAGTTCCTCGACTCGACCTGGGCCGGCACCGGGATCGCCAAGACCTCGGACGGCTACCGCCAGATCGACGCCGGCCTGATCTACATCGAGAAGCGCTACGGCTCCCCGTGCGGGGCCTGGTCGCACTCGCAGTCCACCGGCTGGTACTGAGCCGACACCGCGCGCGTCCCGAGACGCGCGTTGCCTGCTCAGAGCCGCACGCTGAGGGCCGCACGCCTCCCAGGGAGGGGTGCGGCCCTCCGCGTCGACGGGCTCGGGCACCCTGGTGGCCGGGCCCGTCGTGGACGAGGCCGATCCGGACCGACACGCGGGACGGTGGAGGACCACCGACCGCCGAGAGCGGGGAGGCGCAGCGTGGAGCGGCGCGCCGTCGAGCAGGGTCCCGACTCCGGTGCGGCGCGGCCGCCCGAGCGCACGCGCCGCACCGGGGCGGCCTCGTTGGACCGGCCGATCTCGACCGGCAACCTGCTGGCCGACTGCGAGCGGTGGTGCCGCGACCACCTGCCCCGGCGGGCGCCGCGCACGCCGCCGCCGGGTCCCCCGGGCGCTCCCTGACCCGCCGGCCGGCGGGCGTGCCCGGAGCGACGGTGGCCGGTCGGGTGACCGGAGCCCGGGGCACGGGTGGTGGACTGCCGGGCGTGAGAGTCGTCCCGTCCCGGTTCGTCCGGGCCCACACCCAGGTCCGGCGGCCGTCGTCCGTGCCGGAGGTCCGGCTGCACGTGGCCGACGACGTCGTCGCGCTCTGGGAGGCCATGGAGGCCGGCGGGGGCGCCGGTGAGGCGCCGCCGTTCTGGGCCGCGGCCTGGCCGGGCGGGCAGGCGCTGGCCCGGTTCGTGCTCGACCGGCCCGCGGTGGTCGCCGGCCGGGCGGTGCTCGACCTGGGCTCGGGCAGCGGCCTGGTCGCCATCGCCGCCCGGCTGGCCGGGGCCCGGTCGGTCCTGGCCAGCGACGTCGACGTGTTCAGCCGGACGGCGATCGGCGTCAACGCCGGTCTCAACCGGGTCTCCGGCATCAGCGTGACCGGTGACGTCCTGGGCCGGGAGCTGCGCGGCGTCGAGGTCGTCCTGGCCGGGGACGTCTGCTACGACCGCGAGATGACCGAGCGGGTGCTGCCCTTCCTCGACCGCGCCCGTGCCGGCGGGGTCGAGGTGTACGTGGGCGATCCGGGCCGGCCGTACCTGCCGCACGAGCGGCTGGCCGCGGAGGCCGTGTACGAGATCCCGGAGACCGAGGGGCCGGGCCTGCGGCGGACGACGGTCTGGCGGCTCCCCTGAGCGGGGGACGTCGTCCGCCGCCGGCGTCCGGGCCGCCCGGGCGTCGGTAGGGTCGCGGCCGTGGCCGCCCCGCTCCCCGCTGCCGCCCCCGGCCGGGGGCGCCGGGCCCGCCGGCCCTCCGGCGACGACCGGGAGCGCGCGCTGCTGGCCACCGCCGAGCGGCTCCTGGGGGAGCGGCCGCTGGCCGAGATCTCCGTCGACGACCTCGCGCGCGGCGCCGGCATCTCGCGGCCGACCTTCTACTTCTACTTCGCCTCCAAGGAGGCCGTCGTCCTCGCGCTGCTCGACCGCGTGGTGGCCGAGGCGCGCGAGCTGCGGGCCGCTGCGCTGGCCGGCGCCGCCGACGACGCGCGGGCCGGCTGGCGCGCGGCGCTGGTCGCCGTCCGGGACACCTTCCGCGCGCACCGGGCACTGACCGCGGCGGCGACCGAGCTGCTCGCCGGCAGTGCCGAGGTGCGGGAGCTGTGGTCGCAGGTGATGGAGGGCTTCGTCGCCGAGACCGCCGCCGCCATCGAGGCCGAGCGGGCGCGCGGCGCCGCCCCCGCGGGCCCGCCGGCACGCGACCTGGCCGTGGCGCTGAACTGGATGAACGAGCGGGTGGTCCAGGTGACGCTGGGTGGGCACCGTCCCGCCGTCGCCGAGGACGACCTCATCGACGTCCTGCTGACCGTCTGGCTGCGGGCCATCTACGGCACCGACGGCTGACCCCGCTCGTTCGACGTGGAGTCGGCGCAGTCGACACCGTGTCGAGTACCGTGGCGGCGGTCACCGCCGAACGCCAGGGAGCGCCCATGACCGAGCTCGCCGAGCAGACCGCCACCGAGCACGTCGACGTCCTGATCGTCGGCGCCGGCCTGTCGGGGATCGGGGCGGCCTGCCACCTGCAGCGCGAGCTCCCGGACCGCAGCTACGCCGTCCTCGAGGCGCGGGAGGCCATCGGGGGGACCTGGGACCTGTTCCGCTATCCCGGCGTCCGCTCGGACTCGGACATGTTCACGCTGGGCTACTCGTTCAAGCCGTGGACCGAGGCGCGGGCGATCGCCGACGGCGAGTCCATCCGCCGCTACGTCCAGGAGACCGCGCGCGAGCACGGGGTCGACCGCCACATCCGGTTCGGTCACCGGGTGGTCGCCGCGGAGTGGTCGACCGACGAGGCGCGCTGGACGGTCACCGCGCAGCGCGCCGACACCGGCGAGACGGTGCGGCTGACCTGCTCGTGGCTGTCGGTCTGCTCCGGGTACTACCGCTACGACGAGGGCTACCGCCCGCGGTTCCCCGGCGAGGAGCGCTTCCGCGGCCCGATCGTGCACCCCCAGCTCTGGCCCGAGGACCTCGACTTCGCCGGCAAGCGCGTGGTCGTCATCGGCAGCGGCGCCACCGCGGTCACCCTCGTGCCCAGCATGGCCGAGACGGCCGCGCACGTGACGATGCTGCAGCGCACCCCCAGCTACGTGCTCTCCCTGCCCGGCCGGGACCCGCTGGCCGACACGCTGCGCCGCCGGCTGCCGGCACGCGCGGTCTACCCGGTGGTGCGGTGGAAGAACGTGCTGGTCTCCATGGCCTCCTACCAGTTCAGCCGGCGGCGCCCGGCCGCGATGCGGCGGTTCATCCAGCGGCTGGCCGGCAAGCAGCTCCCGGCCGGGTTCGACGTCGACACGCACTTCGGCCCGCCCTACGACCCGTGGGACCAGCGGCTGTGCCTGGTGCCCGACGGCGACCTGTTCCGTGCGCTCCGCGAGGGCCGGGCGTCGATGGTCACCGACCGGATCACCGGGTTCACCGAGACCGGGATCGCGCTGGAGTCCGGCGAGGAGCTCGCGGCCGACGTCGTCGTCACGGCCACCGGGCTGAACCTGCTGCCGATCGGCGGCATGACCCTCACCGTCGACGGGGAGCCGGTCGAGCTGTCCGAGCGGGTCTCCTACAAGGGGATGATGGTCTCCGGGGTGCCGAACTTCGCCATGACGATCGGCTACACCAACGCCTCCTGGACGCTGAAGGCCGACCTCGTCGCCCGCTACGTCTGCCGGCTGCTGCGGCACATGGCCGTCTCGGGATACGCGACCTGCACCCCGGTCGCCCCGCCCGGCGGCGGCACCGAGCCGTTCATCGGCCTGACCGCCGGCTACGTCCAGCGCAGCCTCGCCGCCCTGCCCAAGCAGGGCTCGCGGGCGCCGTGGCGGCTGTACCAGAACTACGTGCGCGACGTGCTGCTCATGCGGCGCGGCCGGCTGGAGGACGAGGGCGTGCGCTTCGCCCCGCGGCAGCCGGCCCGGGCCGCCGAGGAGGTCGCCGCGTGAGGCTCGCCCCGTACCGGTTCGCCGGCGGGACGGCGGTGGTCACCGGCGCCGCCGGCGGCATCGGCGCCGCGCTCGCCTCGGGCCTGGCCCGGCGCGGCAGCTCGCTGGTGCTGCTCGACCGGGACGCCGACGGGCTGGAGACGGTCGCGCGGGGGATCCGGACGGCGCACCCCGCGCTCGCCGTGACCACGTACGTCGTGGACCTCGCCGACCCGGCGGAGACCCGGAGGGCGGCCGCGACCCTCGCCGCGGCGCACCCGGAGGTCACCCTCCTGGTGAACAACGCCGGGATCGCTCTGGGCGGGCGGTTCGACCAGGTGACCCTCGGGGAGTTCGAGGAGGTCCAGGAGGTCAACCTGCGGGCCGTCGTCCGGCTGACCCACGCGCTGCTGCCGACGCTGAAGGCCCACCCGGGGTCGCACCTGGTGAACGTCTCGAGCCTGTTCGGCTTGATGGCGCCGGCCGGTCAGGCGGCCTACGCCACCAGCAAGTTCGCCGTCCGCGGCTTCACCGAGGCGCTGCGCTCCGAGCTGGCCGAGGACGGCGTCGGCGTCACCTGCGTGCACCCCGGCGGCATCCGCACCCGCATCGCGGAGAACGCCCGCGTCGGCTCCGGCGTGCCGGCCGAGGAGGGCGAGCGCGGGAAGCGGGAGTTCGCCCGGCTGCTCACCATGGACCCGGCGAAGGCCGCGGAGGTCGTCCTGACCGCGGTGGAGCGTCGCCGGCCCCGGCAGCTGGTCGGCTGGAGCGCCGTCGTCCCCGACCTGCTGGTCCGGCTCGCGCCCGGTTCCCACGGCCGGCTGCTGGCCGGCCTCACCGCGCTGGCGGGACGCCGCCGCTGAGCGGGTAGGAGGACGCCCGTGGCGGTGCACATCGGGACGTCGGGCTGGAGCTACGACCACTGGGACGGCGTCCTCTACCCGCCCGGGACCCCGCCCCGCGACCGGCTGGCCCACTACGTGCGCCGGTTCGGGACCGTCGAGCTCAACGCGAGCTTCTACCGCTGGCCCCGGACGGCGACCTTCGCGGGCTGGCGGCAGCGGCTCCCGCCGGGGTTCCAGCTGTCGGTCAAGGCGCCGCGCGGGCTCACCCACGCCAAGCGCCTCTACGCGCCGGAGACCTGGATCGGCCGGCTGACCGCGTGCTGGCACGAGCTCGGCGACAAGCGCGCGGTCCTGCTCGTGCAGCTGGCCCCGACCCAGGAGCGCGACGACCAGCGGCTGGAGTTCTTCCTGTCGCTGCTCCCGGACTGGATGCGGGTCGCCGTGGAGCTCCGCCACCCCAGCTGGCACGACGAGGGCGTCTTCGCGCTCCTCGAGCGGCACGGGGCGGCCTACTGCGTGATGAGCGGTGCGGGCCTGCCCTGCGTGCTGCGGGCGACCGGGCCGTTCGTCTACGTCCGGATGCACGGGCCCGACGCCGGGCACCTCTACGCCGGTTCCTACCCCGACGCCGACCTGCGCTGGTGGGCCGACCGGGTGGGGGAGTGGTCCGAGGCCGGGCGGGACGTCTACGTGTACTTCAACAACGACGGGTACGGCCACGCCGTCCGCAACGCCGAGACGCTGCGCGCGATGACCGGCTCCTGAGCGACCGGCTCACCCGTCGTCGCCGACCTCGTTCCACAGGTCCAGGAGCTCGTCGATCCGGGCGCGGCAGCGGTCGACGCGGGCCGAGGACTCCGGGGTGGGGAACCGCCGCTGCACGGCGCGGGCCTCGGCCAGGTCGATGCAGGCCTGGCGGAGGTCGACGACGACCGCCTCGTGCGGGCTCTCGCTGACCACGACCATGGCTGCCTCCTGACGGTGCGGCGTGGAGCTCCCCGGGTCGGCCGATCCCTGTCCACCCCCAGGGTGGCCCTCAGGCGGCCCGGTGGCCAGTGCCCGGTGCCTCTGGCGCTCCGGGCGGTCGGTCGATGTGGTGGGTGCCGCCGACGGGGCGTCGACGCGGGCGCGTCACGCGGTCGCGGCCAGGGCGCCACCCCGGTCGACGTCGACGGCCAGCACGCTGGGGAACCGGTGCAGCCGGGCTTCCAGGAGCTCGACCTGGTCGGGAACGGCGACCAGGTCGAGGGTGACCCGCCAGCGCCCGGCGCCCGCTTCCTCGGCATCGAAGCGGGTGAGCCGGTAGTTGCGTCCGGTCACCATGGTGAGGACGCGTTGGGCGCCGAGCAGGTCGGTGACGGTGACGTGCAGCTTCGCTGCATCCCGGGTGTGGTCGGGGCGGGGGAGCATGTGGTCCTCCGGGCCTCGCGAGGCCCCTGGTCGGCGGGGTGGTCGCTCTCGAGAGCAGTGCCACGGACCCGCCGGCTCGAGAGTCATCCGCCGACGAGTCCGCACCCGATGAGTCGTCCGGCCACGCCAGCAGGCTAGGTGTCGAGACGGCCGGGGGACAAGCCGGGGGGTCCGATGCGGACCCGAGGTGCCGATGACCGCTCGGGGGACGTCGGGGACCAGTCGTCCGCGAGCCACGACAGCAGGCGGCCCCGCGACCAGCAGCGGCCGACGGCCTCGGCGTGCAGCGCCGACCCCTCGAACACCGCCAGTCCGATGGTGCTGTGGCCGGAGGCCCGGCGATCGCCCAGTGTCGGGATCGCCGGCGCGACCCCGACCCCCTCCGCCGACACCCACACCACCGTCCGTCCGGCCGCCGCCTCGTCGAGGCGGTGGAGGAAGCGCAGGCGGCTCTCGAGCGGGAGGCGCGACAGCGCCCACGTCGTGGTGACGACCGGCAGGGCGTCCGCGGGCACACGGGCGAAGGCCTCGGGCAGCACCTCGACGGCGTTCCCCCGCAGCAGCACGGGAGGCGCCGTCGCCACCAACGCGATCTCCGCGTCGAGCCTCGCGGCCCGCTCCCGCCGACCCGGCCACAGGCACGCGCGCAGCCACCGGGCGTCGTCCGCGTCGGTCACGTCGAGGGGGTCGGGGTCGATGCCGATCCGGGCGAGGAACGGGGGCATCGCCCGGACCGGCACGGACCGGTGGCCCACGATCGAGGCCGACTGCTGCACGGGAGAGGACGGGTCGCCCAGCGATCGTCCGTCGTCGTAGGAGATGCCGACGCGATCGACGGTCAGGTTGAACCCGGCCGAACAGCCGACGTCGATCAGCCCGACCGCATCCGCGCCCACCCGGCGCGCCGCCTCGGCGATGGCCGGGTACAGCACGGCGCAGCGTCCGGTCTCGTCGGTCCGCAGCCGCCGGCGCACCGCGATGGCCACGACCGCGTCGGTCATCCGCAGGAGCGCGTCGATCGCCGCGCCGGCGGCCGCGTCGCCGTCCCCAGCGGCGTAGGCCGCGGCGAGCGCCGGGGCGCGTCCGGCGAGGGCGAGGTCGTGCAGCGCCGCGAGGACCACCGCGGGGTGCCGCTTGCCTGCCGGCACCGCCTCGATGGCCCGCAACGCCTCGTCGGACCCGCTCAGGGCGACGGCGACGCGCTGGTACAGCGGCGAGGTCGCGGCGGCGTCGACCTCACCGAAGCGCCGGTACACCCGGGCGAGCGTCCGGGCTCCGCCCACGGCGCCCCCTGCGGTCGGCTCCGGCACCCTCCGACCCTAGCCGCGGGACGACGACTCCTGACCCGGCACGCGGCTCGGGAGCCGCCTCCCGGCGGCACCACCCGGGGTCAGCCGCTCACGCCGGGGCCGGACAGGCCGCGCCGGCGCAGCGCGCGGGTGGCGAGCAACCCGTAGCCGACGGCGTTGGGCAGCAGCGCCACCGTGTAGGTCCCGGCCTGCACCGCCGCGCTGCCGGCCTGCAGGCCCAGCGGCGAGAACAGGTAGTGGCCCAGGAAGCCACCGGTGTAGGGCTCGACCCCGGCCCGTGCCCACAGCGCCAGCTCCAGCTCGGTCAACGGGCACGGCGCACCGGCCAGGTGCACCGCGAGGACGGCGGCAGCCACCGGCGCGTGCACGAGCACCAGCCGCGGCCAGCGCAGGGCCAGCAGCGCGCCGGCCAGCATCACGACGACGACGGCCGCGTGCAGGACGGCGACGGCGGAGGCGGCGGCGACCACGGCACCAGCGTGGCACGCGGGAGGGCGCGGGAGCACCGCCCGCGGCGGGAGACTGGGGACCCGGCCACCGGGAGCCGGGACGACGCGAGGAGGACCGCATGAGCGAGCAGCCGGACGGCAACCGGGAACCGGGGTCGGGCAACCGGGTCGGCCGGTCGGTCGAGGAGTTCGTCACCCAGCTGCGCGCGTTCACCGACCGCGCCCGGGGGCTGGCCGCCGGTGCCGTCCCGTTCTCCCTGCCGCGGCTGCCCTCCCCGCCCGGCGCCCTCTCGGCGGCCCAGCTGAAGGCGATCGACAAGGCGGTGCGGGGCCAGCGCCAGCAGATCCAGGCGATGACGGCCCAGCTGCAGGCCTTCGACGAGCAGCTCGCCGTCTTCGAGCGGATCCTCGAGCCGCTCGTGGAGTGGAGCGCGACGTGGGCCCGGCTCGAGGAGTCGGTGGCCGACCTCGTGCGCCGCCAGCCGCCCGAGGACCGGCCCGCCGGTGAGGCCCCCGCCGGGAACGCCTAGCGCCGCCCGCCCTCAGCGCGGGTCGCGGCGCAGCGGGTGGTCGGTGGGCACCTCGACGAGCACGATGCGGACGCCGTCGGGATCGGCCACCTCCGCCTCGACCAGCCCCCACGGCTCCGTGCGCGCCTCGCGCAGCACCGGGACGCCGGCCGCGCGCAGCCGCGCCACCTCCGCGGCGGCGTCGCGGACCTGCAGCCACAGCGCCAGCCCGCGCGGCGCCCCCTCCCCGCGGCCGGAGACCTCGAGCAGTCCGTTGCCCAGGAAGAACACCTGCCCCGGGTCGTCCCGCGGCCCGAACTCGCGGTAGACCGCCAGCCCCAGGACGTCGCGGTAGAAGGCCCGGGAGCGCGCGGGGTCGCTCGGCCGCAGCAGGATCCGGCTGCTCAGCACGTCCATCCCGGCATCATCGGGGTGGACAGCCCCCGACGACAGGAGGAACCCGTGACGCAGCGCTACGAGTACAAGGTGGTCGAGCTCCGGGAGGGGCTCATCGGCGGCAAGATGTCGGGTGACAAGCTGGAGAAGGTGCTCAACGAGCACGCCCGGCAGGGGTGGCAGCTCCGGGCCATCACGTCGGTCGAGGTGAAGGGCCGCATCGGCCCCGGGGGCGTCGAGGGCGTCCTCGTCACCCTGGAGCGCGCCACCAGCTGATCCCCGGGAGGACGTCGTGCCCGACCCCGCTGCCGACGGCCGGGCACGGCTGCGGGCCGACTGCGCCCGCTGTGCGGGGCTGTGCTGCGTCGCGCCCGCGTTCACCGCGTCGGCCGACTTCGCGCTCGACAAGCCCGCCGGCCGGGCCTGCCCGCACCTGCAGGGCGACTCCCGCTGCGAGATCCACGCCGACCTGCGCCAGCGGGGGTTCCCCGGGTGCACGGTGTTCGACTGCTTCGGGGCGGGCCAGCAGACCGTGCAGGTCACCTTCGGTGGTCGCGACTGGCGCGAGGGTCCCGAGGTCGCCGACGCGGTGTTCACCGCG
Source organism: Geodermatophilus sp. SYSU D00697 (assembly GCF_054050175.1). Lineage (NCBI taxonomy): Bacteria > Bacillati > Actinomycetota > Actinomycetes > Geodermatophilales > Geodermatophilaceae > Geodermatophilus > Geodermatophilus sp. SYSU D00697. The sequence continues at coordinate 92,264 of NZ_JBJGYV010000017.1, forward strand.
TTCGGCGTGCAGCGCCAGCTGCACGAGCTGCTCTGGTACCTCACCGAGGCCCTCGCCCTGGCGGCCGCGGCGCCGCTGCGCCGCGAGCTCACCGCCGCGCACGAGCGCGCCGAGCGGCTCACCGCGGCGGGACCCGACGAGCTGGCCGCCGTCGACACCGGCGCGCTGCGGCAGGAGGCCGGGGCGCTGCTGACGTCGGTGAGCGAGCTGGCCCGGTCCGGCGTCCGCCGCCGGGGAGCGCGGGACCGTCGCGACGCCGACCTGGTGGGCGCCGACCTGCGCCGTGCCGACCTCCGCGGCGTGAGCCTGCGGGGCGCGTACCTGATCGGCGCCGACCTCCGGGGCGCCGACCTGCGGACCGCCGACCTGCTCGGGGCCGACCTGCGCGCCGCGGACCTGCGGGGCGCCGACCTGGCCGGCGCGCTGTTCCTCACCCGCCCGCAGGTGGCGGCGGCCGTCGGGGACGCCGCGACGGTGCTCCCCGCGGGCCTGCAGCAGCCGGGGCGCTGGTCTTGAGCGACGACGCCGTCTGCTGGCTGACCCGCCACCGGGGCGGCGCGGCGCCGGCCGACGTCCTGGCCTTCGCCGACCGGCTGCCCGCGGTGGACCCCGAGACCCTGGTCGGCCGTTGGCGGGGCGCCGAGCTGCCCACCGGCTCGCGGCTGGACGGGCTGCTCGCGGTCCACGGCTGGTGGGGCAAGGAGGTCCTCGACGCCGAGACCGTCCACCCGCTGCTGTTCGCCGGCCCGGACGGCCTCCCCCGGCCGGTCGACCCGGCCCTCGCCCCGCTGGCGCTGCTGCGCCGGGCGCCCGGGGCGGCCCGGAGCCGCGCCGCCCGGGTCGCGTTCGCCGCGGTCCGCCCGCTGCTGCGCACCGGCCGCCCGGCCGCCCGGGTGCGGGTGGTCACGCACCGCGGCGTGGCCACCAGCGCGCTGGTCTACGACCGGCTGCCGGTCATCGACGCCTTCCGCCTGGTCACGCCCGGCCTGCTGCTGGGCCTGATGGATATGCGCGGCCTGCCCGAGCCGTACGCGTTCCTCCTCGAACGGGACGGCGGCTGAGCGGCTCAGGCCTCCGGCGGCGCGTCCCCGGCCTCCTCGGGGCGCCCCCGGCGGCGCAGGACGCCGGTGACCGACCCGAGCCGCGTGGTGGCCTGGCGCAGGGTGTGGATCAGGGGCAGCAGGTCCTCGGAGATCCGCCGCAGGGTGTCGGGGACGGTGTCGATGACCGGGTCGTCGAGCACCTTGCCCACCCGCTCCAGCCCGGGCCGCAGCGACCGGACCGGCTCCTCCAGCTCCTCGACGAGGGTCTCCAGCCGCTCGGCGGTGCGCTGGGCGGAGGCGATCGTCTCGGTGGCGACGGTGGTGGCGGCGATGAGATCGCGAACAGCCGTGTTCAGGTCGGTCATCGTCCGCGGCAGCTGGGCCAGGGCCTCCGTCTGCGCCTGCAGCTGGGCGATGAGCTCGGACAGTCCGGGGATGCGCGGCATGCCCAGGCTGCGGAAGGGGTCCACGCCGCAACGGTCGGGGACGCGGGGCGCCGGCGCAACCGCCGGTGCGGGCGGTGGCGGGGTCAGAGCCAGGTGGTGACGCGGACCGTCGTCCCCCGCGAGGTGCTGCGCAGCTGGACGAGGTCGCACAGCTGGTGCACCAGGTAGACCCCGTGCCCGCCCGGCCGGGTGGGGTCGGGGAGCCGCCGGCCGACCAGCGGATCGGTCAGCCGCCCGGCGTCGGTGAACTCGATGACGGCGGCGCGGGGCTCGCGCCACATCGCCAGGGTCCCGCCGCCCCCGCCGTGCCGCACGCTGTTGGTGGCCAGCTCCGACGCGGCCAGGGCCAGCGCCTCCACGCGCTCGCCGGGCAGACCGCAGGAGCGCGCGTACGTCGCGACGGTGCGGCGCACGGCGGGCAGGTCCGCCTCGCGGAACCCGCCGCGCAGGACCACCTCGGCCGGCGGGGGCAGCGGGGCTTCCACGAGCTCGGCCACGGTCAGCCGGCGCTCGCCGCTGGGCTCGGGCCCGTCCGGGCCGGACCGGTACGGGTGGGTGCTCAGGGCGCGGGCGCACACCGCCGGCGGCAGGCCCCCCGCGTCGTAGGGGCACAGCAGCCGCCAGCCGGGCCCGGCACCGAAGGCCTCGTCGAGCAGCAGCTCGTGCAGCTCGCACTCGGCGAGCTCGGCCGGCGACCGGCTCGGGTGGGCCGGCTCGCCCACCCCGCGCAGCACGCGCCCGGCACGGACGGCCCGGGCGAGGACCCGGGCCCAGACGGCGATGATCCGGCCGGGGTTGGCGCCGACCTCGGTCATGTCGAGCAGCTCCACCCCGGCCGCGTCGGACCCGAGGGCGTCGCGCAGCAGGTCCAGCCGCCGGCGTGGCTCGACGACCACGACGTCCTCGTCGCGGTCCAGCCCCTCGCGCACGAACCCGAGCACGCCGTCGAGGAAGCCCTCGTCGCCGCGGTAGGTGACCGTCTCGTGCAGGAAGCCCGAGGCCGCGTTCACGCGGTGGCACTCCCCGGCGTGACCGCCGCCAGCGCGTCGTACCCCAGCAGCCGCCACACCCGGGCGAACATCGGCGTGGTCTCGACCAGGGCGACGCGCCGTCCGCGGCGCAGGCGGTCCTGGGCCCAGGAGGCGATCGCCCGGCAGCCGGCCGCGTCGGCGAACAGCAGCCCCGCGAGGTCCAGGGTGGCCAGGTCGCGGGCGTCGGCGGGGGAGGCGGCCAGGACCCGGTGGAGGCGGTCGGCGCTGAAGGCGTCGACGCTGCCGGCCACGACCACCCGGTCCTCGTCGCAGAAGACCCGGAACGGCGCGACGTCGTCGGGCGCCACGCCGTCGGGGACGCGCACCTGCGGGTGCACGCTCGCGACCGCGGCGAGCGCCTCGGCGTCCAGTCCGTCGCGGCGGTAGGCGCACAGGGCGGACATCCCGCTGCCCGCCGCCATGAAGTCGTCGGCCAGGTGCTCCCACCGGGCGAGCTCGTCCCGGGTGGCGGGATCGGCGGCCAGCGCGGTCAGCTCGGCGACGACCCGCAGGCCGGAGCAGCCGTCCTCGATCGCCCGCCGGGTGGCCTGCTCGTAGAAGGCCAGCTGCCGCTCGGGCACGAAGTGGCCGAGGCGGCTGTAGGCGTCGGCGAGGGACAGCAGGCTCAGCCGGCCGTCGGCCTCGAGGTCCGCCAGCGGGCCGAGCGGGCCCGGAGCGCTGCGGAGCCGGGCGATGCCGTCCTCCGGACCGACGTAGAGCAGGCGCTCGCCACGGGCCAGCCCGCCGGCCAGGAAGCGGCGGGCCCCCTCGGCGAGGGACTCGGCGTCGTCGTGGACCCAGCAGACGTGGTCGGCCGGGCCGGTGTCGACCGGCTCGAGGACCGGCCCCGAGGAGCGCACGGATCCACGGTAGGCCCTGGGCCGCCCGGGAGACAGTCTCCGGGGTCACAGCGCGCGGAGGATGTCCTCGACCCGCTCCCGGGCGTCGCCGAACAGCATCCGGGTGTTGTCCCGGAAGAACAGCGGGTTCTGGACGCCGGCGTAGCCGGTGTTCATCGAGCGCTTGAAGACGACGACGTGCTCGGCCTCCCAGACCGCGAGGACGGGCATGCCGGCGATCGGGCTGCCCGGGTCCTCGAGCGCGGCCGGGTTGACCGTGTCGTTGGCCCCGATGACCAGGACGACGGAGGTCTCGGGGAAGTCGTCGTTGATCTCGTCCATCTCCAGGACGATGTCGTAGGGGACCTTCGCCTCGGCCAGCAGCACGTTCATGTGGCCGGGCAGCCGGCCGGCGACCGGGTGGATGCCGAAGCGGACCCGCACCCCCTTGTCGGTGAGCCTGCGGGTGAGCTCGGCGACCGGCCCCTGCGCGTGCGCGACCGCCATCCCGTAGCCCGGCGTGATGACCACCGACTCCGCGTCCCGGAGCAGTTCGGCGGTCTCCTCGGCGGTGATCTCGATGTGCTCGCCCTCCACGCCGGCGGCGGTGCTGCCCTCGTTGCCGAAGCCGCCGGCGATGACCGACAGGAACGACCGGTTCATCGCCCGGCACATGATGTAGGAGAGGTAGGCACCGGAGGAGCCGACCAGTGCACCGGTGATGATCAGCAGGTCGTTGTCGAGCAGGAAGCCCGACGCCGCGGCCGCCCACCCCGAGTAGCTGTTGAGCATCGAGACGACGACCGGCATGTCGCCGCCGCCGATGGAGGCGACCAGGTGCCAGCCCAGCGCCAGGGCCAGCACCGTGACGACGGCGAGGACGGCGAGGCCCGGTGCGGCGACGAAGGCGACGGTCAGCCCGGCGAAGGCGACCAGAGCGCCGAGGTTGAGCGCGTTGCGGCCCGGCAGCATCAGCGGGTTGCTCCTGATGCGGGCCGAGAGCTTGAGGAAGGCGACGATGGAGCCGGTGAAGGTGACCGCGCCGATGAAGACGCCGATGACCACCTCGGCGGAGTGGATGCCGAGCAGGTCGGCGGGCACCTCGGTCTGTCCGGTGCCCGCCCGCTCGACCGACAGGTAGCCGTTCCACCCGACCAGCACCGCCGCCAGGCCGACGAAGCTGTGCAGCATCGCGATCAGCTCGGGCATGCCGGTCATCTGCACGCTGCGGGCCCGCCACAGGCCGAGGGCCGCGCCGATGACCATCGCGACGGCGATGGCGGCGATCGCGGCGGCCCCGACGCTGCGGGCGGCCAGCCCGATGGTGGCGACCAGGGCGACGGCCATGCCGGCGATGCCGTAGGCGTTGCCGCGCTTGGCCGTCTCGTGCCTGGACAGCCCGGCCAGGCTGAGGACGAACAGCAGGCCGGCGACGATGTAGGCCGCCGCGGCGGCGGAGGACGCGCTCATGCCCGGCCTCGCGTGAACATGCCGAGCATGCGGCGGGTCACGGCGAAGCCGCCGAAGACGTTGATGCTGGCCACCAGGACCGCGATGACCGCCAGCACGCTGACCAGCGTGCTCGTGTGGCCGATCTGCAGCAGGGCCCCGACCACGATGATCCCGGAGATCGCGTTGGTGACGCTCATCAGCGGCGTGTGCAGCGCGTGGTGCACGTTCCCGATGACGTAGAAGCCGACGACGATCGACAGCGCGAACACGGTGAGGTTGCCGATCAGCTGGCCGGGCGAGAACGCCGTGACGAGGAACAGCGCCACCGCGGCGCCGCCCACCAGCAGCGGGGTCCGGGTGCGGGAGGCCGGCGGCCGCTCCGCCGGTGCGGGGGTGTCCGCGCGGGGGGCCGGCGCGGGGGGAGGTGCCGCCGACACCTGCACCGGCGGGGGCGGCCAGAGGACCTCGCCGTCCCGGACGACGGTCATCGCCCGCTGGACGACGTCGTCGAGGTCGAGGACCAGCTGCCCGTCCTTCCCCGGGGTCAGCAGCTTCACCAGGTTGACCAGGTTGGTGCCGTACAGCTGCGAGGACTGCCCGGGCAGCCGGCCGGGCAGGTCGGTGTAGCCGATGACCGTCACGCCGTTGGGCGTCACCACCACCTCGTCGGGGACCGAGCCCGCGACGTTGCCGCCCTGCGCGGCGGCCATGTCCACGATCACGCTGCCCGGCCGCATGCTCGCCACCATCTCCTCGGTGATCAGCCGCGGCGCCGGCCGGCCGGGGATCAACGCGGTGGTGATGACGATGTCGACCTCGCGGACCTGCTCGGCGTACATCTGCGCCGCCCGGCGGTCGTAGTCCTCGGACGTCACACCGGCGTAGCCCGTGCCGCCGGCCTGCTGGTCGTCGGCCGGCACACCGACGTACTCACCCCCCATGGAGGCGATCTGCTCGGCGACCTCGGGCCGGACGTCGGTGGCCCGCACGATCGCGCCGAGGCTGCTGGCCGTGCCGATCGCCGCCAGCCCTGCCACACCGGCGCCGGCGACCAGCACCGTGGCCGGCGGGACCTTGCCCGCGGCGGTGACCTGCCCGGTGAAGAACCTGCCGAACGCGTGCGCGGCCTCGACCACGGCCCGGTAGCCGGCGACGTTGGCCATCGAGGACAGCACGTCCAGCGACTGCGCGCGGGAGATCCGGGGGACCGCGTCGACCGCCAGCGCGGTGACCGGCCGGGCGGCCAGCGTGGCGACCAGGTCGGGGTCGAGGGCGGGGGTCAGCTGGCTGATCAGCACCGCGCCGTCCCGGAGCAGGTCGATCTCTCCTGCCCGCGGCCGGGCGACGTGCAGGACGACGTCGGCGCCCCACGCCTCGGCTGCCGTCCCCACCAGCCGCGCGCCGGCGTCGGCGTAGGCCTCGTCGGGGAAGCTGGCCGCCCGCCCGGCCCCGGCCTCGACGACCACGGCGTAGCCGAGCGCGGTGAGCTGCCGCACCGTCGCCGGCGTCGCGGCAACCCGTGTCTCCCCGGGACGGGTCTCCCTGGGCACTCCGATGAGCACGTCCACTCCTCCTGGCGGGTCGGCCCCGGCGTCGTCGACGGGGCATCCGGTGCGAGGTACGGGTGGGCCCGCCGGTTCGGCGGGCACACCGGGACGGCGTGCGTGGTGGCGCAGCCGGGGCCGATCATGCCGTTCCTCCCCGCTCCCGCGCCCCCGGACGGCGCCGCACCGCCCTGCGGCGGCCGGTGACCGACCGCAGCCGCGGGGTGGCGCGCCACCTCCGCGGGGCGCAGGCCCCCACCCGTGCGGGTGAGGGCACGCCGCCGTCGGCTGTAGCCGCCCGCCCCCGCTGCCGTACTCATCCGTGAGCCGGGACCGCCCGGCGGCGCGCCCGGGGTCCCCGCGGGTGCGGGATGAAGGGGTGAGCGTGTCAGCGACGACGGTGCCTGCCGAGCCGGTGGTCTCACCGGAGATCGTCTCGTCGATCTTCTACGGCGCCGCGGTGAGCGACACCCTCGTCCTCCTCGTGGCCGAACTGGTCGGTGGCACCCCCCGCGTCACCTGGGGCAACGAGGGCGCCACGCAGCTGCTCGGCCTCGGCCTGGCCGACCTGCGGTCGCTGCCGGTCGCCACCCTGGTCCCCACCCTGCGTGGCGGGGAGATCAAGCTCCTGCTGCGCCGCGAGCGGGCCGCCCGCATGAACCTGCCGGTCCGGACCGCCAGCGGCGCCCTGGTCGACACGCTCGTGGTGTGCACGCCCTCGCCGTCGGGCCGGATGTGGACCCTGCGGCTGGTGCCGACGTCCAACGAGCAGGAGCGGGCGCTGCGCGCGACCGCCGACGCCCACGAGCAGCGCTTCGCCACGCTCACCGAGCGCTCGCCCATCCCGACCCTGCTCTCGGAGCAGGGCATGCGGCTCGCGCACGTGAACGACGCCTTCTGCAGCCTCGTCGGCCTGCAGGCCGAGCAGCTCCTGGGCACCGGCTGGATGGCCACGGTGCACCCGGAGGACCTCGACGCGGTGATCGAGCAGGTGGTCGCCGTCCTCGGCGGCGGGGACGGCGAGGCGCAGGCGCGCCTGGTCCGCGAGGACGGCACCGAGCGGACGACGGTCATCCGCTTCGCGCACCTGTTCACCCCCGGCGTGGGCGCGGGCTTCGTCGGCACGATCGAGGACATCACCGACCGGCTGGCCTTCGAGGCGCGGCTGGCCCACCAGGCCAACCACGACCCGCTGACCGGGCTGCCCAACCGGACGCTGCTGGCCGACCACGTCGCCGCGCGGTTCACGCCGGGCGGCAGCGGCCTGGCCTGCCTGTTCCTGGACCTGGACAACTTCAAGGTCGTCAACGACTCGCTGGGGCACGCCGCCGGCGACGAGCTGCTGGTGGAGATCGCCGCCCGGCTGCGCGCGACGGTGCGCCCCGTCGACCTGGTGGCGCGGTTCGGTGGCGACGAGTTCGTGGTCGTCTGCGAGGACGTGGGGGAGGACGACGCGGTCGCGCTGGCCGAGCGGATCGGTGCCGTGCTGACCGAGCCGGTGAAGCTGGGCGGGGTCGACGTCCGACCGCACGCCAGCGTGGGGGTCACCGTGCAGACCGCCGAGCACACCGCCGCGGAGGAGCTGATCCGCGACTGCGACATCGCCATGTACCAGGCCAAGGCCGGCGGCAAGGGCCGGATCACCGTGCTCGACCAGCAGGCGCGTGCCGAGGCCCGGGACAAGCTGCGGCTGGTCGTCGAGCTCCGCGAGGCCATCGAGCGCCGGGAGATCACCCTCCTGTACCAGCCGATCTTCAGCGCCGTCGACGGCAGCTCGGTCGCGGTCGAGTCGCTGGCCCGCTGGGACCACTCCGAGCGGGGCCCGATCAGCCCGGCGACGTTCGTGGCCCTGGCCGAGGAGAGCGGGCTGATCGGTGGGCTGGGCCTGCTGGTCCTCGACGAGACCTGCCGGCAGCTCGCGGAGTGGGACCGGCTGCTGGGCCCGGCCGCCCCGCGGCGGGCCAACGTCAACGTCTCGGCGCTGCAGCTGGACGACAACCTGCACGGCCACGTGGTCGCGGCGCTGGAGCGGCACGGGCTGGCCCCGTCCCGGCTGTCCATCGAGATCACCGAGTCGGCCCTGATGAAGGACCCCGCCTCGGCCCGCGAGGTGCTCGGCCAGCTGCGCGAGCTCGGCGTCCAGCTGGCGATCGACGACTTCGGCACCGGCTACTCGTCCCTGGCCCACCTGCGGCACCTGCCGGTGGACTGCCTCAAGGTGGACCGCTCGTTCGTCGCCGAGCTGGCGCACGGCCACACCGAGATCGCCTCGGCGGTCATCGCCCTGGCCAAGAACCTGGGCCTGTCGACCGTGGCCGAGGGGGTGGAGACCGCCGAGCAGGCCGCGGAGCTCGCCTCCCTCGGGGCCGGGTTCCTGCAGGGCTTCAGCCTCGCCGCGCCGATGACCGGCCACCGGACCGCCGCGTGGTTCGCCGCGCACACCCGATGACCCCCGCCCGTCTCGTCCTCCCGGGAGCCGACGTGCCCGCCACCCTGGCCGCCGCACCGACCTTCGACCTGGAGGCGGTGCTCGCCAGCATCGACACCATGGCCGCGCAGAAGCCGGTCGCCGCACACATCGTCTCCGCGGCCAACTCCGACGACACCAGCGCCAAGGTGCTGGCCGAGACCCTCGCCGCGGACGTCGCGCTGGCCGGCCGGGTGATGAAGCTGGCCAACTCCGCCTACTTCGGCATGCGCGGGCGGGTGACCTCGCTGCAGTTCGCGGTGACCGTCATCGGCTTCACGACCGTGCGGACCATGGCCACCGTGGCGCTGACCGACCTGGACGACGAGTCGCGGCTGCCCGAGGACTTCTGGCGGCGCAGCACGAGCGTCGCGCTGGCCGCCTCCACGCTGGCGCCGCGGTTCGGCGAGCGGCCGCAGGACGCGCTCTGCCTGGGCCTGCTCGCGCCGCTGGGGATCGCCCTGCTCCACCACAACGACCCCGACGGCTACGGCGAGCTGGTCGCGGCCGAGGCGACCATCGCCGGTCGCCGCGCCGGGGAGGTCCACCGGTACGGCATCCACGCCTTCCGGCTGACCGCGGTGGCGCTGGACCAGTGGGGCTTCCCGGCGAGCATGGTGGCCCCGCTGATCGCCGTCGACGACCTCGCCGCCGACGAGGGGGCCCTGCTGCGCGGCGCGCTGGAGATCGCCTCGCGGCTGACCGCGGAGGGGTACCAGCCGGTGCCGGTGGAGCAGGTCACCGGCGGCCTGCTGCGGGAGGACGCCGTCCCGGCGGTGGCCGAGAAGGTCACCGCCGGGGCCGAGGAGCTCCGCCTGGCGATGCTGGGCTGAGGGAGGACACCTGCCCCGGGCAGGTGGGCCACACCGGGGCCGGCGCCCCCTGGGGGACGCCGGCCCTGCTCGTCAGCCGGTGTAGGGAGCGCCGATCGGGTCGACCGTCTCGTGGTCGGTGACGCCGGCGGCGAGCCGGGCCAGCGCCCAGTCGCCGTCGCCGAGCAGGTGGTCGATCGCGGTGAGCCGGCTCGTGTAGTGGCCGACCGTGTACTCCGCGGTCACCCCGATGCCGCCGTGCAGCTGGATGGCCTCCTTGCCGATGTGCCGGCCGGCGCGGCTGGTCTGCAGCCGCACGCGGTCGGCCGCGGCGACGACGTCCCCGCCGGCGTCGGCCACCATCGCCGCCCACAGCGCGGTGCTGCGGGCCAGCTCCAGGGAGACGTACATGTCCGCCGCCCGGAAGGTCAGCGCCTGGAACTTGCTCAGCGTCACGCCGAACTGCTTGCGGGTCCTGAGGTACTCGGCCGTGGTCCGCAGCGCGGTGTCCATCGCGCCGACCGCCTCGTGGCTGTAGGCGATGCGGGCCGCGGCGAGCGCCTTCTCGACGTCCGCGGTCCGGTCGCCGGTCCCCTCCCCGAGCAGCTCGGCGGGGGTGCCGTCGAACGCCACGCGCGCGGCGCGGCCGCCGTCGTGGGTGCGGTAGCCGGTGCGGGTCAGGCCCTCGGCGTCGCCGCGGACGAGGAACAGCGCGGTGCCGCCGGAGGCCCCGTCCCCGGTCGGCCGAGCCGACACCACCAGGACGTCGGCCCGCGCGCCGCCGGGCACCGGCTCCTTGACGCCGGTGAGCCGCCAGGTGCCACCGTCCTCGGTGGCGGTGACCGCCGCCGCGGACGGGCTCCACCGGGTGCCGGGCTCGGCGTGCGCGAACGCGGCCAGCGAGGTCCCCTCGGCGATGCCGGCCAGGACCTCGCCCCGCTGCGCGTCGGTGCCGACGGCGGCGACCAGCCCGCCGGCCAGCACGACCGTCTCGACGAAGGGCTCGGGCGCGAGCACCCGCCCGATCTCCTCGGCGACGATCGCCACCTCGATCGGCCCGGCGCCCATGCCGCCGTGATCCTCGGCGAAGGGCAGGCCGAGCAGGCCCATCTCCGCCATCCGCGACCAGGTCTTCTCGTCGAAGCCCGGGTCCTGGGCCACGACCCTGCGGCGGGCCTCGCTGTCGCCGTAGGCGCGCTCCAGCAGGCCGCGCACGGCCTCCCGCAGGTCGTTCTGCTCGCTGTCGAAGGTGAAGTCCACGGTTACCTCACAGCCCCAGGATCGTGCCGGCGATGATGGTGCGCTGCACCTCGTTGGAGCCTCCGTAGATGGAGACCTTGCGGTGGTTCAGGTACTCCGGGGTCGCCACGCGGGCCCAGTCGGGCACGTCGGACCCCTCGTCGGCGAAGGAGGCGACCGAGAGCGGGCCGGCGATGTCGACGACCAGCTCGGTGGCGGCCTGCTGCAGCTCCGACCCGCGGAGCTTGAGCACCGAGGACGCTGGGTGCGGCCGGCCGTCGGAGGAGTGCGCGACCACGCGCAGCGCGGTCAGCTCCAGGGCGAGCAGGTCGTTCTCCAGCTCGGCGATGCGGCCGGCCATCCGCGGGTCGTCGGCGAGCGGCCGGCCGTCGACGGTGACCTCCCGCGCGTACTCCTTGGCCTGGGCCAGCAGCCGCTTGGTGGCGCCGACGCGGGCGATGCCCACCCGCTCGTTGCCGAGCAGGAACTTCGCGTAGTCCCAGCCGCGGTTCTCCTCGCCGATGAGGTTCTCCGCCGGGACGCGGACGTCCTCGAAGAAGACCTCGTTGACCTCGAAGCTGCCGTCGACGAGCTCGATCGGCCGCAGCGTGACCCCGGGGGTGTCCATCGGGAAGACCAGCAGCGAGATGCCGCGCTGCTTCTTCTCCGCGGTGGGGTCGGTGCGGACCAGGCAGAAGATCCAGTCGGCGTGCTGGCCCAGCGTCGTCCACGTCTTCTGGCCGTTGACGACCCAGTCGTCGCCGTCCCGGACCGCGGTGGTGCGCAGCGAGGCGAGGTCGGACCCGGCGTCGGGCTCGGAGAAGCCCTGGCACCACCAGATGTCGAGGTTCGCCGTCGCCGGCAGGAAGCGCTCCTTCTGCTCCTGGTTGCCGAAGGCGGCGATGACCGGGCCGATCATGCCGGCGTTGAAGGCCAGCGGCTCGGGGACGCAGGCCAGCTGCATCTCCTCGCGCCAGATGTGGCGCTGCAGCGGCGTCCAGTCCTTGCCGCCCCACTCCACCGGCCAGTGGGGGACGGCCAGCCCCGCGGCGTTGAGGATCCGCTGGGTCTGGACGTACTGGTCCTTGGACACGTGCCGGCGGGCGGCGACGGTGTCGCGGATCTCCTGGGGGACCTCGGTCGTGAAGAACGTCCGCATCTCCTCCCGGAACGCCTCCAGCTCCGGGGACAGCTGCAACCGCATCGGGCCTCTCTCCTGACGGCAGCACCGCCGTCTCGCAGGTGGGTCACCCCGACGATCCCACACGAGCTACCGGCCGGTAGCTCCCGGGGCGACCGCGGTCCCGGCGCGTCGGGACGGCGGCGGGCCGCGACGGGGAACCCGTCCCGGCGGGTCGGTCGTTGCCGCGCCATGGAGCTGATCTGCCCGAAGTGCCACGGCGCGATGCGGACCTACGAGCGCAACGGCGTGCACGTCGACCAGTGCTCGGACTGCCGCGGCATCTTCCTCGACCGGGGTGAGCTGGACCGGCTCATCGACGCGGAGAACGACTGGCACGGCCGGACGTCGTCCGGGCACGGCAGCGCGGCGCACGGCACGTCCGGCCACTCGACCGGCTCCGGCCACTCGACCGGCTCCGGCGGCTACGGAGCCGGCTCCGGTGGGCTCGGTGCGGTCGTCGGCGAGGTGCTCAACCAGGTGCAGGGGAAGAAGACCTCGTCGTCCGGGCACGGCGGCAAGCGCAAGCAGTCCTTCCTGGACGGCCTCTTCGGCTGAGGCCACGTGCACGGTGGGGCCCGCGGGGGCACTCTCGGGGCGTGTTCGACGTGGACTGGATGGGCCAGCTGACCCGGGAGGTGCTGCGCGAGCGGGTGCCCGCGCTCATCGCCGAGACCTGCGCCTGGAGCGTCGGCATCTCCGACCGGCCGCACCACGAGCGGCGCCGCGGGCGGCTGGTCGAGACCGGCGGCACCAACGGCGACCGGCTCGCCCGCGGGCAGGCGCTCAGTGGCGAGGAGGACGGCCGGCTCGAGCTCGGCGACGCGCGGCCGGGCACCTTCCGCGACGCTCTCAACGCGGTGGACGCCGACGGCGTGGTCTACGCCGACCGGTTCGACACCGAGGTCGTGGAGCCGTTCGTGCTGGCCACCTGTGTGCTGGCCGCCGAGCGCGCGCGGGCCACCCGCGGACCGGAGTGGGCCGAGCTGCTCGACGACCTCGGGGAGGACGGCCGCGACCTGGTCGCCGTCGTCCGGGCCGGTGGGTGGGAGGCGCCGTTGCGGACCGAGGCCGAGCACGCGGTGCTGGCCGCGCTGGCCGACGTCCCGCTGCTGGAGGTGGAGGCCGAGGGCCTGCCCCTGTCGCTGGTCCGGGCCGCCGAGGCGCTGACCCGGCAGGCCGCGCCGTCCGCGCCGCCGCGGAGCCGGGAGGACCCGGCCGCCTCGGGCGCGGTGTTCCTCGCCCGCGCGGCGTTGGCGGAGGCGGGACTGGACGGGCCGGTCGGGGCGCGGGACGCCGCCCGGGTGCTCGCCGCGCTGCTGGCCGAGGGGATCGAGCCCGACGAGCTGCCCGCCGTGCTCCCGCACCTGCCGCTGGCGCCGGGCACCGCGGCCGCCGTCCTCACCCTGCTCGACGCCGGCCGCTGACCCCGCGCCCCCCTCGGGTCAGAGCTCGAGCGGGAGACCGGTGTAGTTCTCCGCGAGCTCGCGGGCGGCGGGCTCGGACGCCGCGATCCGGCGCAGCTGCGAGAGCTGCAGCTCGGCGTCGAAGTCGTCCCCGGAGCGGTGCAGCATCGAGGTCATGAACCAGGAGAAGTGGGTGCACCGCCAGACGCGGGCCAGCGCGCGGTCGGAGTAGGAGTCGACCAGGTCGGTCTGCTTCTCCTGCAGCAGCCGCACCAGTGCCGAGGCGAGCAGGGTGACGTCGGCGACGGCGAGGTTGAGCCCCTTGGCGCCGGTCGGCGGCACGATGTGCGCGGCGTCCCCGGCCAGGAACAGCCGGCCGCGGCGCATCGGGGCGCTGACGAACGAGCGCATCGGCAGGATCGACTTCTCGGTCACCGTCCCGGTGTTGATCTCCCAGCCCTCGTGCCCGAACCGCGTCGCGAGGCCCTCCCAGATCCGGTCGTCCGACCAGTCCTCGATCTTCTCGGTGGGGTCGACCTGCAGGTACAGCCGCGAGACCTTCGGCGAGCGCATCGAGTAGAGCGCGAAGCCGTCGGGGTGCCAGGCGTAGATCAGCTCGTCGGTCGCCGGCGCGGCGTCGGCCAGGATGCCCAGCCACGCGTAGGGGTAGGTGCGCTCCCACACCCGCCCGCCGGCCGCCTGCACCACCGGGCGGGAGACGCCGTGGAAGCCGTCGGTCCCGGCGATGACGTCGCACTCGAGCACCTGCTCGGCGCCGTCGGCGTCGACGAACCGGATCCGGGGGCTGTCGGTGTCGACGTCCTCGGGGCGCACGTCGGACACCTCGAACAGCAGCGGCGGGCCGCCGTCAAGCTGGGCCCTGATGAGGTCCTTGGTGACCTCGGTCTGCCCGTACACCCAGACCGTGCGCCCGCACAGCTCCGGGAAGTCCAGCTTGTGGCGGGTGCCGGGGTACTGCAGGTAGATGCCGCGGTGCTCGAGGCCCTCGCGCTGCAGCCGGTCACCGACGCCCGCCGCGGTGAGCGTGTCGACGGTGTGCTGCTCGAGGATGCCGGCGCGGATGCGGGCCTCCACGTACTCCCGCGACCGGTTCTCCAGCACGACCGAGTCGATGCCCTGCAGTTGCAGCAGCCGCGACAGCAGCAGGCCGGCCGGGCCGGCGCCGATGATCCCCACCTGAGTACGCACGGGCCGAGTGTGACCGGCGGTACGTGTACCTGGGAACCGCTCGTTGCCGCTCAGTGGAAACGCTGGGCTCGCGACAGCTCGCGGCCGATGCCCCGCGCGGCCACCTCCAGCACCGGCACCAGGCGGGCGAGGTCCCGTCGGTGGCTGGGCGCCACCACGCCCAGCGCGGCCACGGCCACGGGCGTGCCGGCCCGCTCGGCGGAGACCGGGACGGCGACCGAGAGCGTGCCCAGCGACATCTCCTCGGCGGTGCGCGCGTACCCGCGGCGGCGCACCTCGCCGAGCTCGCGGCGCAGCCGGGCGGGGTCGACGACGGTGTGCCGGGTCTCCCGGGTGAGCGAGCGCAGGACCCCCTCGACCACGTCGACCGGCGCGTTGGCCAGCAGCACCTTGCCGACCCCGGTGGCGTGCAGCGGCAGCCGGCTGCCCACCTGGCTCACCACGGGGACCGACTCCCGGCCGGAGATGCGCTCGACGTAGAGCGCGCTGCGCCCCTCCCGCACGGCGAGGTGGACGGTGTCTCGGGTCGCGGTGTGCACGTCGAGCAGGAACGGTGCGGCCACCTGCCGCAGCTCCAGCTGCACCGGCGCGAGCAGCCCGAGGTCCCACAGCTTGCGGCCGATCTCGTAGCGACCGTCGGCCCGCCGCTGCAGCGCCCCCCAGTCGGTGAGCTCGGCGAGCAGCCGGTGGGCGGTCGACAGCGGCGTTCCCGAGCGCTCGGCGATCTCCGACAGCGTGAGGTGCGGCGCGCTGCTGCTGAACGCGTCGAGCACCGCCAGCGCCCGCGAGGTGACCGACCGCCCCGGTGTCGCGCCTCCTCCGGCCACGGCCCCCTCCTTCTACTGGCCGGAAGTCCCGGCTTGGGCAGCCTAGCCCGCCGGTCGTACCGTCCCAGCATGACCGGGACCACATCCGAGAGCCGGCTGCACCTGCCGCGCTACCTGCGCGAGGACCCCTCGCTGCGCACTCCCGTCGGCTTCCCCGACTACCGGAGCACCGGGCTCCGGGCGCCGTTGCGGACGCCGGTCGACCTGCCCCAGCGGCTGACCGAGATCACCGGCCCGGTGCTGGGGGAGGACCGCGTCCAGCAGCAGGACGCCGACCTGACCTACCGCAACGGCGGCGAGGCGATCGGCCAGCGGATCCTCGTCTTCGGGCGGGTGCTCGACAGCGACGGCCGCCCGGTGCCCGACGCGCTGGTCGAGGTGTGGCAGGCGAACGCGGCCGGCCGCTACCGGCACGTCGTCGACAACTGGCCCGCGCCGCTCGACCCCCACTTCGACGGCCTCGGCCGGGTGGTCACCGACAGCCTGGGCCGCTACGAGTTCATGACGATCAAGCCCGGCGCCTATCCGTGGGGCAACCACCACAACGCCTGGCGTCCGGCGCACATCCACTTCAGCCTCTTCGGCCGCGCCTTCACCCAGCGGCTGGTCACCCAGATGTACTTCCCGGGCGACCCGCTGTTCGAGCAGGACCCGATCTACAACTCCATCCCGGCCGCGGCGCGCCACCGGGCGATCAGCCAGTACAGCCTCGAGCGGACCCAGGACAACTGGGCGCTGGCCTTCGAGTGGGACATCGTGCTGCGCGGCAGGGACCAGACCCCGTTCGAGACCGACGACGACGGAGATGTCGCGTGATGACAGCCGAGGGAGCATCGCAGCGAGGCGGGAGCCGACAGGGAGTGGGCATCGCAGCGAGCGCCAGCGACCGAGGAGCGGAGCGACCGCGGAGGCGACCGGTGGCATCGAGCGAGGAGCGGATCGAGGCGCGGAATCGCGCAGGAGGTGTCGCGTGACCCAGATCGTGGACCCGCTGGACGTCCCACCGGACCCCACCACGCCCTTCCAGCCGCGCTCGGGGCAGCGCGGCACCGGCTTCCTCACCGGGCCGCTGCGGCTGGGCTCCACGCCGAGCGCGACGGTCGGGCCCTACCTGGCGATCGGGCTGACGTGGTCGGACGGCGCGTGGGCCGCCGCCGAGGGGACCGAGGGCGGCATCTGGATCCGCGGGCGGGTCTTCGACGGCGCCGGTGACCTCGTCCCCGACGCGATGATCGAGACCTGGCAGGCCGACCCGGACGGCGGCTTCCCGTCGCCCGAGGACCCCCGCGGCGCGTCGTCCTACCCGGGCTTCCGCGGCTACGCCCGGGTGCAGACGGTCCACCCGCCCGGCGAGTTCGCGCTGCACACGCTCAAGCCGGGCCGGCTGCCCGACGGCGAGGGCGGCCTGCAGGCGCCGCACATCGACGTCAGCGTCTTCGCCCGCGGCCTGCTCGACCGGGTGGTCACCCGCATCTACTTCGAGGACGAGGCCGAGGCCAACGCCGAGGACGCCGTGCTGAAGTCGGTCCCCGAGGACCGGCGGGGGACCCTGATCGCCCGGCGGACCGAGGACGGGTACTCCTTCGACGTGCACCTGCAGGGCGACGCGGAGACGGTCTTCTTCGCGGTGTGAGCGGCCTGGGTGTGGAGCCGCACGGTATGAACACAGCCGTGACAGCTCTGTTCGCCGGCACGTTCGCCCGCGGCGCGGCGGCGGCCGCCGTCTCCGACGACGCCTGGTTCCGGGCGCTGCTCGACGTGGAGGCGGCCCTCGCCCGCGCCGCGGCGCGCAGCGGGCTGGTGCCGACGACGGCTGCCGACGCGGTCACTGCCGCCTGCGCCGACCCGTCCCGGCTGGACCTGGCCACCGTCGTGGCGAAGGCCGCCGACGCGGGCAACCCGGTCCCGCCGCTGGTGCGGGCGGTGCAGGACGCGGTGGGGGAGCGCGACGCCGTCGCCGTCCACGTGGGCGGCACCAGCCAGGACGTGCTGGACACCGCCCTGGTGCTGCTCGCCCGCGACGCCGTCGCGGCGATCGATGCCGACCTGGCGGCGGCCGCGCAGACCGCGGCCGGGCTGGCGCGCACCCACCGGGACGACGTGGTCATGGGCCGCACCCTGATGCAGCAGGGCCTGCCCACGACGTTCGGCCTGAAGGCGGCCGGCTGGCTGGCCGGTCTCGACGGGGCGCGGCTGCGCCTGGCCGAGGTGGTCGCCTCGCTGCCGGTGCAGTACGGCGGCGCGGTCGGCACGCTGGCGGCCAGCGAGGGGGCCGGGGTCGCCGTGCGCGCGGCGCTGGCCGACGAGCTGGGGCTGGTGACCACCGCCGTCCCGTGGCACACCGTCCGGCTGCCGATCGCCGACCTGGCCGGCGCCCTCGGGGCCGCCGCCGGCGCGGTGGCCACGGTCGCCGTCGACGTCGTCCTGCTCGCCCAGTCCGAGGTCGCCGAGGTGGCCGAGGTGGGGGAGGGGCGCGGCGGCTCGTCGGCGATGCCGCACAAGCGCAACCCGGTCGCGGCCATCTCCGCCCGCGCGTGCGCCCGGCGCGCCCCCGGCCTGGTCGCCACCCTGCTCGGCGCCATGGAGCAGGAGCACGAACGGGCCGCCGGCGCCTGGCACAGCGAGTGGCCCTCGCTCACCGAACTGCTCACCACCGTCGGGTCGGCCGCGGCCTGGCTGGCCGAGAGCCTGCGCGGCCTGCGTCCCGACGTCGCGCGCATGGCCGCGACCGTCGCCGCGGCCAACGAGGGCCCGCTGGCCGGCGCGCTCGCCGACGCGCTCGCGCCCGGCCTGGGGAGGGGCCCGGCCCACGACGCCGCGGCGACCGCCGTCCGCGAGGCCCGTGACACCGGCCGGCCGCTGGCCGAGGTGGTGGCCGCGCGCACCGACGTGGACCCCGCTGCCGTCCTGGCCGCCGCGGCCCCGGCCGTGGGGGAGGCCGGCGCCCAGGTGGACGCCGCGCTCGCCGAACACGCCCGACTGACCGAAGGGAAGCCGTGACTGCTGTCGAGGTCTCGTACACCGAGGACGGGCCGCGCGACGCGCCGGTCGTCGTCCTCTCCAACTCCCTGGGCGCCACCCGCGCCATGTGGGACCCGCAGGTGCCGGCGCTGGCCGAGCGCTTCCGCGTGGTCACCTACGACACCCGGGGGCACGGCAGCTCGCCGGCACCTGCCGGCCCGTACCGCCTCGACGACCTGGTGGACGACGTCGTCGCGCTGCTGGACCGGCTCGGCGTGCGGCGGGCGCACGTGGCCGGGCTCTCGCTGGGTGGCATGACCGTGATGCGGCTGGCCGCGCGGGAGCCCGACCGGGTGGGGCGCATCGCCCTGCTGTGCACGTCGGCGAAGACCGAGCCGCAGGGCTTCCTCGACCGGGCGGCCGCCGCCCGCTCCGGCGGCACCGCCCCGCTGGCGCCGGCCGTGGTGAGCCGCTGGCTGACGCCGTCCTTCGCGGCCGCGCAGCCGGACCTGGTGGCCCGGCTCGAGGCGATGATCGCCGGTGCGGACGACGAGGGCTACGCCGCCTGCTGCGAGGTGGTCGCGCACCTGGACCTGCGGGAGGAGCTGGGCCGCATCGGCGCCCCGACGCTGGTGGTGTCCGGGGCCGAGGACCCCGCGCTGCCGCCGGACCACCAGCGGGCGATCGCGGAGGGGATCCCGGGCGCCGAGCTGGTGTCGGTGAGCCCCGGCGCCCACCTGGCCAACCTGGAGTCGCCGCTGGAGGTCACCGGCGCGCTGCTCGCCCACCTCGACGGAGACCCCCGATGAGCGACCTGCCCAGCACCGACGACGCCCGCCGCGAGGCGGGGATGCGGACCCGCCGGCAGGTGCTCGGCGACGCGTGGGTCGACCGCGCGGTGGCCAACACCACGCCGTTCACCGCCGACTTCCAGGACTTCATCACCCGCGTGGCCTGGGGGGACGTCTGGCAGCGGCCGGGCCTGGCCCGGCGGGACCGCAGCCTGATGACCCTGTCGATCACCATCGCGCTGCGGCACTGGGACGAGTTCGCCCTGCACGTGCGCGCGGCGAAGAACAACGGGCTGACCGACGAGGAGATCGCCGAGGTCATCCAGCACTCCGCGGTCTACGCCGGGGTGCCCGCGGCCAACCACGCCTTCAAGGTCGCCGCGCCGATCCTGGAGGAGCTGCGCGGCGCCTGAGGCGGACGTGACCGTGGGGGGGGGGGGGGGGGGGGGCCCCCGCGCGCCCCCCCCCCGAGTGGGGGGGGGGGGGGTCCGGGGGGGCGGGCCCCCGCCCCCGGCTCG
>NZ_JBJGYV010000018.1:0-110411 GCF_054050175.1 Geodermatophilus sp. SYSU D00697
CCCCCCCCCCCCCACCCCCCCCCCCCCCCCCCCCCCCCGCCCCCCCCCGCCCCCCCCCCCCCCCCCCCCCCCCCCCCCCCCCCCCCCGGCCGCGCGGTGCTCTCGCAGGAGTACCTCGGGGTGCTGATCGCCACGGTCGTGCTCATCCTCGCGATCGGCGCGTTCTACCCGCGGTTCCTCGAGTTCGACCAGCTCATGGCCATCCTCAACCAGGCCACCTACATCGGGATCCTGGCCTGTGGCATGGCGTTCCTGCTCGCGATGCGGGAGCTGGACCTCTCCGTCGGCTCGGTCTACGCCCTGACCGCCCTGGCCTGCGCGATGCTGGTGCAGAGCGGGCTCAACTCGTGGCTGAGCGCCCTGCTGGCGATCGTGGTCGGTGGGGTGCTGGGTCTGTTCAACGCCCTGCTCATCCAGTACTTCAAGCTGCCCTCGATCGTGGCCACCCTCGCCACGCTGGCCATGTTCCGCGGGCTCACCCTGGCGCTCAGCGACGGCACGCAGGTGCTCGGGCCGCCGGTCGACGACTCCTTCTCGCAGGTCGTCGGTGGCAACGTCGCCGGCGTCCCCGTCCCCGGGATCGTCCTCGTCCTGGTCGCGGTGGTCCTCACCGTCGTCCTGCGGGCGACGCCGTTCGGCTACCGCATCCGGTCGATCGGGTCCAACCCCGAGGCCGCCGCCTTCAGCGGCATCCCGGTCAACCGCGTCCGCATGCAGGCCTTCGTGCTCAGCGGCGCGCTGGGCGGGCTCGCCGGGGTGCTGACCATCGGCTACCTGGGCGCCTCGGACCCCAACACCGGCAGCGGCTACGAGCTGCTCGCCATCGCCGCCGCGGTCATCGGCGGCACCTCGCTGGCCGGCGGCAAGGCCACCATCGTCGGCGCGGCGCTGGGCGCGGTCCTGCTCGGCGTCGTGGGCAGCGGCCTGGCCTACTTCAGCGTCCCGATCAACTGGAACCAGTTCGCCACGGGCGCGGTCATCCTGGCCGCGGTCTCACTCGACAGCGTGGTCCGCCGCCGGCGAACGGCCGGCCGGACCAGCGGCCCGCAGCTGTAGGACCGGCGCCGGGCCGCCGGCGTCGACCCCCGAACACCCAGGCGAGTCCTCGCTCCGCGTCGCCTGGGCACCCCACCCCGCCCGGCCACCCGGGCACACCCCCCAGGAGGAACATCGTGCGCACACGTTCGGCGGGGACCGGTCGCACCGGTCCCGCACTGCGGGCCTCCCGCCCGCTGATCGCCACGGCCATGGTCGTGCTCGTCGCCGCCTGCGGCAGCAACGGCGGCGGTGGCGGTGGCGGTGGGGGAGGTGGTGACGCCGCCGCGGCCGAGGACCTCAACATCGCCTTCATCGCCGCGGACGGCAGCCAGAACTTCTCGCAGGAGATGCTGGCCGGTGCCGAGGCCGCCGGTGAGGAGCTCGGCGTCGACGTCCAGGCCATCGCGCCCACCAAGCTCGACGGGCCGGCGCAGGTCAAGATGTTCGAGGACGCGATGCGCACGGCCACCGACGGCATCGCGATCATGACGCTCACCCCGGACCTGCTGGTGCGGCCCGAGGCGCGCGCGGTGCAGCAGGGCATCCCCGTGCTGGCCGTCGACACCGCCCCGCTGCCCGGCTCCAACGTGACCAGCTACCTGGGCAACGACAACGTCGCGGCCGGGGCGATGCTCGCCGAGGAGGCGATCCGCCGCCTGCAGGAGGCCGGGACCACGACCGGCTCGGCCGTCGTCGCCAGCCCGATCCCCGGCGTCCCGGCACTGGACAACCGGGCGCTGGGCATGAAGCAGGCCTTCGAGCAGGGCATGTCGGGCTTCCAGGTCGTGGGCCCGGTGGCCAGCGCGCCCGACCCGACGTCGAACTTCAACACCTGGAACAACCTGGTCTCGGCCAACAGCGACGCCTCGGTGTTCCTCGACGCCGGCGACGCCGCCCTCGCCTCCCTGGCCCGCATCAACCGGGACAACGGGGGCCGGTTCCTGACCGGCGCCTTCGACCTCAACGAGGCCGGGGTGCAGGCGGTGGCCGACGGCACGAACTTCGCCGCCGCCGACCCGCAGCACTTCCTCAAGGGCTACCTGGCCACCCGGCTGCTCATCGAGAACGCCCTCGGCGAGCGTGAGCTGTTCGAGGGCTGGTGGGTGAGCACGGCCGAGCTGGTCACCCAGGAGAACGTCGCCGACATCCAGGCCCGCCAGGAGTCGGACGAGAACAAGCGCGAGTACTACGGCGACATCATCGACGAGCAGCTCGCCAACCCGCCCATCAAGGACCTGGAAGAGGCGAACTAGCCGTGCTGGAGGCGCAGGACATCCGCAAGGCCTACGGCGGGGTCGTCGCCCTGGCCGGCGTCGACCTCACCGTCCGGCCGGGGAGCGTGCACGCGCTGCTGGGGGAGAACGGCGCGGGCAAGTCGACGCTGGTCAAGGTGCTCGTCGGCGCCGTCCGGCCGGACGCGGGTGTCCTGCGCCTCGACGGCCGTGAGCTGCGCATCGGCAACACCGCCGACGCCGTCGACCAGGGCATCGCGGTCGTGTCCCAGGAGCTGAGCCTGTTCCCGGACCTCGACGTGCTGTCCAACCTGTTCCCGATGCGGGAGATGCGCCGCGGTCCCCTGGTGGACCGGCGGCGGATGGCCGAGCGGGCGCGGCCGGTGCTCGACGAGCTCGGGCTCGACGTCGGGCTCGAGGACCCGGTCGAGCACCTGCCGCTGGACCAGCGCCAGCTGCTGGAGATCGCCCGCGCGCTGGTGACCGACCCGCGGGTGCTCATCCTCGACGAGCCCACCTCGGCGCTGCACGCCGAGGAGGCCGACCGGCTGCACGCCGTCGTGCGCCGGCTCCGGGCGCGCGACGTCGCGGTCGTGTACGTCTCCCACCACCTGGAGGACGTGCTCGCCGTGAGCGACGAGGTCACGATCATGCGGGACGGCCGGGTCGCGGTGCCGTCCGCACCGGCGAGCACGCTCACCGTCGACCGGATCGTCGCGCACATGCTCGGCGACAAGGTCGCGGCCATCGTCGAGGAGCGCTCCCACCATGGGCAGGCGATCGACGACGGGGGACCGGCGCTGCGGCTGGAGCGGGTCACCGTGGAGGGGCAGCTGCGCGAGGTGGACCTCGCCGTCCCGTGCGGCCGGGTCGTCGGCCTGGCGGGCGTCGCCGGCGCCGGTCACCGGGCCGTGCTCGGCGTCGCGGCCGGGGTCGTCCGGCCCGACGAGGGTCGGGTGGTCCTCCCGGACGGCGCGGCGCTCAAGCCGTCCATCCGCGGGGCGATCAGCCAGGGGGTGGCCATCGTCTCCGGGGACCGCAAGCGCTTCGGGGTCATGCTCGACAAGCCGATCTGGGACAACGTCGGCCAGGTCGGGTCGGTGGCGCTGCGCCGCGACGGGGCCTTCGTCCGGTCCGCCCGGCTCAAGGAGCGTGCCCGCGAGCACGTCGAGCGGCTGGGCATCAAGACGCCGTCGGTCGAGCAGGAGGTCGGCATGCTCTCCGGCGGCAACCAGCAGAAGGTGGTCTTCGCCAAGTGGCTGGAGGCCGCGCCCTCGGTCCTGCTGCTCGACGACCCGACACGGGGCATCGACGTCGGCGCCAAGGCGGAGATCTACAACCTGCTGCGCGGGCTCGCCGACCGCGGTGCGGTGCAGATCGTGGCGTCGTCCGACCCGCGGGAACTGGCCGCGGTCTGCGACGAGGTCGTCGTGTTCTACGACGGCCGGGTCTGCGCCCGCCTGACCGGCCGGCACCTGGACGCGCACACCATCCTGGAGGTCATGAACACCGGCGTCCCGCCCGAGGGGGTCGGCACCCCGGGCTGACCGGCCGGCGGGCGGCGGTCAGCCGGGCCGGCGCCCGGTGACCAGCCACGCCGCGGACCCGTAGGTCACGCCGTCGGGGCTCTCGTGCGCCGCGAGCGACCCGCGCAGGGCCCCGACGGCCTCCTCCCGGCGCCCCGGGTCCAGCCCCTCCAGCATCCAGCCGAGCTGACGGAGCAGGAACACCTCGGCGTCGGCCGCGTCCCTCCCGAAGTACATCGGGAGCTCCAGCGACTCCAGGTGCACGTCGCGGAAGCCGGCCGCGGGCAGGAGGTCGGAGATCCGCTCGGGGTCGCTGAGCGCGAAGGGGCCCGGCCGGCCGGGCGGCGGCAGCGGGAACTCCCGGCCCGCGGCGAGCGCGTCCCGGCAGGCGGTGATCCACTCGTTGCGCTCCAGCGACTGCCACGTGAGCAGCACCAGCCGGCCCCCCGGCCGCAGCGCGTCGCCGATGTTGCCGAGCGCCGCGACAGGGTCGGCGAAGAACATCGCGCCGCTGCGGCTGATCGCCACGTCGGAGGCCCCCGGCTCGAACCGGTGCACCTGGGCGTCGGCCTGCAGGAACGTGACGTTGCCCAGCCCGGCCGCGCGGGCCCGAGCCCGGGCGACCTCGAGCATCCGGGCGGAGAGGTCCACCCCGAGGACGTGCCCGTCCGGGGCGAGCCGGGCGGCGTCGACGGTGGTCCGCCCGTTGCCGCACCCGACGTCGAGCACGCGGTCGGCCGAGCCGATGGCGGCCGCGGCCAGGAAGAGCGGGTGGTACGCGCGGACCGCGTCGTCGAAGCGGTCGGCGGAGGCGGCCCACTGGGCGCCCTCACCGCCGTCCCACGCTCGGGCCTGTTCGGCGTTGCCCGGAGCGACACGGAGCGTCGTTGTGTCGGTCACCGTGGTCACCTTCTCGGCGGCTAGTCTGCTCCCGAAGGGACTATGCGTTCGGCGTACTCCCCTTGGGAGGACCATGTCAACCCCTGGCGCGCTCACCACGACCTCGTACGCGATCCTCAGCCTGCTCGCCGTCCGGCCGTGGAGCACCTACGAGCTCACCCGGCAGATGGACCGCAGCCTGGGCCGGATGTGGCCGCGCGCGCAGAGCAAGCTCTACGAGGAGCCCAAGAAGCTGGTCGCACACGGCCTGGCGACGGCGCGCACCGAGCCGGTGGGGAAGCGGTCGCGCACCGTCTACTCGATCACCGACGCCGGCCGCGAGGCGCTGGCCGCGTGGCACCGCGACCCCGGGAGCGGCCCGGTGCTGGAGTTCGAGCAGCTGCTCAAGATCAGCTTCGCCGAGCACGGCACCCGGGAGGACGCGCTGGCCACGCTGGCGGCCGCGCGGGCGTGGGCCGAGGAGCGCAACCAGGAGAACCGGTCGGCTGCGGAGGCCTATGCCGCGGGGCGGGGCCCGTTCCCGGAACGGCTGCCCGAGGCCATGCTGGCCGGTCGTTTCCTCACCGACTTCTACCGGCTGGTCGCCGACTGGGCGGACTGGGCCAGTGCCCAGGTGGCGGACTGGCCCGACGACCCGACGGCCGCCCGTGCCGACGAGGCCGAGGTCGCCGAGATCGCCCGCCGGGCCGACTGGTGACGCCGCGCCGGCCGGAGGACCGGTGACCGGCAGCGCCCTCCGCCGGGTCGACGCCGCACTGGAGTTCGCGCCGCGGGGACGCCGGGCGGTGCCCTACATCGTGCTGAACGTCCTGACCGCCAACCTCGTCGCCGTCGCCGTCGTCGCCCTGCTGCTGTTCGCCCTGTCCGCCGGTGCCCGCGACCCCGCCGGACGGACGGCCATCGTCCTGTCGGCTGTCGGCTACCTCGCCCTGGCCCTGCCGCTGGGCATCCTGGCGGTGCTGCGCCGGCAGCGGCTCACCGCCGCCTGGTTGCGGGAGAGCCGGCCGCCCCGGCCCGAGGAGGCCGCCCAGGTGCTCCGGCTGCCGGTGGACGTCGCCCTCGTCGTCGCCCTCGGCTGGCTCGGGGGCGCGGTGGTCGTGGGGGTCGTGGGCGCGGTCGCCTCGCAGCTGTCCCTCGTCGGACTGCGGTTGGGGCTGGCCGCGCTGCTCGGCGGAGTGGCGACCTCCGGCCACTGCTACCTGCTCACGCTGCGGCTGACCCGGGGACTGACCGCCCGGGCCCTCGCCGCGTACCCGCCGGCCGGCGCGCTGGTCCTCGGCGTGCGGCCGCGGCTGCTGCTCACCTGGGCGCTGACCAGCGGCGTCCCGCTCGTGGGGCTCACCCTGCTCTTCCTCGACCCGAGCAACCCCCAGGGCCCGCGCGAGGGTGCCGTCGTGTTCCTCGTCCTGGCGTCGCTGCTGATCGGCTTCGTGGCCACCCACCTGGCGGCCCGGGCGGTGGGCGCGCCGCTGCGCGACCTGCGCCGGGCGGTGCAGCGGGTCGGCGAGGGCGACCACGACGTGCGGGTCACGGTGGACGACGCCGGCGAGATCGGCCTGTTGCAGGAGGGCGTCAACACCATGGCGGCGGGGCTGGCGGAGCGGGAGCGGCTGCGCGACCTGTTCGGCCGGCACGTCGGGACGACGGTCGCCCAGCGGGCCCTGGCCACGGGCGTCTCCCTGGGGGGCGAGGTCCGCACGGTCGCTGCCCTGTTCGTCGACATCGCCGGCTCCACGACACTCGTGCGGCGCACCGGACCGGAGGAGATGGTCGGCCTGCTCAACCGCTTCTTCGCCGTCGTGGTGGCGACCGTGGAGGACGAGGGCGGCCTGGTGAACAAGTTCGAGGGCGACGCGGCGCTGTGCGTCTTCGGTGCGCCCACCGACCACCCGGACCCCGCCGGGGCGGCGCTGCGGGCGGCCCGGCGCATCTGCACCGCCGTCGCCGCCGCGGGCGAGGTCGACGTCGGCGTGGGGGTCGCCTGTGGCCCGGTGTGGGCCGGTCAGGTGGGTGCGGCCAGCCGGCTGGAGTACACGGTGATCGGCGACCCGGTGAACGAGGCGGCCCGGCTCACCGACCTGGCCAAGGACCACCCCGGCCGCGCCGTGGTGTCCAACAGCGTGATCCGGGCCGCCCGTGGCCACGAGGCCCAGTACTGGGCGCCCGGCACGGTGGTCGAGCTGCGTGGCCGGGACGAGCCGACGCAGACCTGGGTGCTGACGATCGGCTGAGGGGGTCACCGTCCCGAGCCCACCAGGGGCGGGGGACGGCGGCCCCGTCCAGAGGCTCGCCGCGAGCCTGCGAGCGGTGAGGAGGACGGGGTCCTTCTAGACGGCGGCGGCCTGCCCGCCCCCGGTCGGCATCCGCCCCGCGGTCGGGTGGGACTTCACGACCACGAGGACGTCGTCGGGCTGCAGCGTGCCGATCAGCGGGTCGTCGAAGCGCAGCGTCCGCCCGCCGCGGGTCACCGACAGCACGATGTCGCGCAGCTGCCGCGGCCCGAGGCCGACCTCGTCGGCGGTGACCCGCCGCTGCTTGAGGTCGAGGCCGTGGCCGCCGGTGACGAGGTCCTCGACGACGGCGACCACCCGCGGGGCGTCGGTGGACAACCCCAGCAGCCGGCCGGACGTCGCCGACGTGGTGATGACCGTGTCCGCGCCGGACTGGCGCAGCAGGTTGGCGTTCTCCTCCTCGCGCACCGAGGTGGTGATCGGGACGCTGGGGTTGAGCTGCCGCACGGTGAGGGTGATGAGCACCGAGGCGTCGTCCCGGTTGGCCGCGACGATCACCGCCCGGGCCCGCTCCACCGAGGCCCGGCGCAGCACCTCGGTGCGGCCGGCGTCACCGACGATCCCGGTGAGTCCGACGGAGTT
Source organism: Geodermatophilus sp. SYSU D00697 (assembly GCF_054050175.1). Taxonomy (NCBI): domain Bacteria; kingdom Bacillati; phylum Actinomycetota; class Actinomycetes; order Geodermatophilales; family Geodermatophilaceae; genus Geodermatophilus; species Geodermatophilus sp. SYSU D00697. The sequence goes on from NZ_JBJGYV010000018.1 coordinate 7,570, forward strand.
GGCCTCGTCGATGGCACGGGGCTCGGGGTCGACGACGACGATCTGCTCGAGCGGGGTGCCGTTGGCCTGCAGGGAGCGGATCGCGCTGCGCCCCTTGGTGCCGTAGCCGCACACGATGACGTGCTGGCGCACGCGGGACCTCCAGCGACGGATGCGGAACTCCTCCCGCGAGCGCGCGGTCAGCGCCTCGAGGGTCGTTCCGATGAGGACGATCAGGAACATGATGCGCAGCGGCGTGATCACCAGGATGTTGACCAGCCGGGCGCCGTCGGTGATCGGCGTGATGTCGCCGTACCCGGTCGTGGACAGGGTGACCGTCGAGTAGTAGATCGCGTCCAGCAGGCCGATGCCGACCTGGTCGCCGTCGCGGTAGCTGTCCCGGTCCAGCCACACGATGAACACGGTGAACGCGAGGACGATCGCCGCGATGACGACCCGGCGCCACACCTGGCGGGTCGGGGACTCCTCGACGTGCGCCAGTTGGACGCCGGCGTGCTCGGGCGTCCCGTCACCGGTCGGCATGGTCACCCCGCGGACGATAGTGAGCCGACGGCGCTCCCGCGTGAGCGCCGCACCCCTCCGGGTGAGTCGGAGGGGTGCGGCGGCCGGCGCCGGGTGGGGTCAGCCGCCGGTGGCCGCGGCGCGCTCCCGGGCGGCCAGCTCCCGCTTGAGCACCTTGCCCGCCGCCGACACCGGGATGGCGTCGATGAAGACGACGTCGCGCAGCCGCTTGTAGGGGGTGACCCGCTCGTTGACCGCGGCCATCACCGACTCCGCGGTGAGCGCGGCACCGGCCGCGTCGCCCCTGCGGACGACGTAGGCCACCGGCAGCTCCCCCGCCTGCTCGTCCGGGCGGCCGACCACCGCGGCGCCCGCGACCCCGGGCACGCCGAAGAGGACCTCCTCCAGCTCGCGCGGGAAGACGTTGTAGCCCTTGTAGAGCAGCATGTCCTTGGTGCGGTCGACGATCGACAGGTAGCCGTCCTCGTCGAGCACCCCCACGTCGCCGGAGTGGAACCAGCCGTCGGCGTCGATCGCCTCGGCGGTGGCCTCGGGTCGGTGCGCGTACCCGCGCATCACCTGCGGGCCGCGGATGCACACCTCGCCGCGCTCGCCGGGCGGCAGCGGGTCGCCCCCGCCCAGCGGCCGGATGCTGATCTCGGTGTCGAAGACCGGCACGCCGACGGTGCCCGCCTTGCGGGTGCCCGAGCGGAACGCCGGGTTGCCGGTGGCCTGCATGGTCACCTCGGTCAGCCCGTACCCCTCGCCGATCACCGCCTCCGGCAGCAGCGCCCGCAGCGCCTCGATGAGGGGCACCGGCAGCGGCGCGGCACCGCTGGAGACCCCGCGCACCGACGACAGGTCGGCCTCGGCGATCCCGGGGACCTGCAGGAGCGCGACGAACACCGGGGGAGCGCCGCCGATGGAGGTCACCCGGTACCGGACGGCGTCCTCGACGTAGCGCACCGGGTCGAAGCGCATGTGGATGACCGTCGTCGTCCCTGCCATGACCAGGCCGTTGAGGTAGCCGATGGCGCCCATGGCGTGGAACCACGGGGTCAGGTTGATGATCCGCCCCTCGCCGAGCCGCGTGGGGACCTCGTCGGGGCCGAGGACCTGGCGCAGCGTCACGTCCCCGGCGGCGTCGAGTTCCGGCAGCGACCCCGACGACCAGCAGCCCGACTGCAGCACGTTGGTGACCACGTTCCGGTGCGGCAGCTCGACGCCCTTGCTGACCCCGGTGGTGCCGCCGGTGTAGGCCAGGTGCGCCAGGTCGGTGGCGACGTCGAGGTCGGCGTCGAGGTGGCGGTCGGAGGGGTCGGCGGCGAGCAGGTCGGCGAGGTCGACCTCGCCGGGGTCCAGTCCGTCGAGGCGGGCGGCGAGGTCGGCGGTGTGCGCGGCGCCGGTGACCACGACGGTCTCGACCGCGGTGCCGGCCAGCGCCGTCCGGACGAGGGGCAGGACCTGGTCCCAGGTGACCAGCACGCGGGCGCCGGCGTCGGTCAGCTGCGCGGCGAGGTCGGCGGCGGGCAGCAGCGGGTTGGTGGGGGAGAAGGTGGCCCCGGCCAGCAGGACGCCGTAGTAGACCGCCGGGTAGTGCCGGCAGTTGGGCACGTGCACCGCGACGACGTCACCTCGGCCGACGCCTGCGTCGGCCAGCCAGTTGGCCACCGCGTGCGCCCGGTCGGCCAGCTCGGTGAACGTCAGCTCGGCACCGGAGTCGACGAACGCCACCCGATCGCCCCAGCGGCGCGCCGCCGCCCGCAGGATGGAGCCGACCGGTACCGCCGGGTAGTCCAGCGCGCGCGGCAGGCCCGGCGGCCAGCTGTGCGCGGAGGGGCTCGGCGGGGCCTCGGTGGCGGTCATGCGGGTCCTCTCTCTGCGGAGGCCCCCAGCGTGGCGCACGTCACAACGCGTGTCGAGAGCCCACCGTGGGTGAGGATGGGTCGATGAGTGACCAGCGCACGGCCCTGTCCTCGGCGGTGGCGGCATCACCGGCATCGCCTGGGAGATCGGCGTCCTCGCGGGTCTCGCCGAGGCGGGGACCGACCTCACCGGTGCCGACCTCGTCGTCGGCACCTCCGCCGGGTCGGTGGTCGGCGCGCAGGTCACCGCCGGCGCGGACCTGGAGACCCTCCACGCCCGCCAGCTCGAGCCCCCGACCGGCGAGAGGGCGGCGCGGATGACCCGCGCGGCGCTGGCCCGCTACGGCTGGGCGATGCTGCGAAGCCGCGGCAGGGACGTCGAGTTCCGCCGCCGGGTCGGCGCGCTCGCGCTCGCCGCCGAGCAGGCCGGGCTGACGCCCTCCGAGCAGGAGCGGCTCGACGTCATCGGCTCCCGGCTGGTCAGCACCGAGTGGCCCGACCGGGCGCTCACCACCACCGCCGTCGACGCGCAGACCGGCGAGTTCCGGACCTTCACCCGGGACTCGGGCGTGCCGCTCCTGCTGGCCGTCGCCGCGAGCTGCGCGGTGCCGGGGGTCTATCCGCCGGTGACCATCGACGGCCGCCGCTACGTCGACGGGGGCATGCGCTCGGCGGCCAACGCCGACCTCGCCGAGGGCTGTGACCGGGTCGTCGTCCTCGCGCCCATCCCGCGCGGCGTGGGGCCGATGGCCAGCGTCGACGCACAGGTGACCGGGATGGTCGCCCGCGTCGCCGTCGTCTCGCCGGACGAGGCGTCGCGGACGGCGATCGGGCGCAACGTCCTCGACCCCGCCGCGCGGGCCGGGTCGGCGCGGGCGGGACGGGCCCAGGCGGCGAGCGTGGCCGAGCAGGTCGCCGAGGCCTGGCAGGGCTGAGCACGGCGCCGTCCAGGGCACCGCCCCGAGCGTGCGAGGGGTGGGGAGGACGGGGTCCTCCTCCCACTCAGGTGATCGGGTCGGCGACGAGCGAGCCGGCGGAGTGCTCCTCGCGCAGGCGGGTCTTGAGCACCTTGCCGCTGGGGTTGCGCGGCAGCGCCGGGACCAGCGAGTACTCCCGCGGGTTCTTGTAGCGGGCCAGCCGTTCCCGGCACCAGGCGGAGAGCTCGGCCGGTGTCGGCGGGTCGGCCGGGTCCCGCGGGGCGACGACGGCGTGCGGCGCCTCGCCGTACCGGGGGTCGGGGACGCCGATCAGCGCCACCTCGCCGACCTTCGGGTGGGCGGCGAGGACGTCCTCGACCTCGGCGCAGTACACGTTCTCCCCGCCGGTGATGATCATGTCCTTCTTGCGGTCGACGACGTAGAGGTAGCCGTCCTCGTCCTGCCGGACCAGGTCGCCGGAGTGGAACCAGCCGCCCGCGAAGGCCTCCGCGGTCGCCTCGGGCTTGCCCCAGTACTCCTTCATCACCATCGGGCTGCGGTAGACGATCTCGCCGACCTCGCCCTGAGGGACGTCCTCCACGGCGTCGTCCACGATGCGCACCTCGACGTTGAGCATCGGGGTGCCGATCGAGCCGATCTTGCGCACGGCGTCCTCGCCGCGGAGGAAGCAGGTGACCGGGCTGCACTCGGTCTGCCCGAACGCGGTGACCACCTCGGCCTGCGGGAACGTGTCGATCATCGTGCGCAGCAGCGTCGTCGACGCCGGGGCGGCACCCCAGGAGATGCGCCGGAGCGAGGAGAGGTCGCGCTGCGCGATGTCGGGGACGGCGACCACCGCGGCCCACATCGCCGGCACCAGGAAGATGTTGGTGACCCGCTCGCGCTCGATGAGGTCCAGCGTCGCCACCGGGTCGAACCCGCCCGACCGCAGGATGACGTGCGTGCCGCCGAGCAGCAGCGGTGGCAGCCCGCCGGCCAGCCCGGCGATGTGGAACAGCGGCGCGCCCGGCACGGCGACCCGGTCGCCGGGGTCGACGCCGAGGTGGGTGACCTGGCTGAACGCGTGCACCAGCAGGTTGCGGTGGGTGAGCACGGCGCCCTTGGGGCGGCCGGTCGTGCCGGAGGTGTACATGATGAACGCCGGCGCGGCCTCGTCGACCTCGACGTCGGGCGGCGGCGCGTCGGCGGCGGCGAGCACCGCCTCGTACTCGTCGCCGATGGTGAGCACGGTGCGGACGCCGGGCGCCTGCTCGCGGGCCTTGGCCGCCACCTCGGCCGTCGCCGCGTCGACGACCATCGCCGCGGCGCCGCTGTCGGCGAGCACGTAGGCGACCTCGTCGGCGACCAGCCGGAAGTTGACCGGCACGACGACGGCCCCCAGCCGCACCCCGGCCAGGTATGCCTCCCAGACCTCGAGGGAGTTGAGCCCGTGGACGGCGAGCCGGTCGCCGGTGCCCAGGCCCCGGTCGGCCAAGGCGCGGGCCAGCCGGCCCACCCGGTCGTCGAGCTCGGCGAAACTGCGCCTCGTGCCCTCGAACAGGAGGGCGACGGCGTCCGGCGTGCGCCGTGCCCAGCGGGCCAGCTGGTCGCTCGCGGTCATGCCGCGGCCCGGTAACCGGGGGATCTCGACGGCCACGGGTCCTCCTCGCAGAGTGGGACCCGCGTCATGCTCACGACGACCTCGGCCGCGGTCAACCCTGACCGTCAGGGGCCTTCGTGGGCGAGCACCCGTTCGGCGAGCCGCTTCCACAGTCCCAGGTGCGGGTCGGTCGCGGCCGGGCGGTCCTCGAACGCGTACACGATGGCGACGCCGCGCATGCTGGTGAACAGCAGCTCGCAGGTCTCGGCGTAGAGCGGGGCCGCGGCGATCTCCGGTCCCCAGATCTCGTCGGCCACCGCGCGGATGGCCGCCCGCAGCCGCCGCTCCTCGGCCCGCAGCGCCGCACGCAGCTCGGGGTCGGTGCGCGCCGCCGTCCACAGCTCCACGGCGGCCCAGAACGGCGGCTCCTGGAACGTCGCCCACATCAGGTCGATGGCGCGGTCGACCCGCTCGGGGCCGGCCGGCTGGTCGGCCATCAGCGCCGCGGCCCGCTCCCGGACGGCGGCCAGCACGGTGGTCGACAGGTGCTCGGCGGCGGCCACCAGCAGCTCGGCCCGGCTGGGGAAGTGGTGCAGCAGCCGCCCGCGGGACACCCCCGCCCGCGCCTGGACGGCCAGGGTCGAGGCGCCGGCGTAGCCGTCCTCCACCAGGCAGGCGACCGCCGCGTCGAGGATCAGCGCGCGGCTGCCGGCGGTCCGCGCCGACCGCGAGCGGGGGCCGGACGGCGCGGCGGGGTCGGCGGTCACCCGCGCGAGCGTAGGGGGAGGCGGCACTGCCGAACAGTCACCGTTGACCGTTCCGGGTGACCGCTGTCACGCTGCGGCCGGACCCGCCCGGCTGAGGAGAGGCGCCGCCCGTGGACTTCGACGACACCCCCGACGAGGCGGCCTTCCGCGCCGGCGTCCGGGCCACCCTCGCCGAGCACGCGGCCGAGCTGCTGCACGTCGGCCCCGGCGAGGAGGCGGTCGACGCACGCACGCACGAGGCCGCGCTGCGCCGCTCCCAGCGGGTGCTGGCCGAGGCCGGCCTGGTCGGGATCACCTGGCCCCGGGAGTACGGCGGCCGGGGCGGCACGCTGGTGCAGCAGGCGATCGTGCAGCAGGAACTGGCCCGCGCCGGCGTGCCGACGCTGATCAACCACATCGGCCTGGGCATGTGCGGTCCCACCGTCATCGGCCACGGCAGCGAGGACCAGAAGCGGCGCCACCTCGCCCGTCTGCTGCGCGCCGACGACGTGTGGTGCCAGCTGTTCAGCGAGCCGGCGTCCGGCTCCGACCTCGCCGCGCTGCGCACCACCGCCGTGCGTGACGGCGAGGAGTGGGTGGTCAACGGCCAGAAGGTCTGGACGACGCTGGCGCACGTCGCCGACCTGGGCCTCCTGCTCGCCCGCACCGACCCCGACCGGCCCAAGCACGCCGGGCTGACGATGTTCGTCGTCGACATGCACGCCCCCGGGGTGACGGTGCGCCCACTGCGCCAGATGGTGGGCTCGGCCGGCTTCAACGAGGTCTTCTTCGACGACGTCCGCATCCCCGACAGCGAGCGGCTCGGCGAGCCGGGGGAGGGCTGGCGGGTCGCGCTCACCACGCTGATGAACGAGCGGGTGGCGATCGGCGGCGCCGGCAGCGACCTCGGCCTGCCGGTCGAGGCCCTCGTCGCCACCGCCCGCGACCGGCTGCCCGGGCTCGACCCCGCCCGGCAGGTCCTCGCCCGGCAGGCGGTGGGCCGGGCGGTCGTCGCCTCCCTGGCCACCCGCTACACCGGGTACCGGCGGTTCACGGTGCTCAGCCAGGGCGGCGTGCCCGGGCCGGAGGCGAGCGCGGGCAAGCTCGCCGGCACCGCCGCGGCGAAGCTGGTGGCCGACGCCGGCGTCCGGCTGCTCGGCGACGACGCGGTGTACGCCGCCACCGCCGACGGTGACGACACCTGGCAGCGCACCCAGGGATACCTGCCGGGGCTGGCCATCGCCGGCGGCACCGACCAAGTGCTGCGCAACATCCTCGGCGAGCGGGTGCTGGGGCTCCCGCCCGAACCGCGCAGCGACAAGGACGCGCCCTTCGCCGGAGGCAGGCGGTGAACTTCGACCTCGGCCCCGACCAGCGCGACGCCGCCGCGGGCGCCCGCGACTTCTTCCGCGGCACGGCGTCGGCCGCCGCCGCCCGCGCCGCGCTGGAGGGCGGGGCGGTCGCGCCCGGCCACGACGCGCTGGCCGGCATCGGGTTCCTGGGCATCCCCGTGCCGGAGTCCGCGGGCGGTGCGGGCGGGTCGGTGCTCGACCTCGCCGTCGTCGCCGAGCAGGGCGGGGCGGTGCTGGCCGGGCCGTCGCTGGTCACCGCCGCCCGGGCGGCCGTGCTGCTGGCCGAGCACCCCGACCTCGCCGCGCAGCTGGCCGACGGGTCCGCGCGGTTCGCCGTCCTCGACGGGCCGGTGACCGGCTCGGCGCCGTCGATCGACGCGGCCGGGGCGACGCTCTTCCTCGGCCTGGACGACGGCGCGCTGGTCGTCGGCGAGGGCGAGGCCACCCCGGGCCGGCCCATGGACGCCACCCGCGGCCTGGCCTCGGTCCGGCTGACCTCCCGGCGGGTGCTGGCCGACGACGCCGCAGCGCTGTGGGCCCGCGCCCGGCAGGTGGCCACCGTGGTGCTCGCCGCCGAGGACCTCGGCGCCGCCGACGAGGCCGTGCGGATGGCCGTGGAGTACGCGCAGCAGCGGGAGGCGTTCGGCCGCCGGATCGGCTCCTACCAGGCGGTCAAGCACATGCTGGTCGACGCCTGGGTCGGGGCCGACCAGCTGCGCTCGCTGGTGTGGTGGGCGGCGTGGGCCGCCGACGCCGCCCCGGACGAGCTCCCGCTGGCCGCCTCGGCCGCCAAGGCGCAGGCCGCCGAGGCGTTCGAGCGGGCCGCCGAGACCTGCATCCAGGTGCACGGGGGCATCGGCTTCACCTGGGAGCACGACGCCCACCTGTACTGGCGGCGGGCGAAGGTCGACCGGCTGCTGCTGGGCGACGCCGCCGAGCACCTGGACACCGTCGCCCGCCTCGCGGTCGCCGGCGCGCTGGGATGACCCCGACCCAGCTGCGGTACGAGGTCGGCGAGGGGATCGCGACGATCACCCTCGACCGGCCCGACCGGAGAAATGCCTTCACCGCGGTCATGGCCACCGAGCTGGCCGCCGCGGCCGCGGCCGCCGACGCCGACGACGCCGTCCGGGTGGTCCTGGTGACCGGCGCCGGGAGGGCGTTCTGCGCCGGCGCCGACCTCGCCGGCGGGGAGAGCACGTTCCGGGACCGCGCGGCGCGCCCGGACCCGGTGCCCCGCGGCACCGTGGGCGGCGTCCCGCGGGACTGGGGCGGGATCGCGTCACTGCCCTTCGCCGCGCTGCGCAAGCCGGTGGTCGCCGCGGTCAACGGCCCTGCCGTCGGCATCGGCGCCACGCTGACCCTGCCGATGGACGTCCGTATCGCGGCGCTGTCGGCGCGGTTCGGGTTCGTCTTCCCCCGGCGCGGGATCGTGCCCGAGGCCGCGTCGTCGTGGTTCCTGCCGCGGGTGGTCGGCATCAGCCAGGCGATGGAGTGGGTCGCCACCGGCCGGGTCTTCGACGCCGCCGAGGCGCTGCGCGGCCGGCTGGTCTCCCGCGTCGTCCCCGACGCCGACCTGCTGCCCACCGCGCGGGCGCTGGCCCGGGAGATCGCCGACAACACCTCGGCGGTGGCGGTCGGGGCGGCGCGGCAGCTGCTGTGGTCGATGCTCGGCGCGGCCTCGCCGTGGGACGCCCACCGGGCCGAGTCGCGGGCGCTGGTCGAACTCGGGGCCGGCCCCGACGCCGCCGAGGGCGTGGCCTCGTTCCTGGAGAAGCGGCCCCCGCGGTTCGGCACGCCCCTGGGGGACGGCGCGGTCGCCGGCGTCCCGCGCTGGCCCGACCCGCCCGCCGACGCCGCGCCCTAGCGGAGTGCGGCGACGCAGGGGACCTGCACGGTGGCACTCCGGTGGACCGGTTTGTCGACCCCGGTTGCGAGGGCAGGAGCGCGCGTGTGGACACCGAGATCACGCTGCGGGTCGACGGGGCGGCGCACCCGCTGAGCGTCGACACCCGCACCACCCTGCTCGACGCGCTGCGGGAGCGGCTGCGCAACACCAGCCCGAAGAAGGGCTGCGACCACGGCCAGTGCGGCGCGTGCACCGTGCTGCTCGACGGCCGCCGGGTCAACAGCTGCCTGGTGCTGGCGGTCACCGTCGACGACGCCGAGGTCACCACGTCGAACGGGCTGGCCGCCGACGGTGAGCCGCACCCGCTGCACCGCGCCTTCGTCGAGCGTGACGCCTTCCAGTGCGGGTACTGCACCCCCGGCCAGGTCTGCTCGGCCGCGGGCGTGATCGAGGAGGCCCGGGCCGGCTGGCCGAGCGCGGTCACCGGTGACCTCGCCGCCGACGAGGTCCGGCTCACCGACGCCGAGATCCGCGAGCGGATGAGCGGCAACCTGTGCCGCTGCGCCGCCTACGCCAACATCGTCCCCGCGGTGGCCGACGTGGCCGAGGCGAACGGGGTGCGCCGGTGAGGGAGTTCCGCTACGAGCGCGGCACCGACCCCGCCGCCGCGGTCGCGCTGCTGGCCGCCGAGCCCGGGGGCGCGTTCCTCGGCGGGGGCACCAACCTCGTCGACCTGATGAAGCTCGGCGTCGCCACGCCCGACGTGCTGGTCGACGTCCGCACGCTCACCTCCCGTGAGGTGACCGACCTCCCCGACGGCGGGCTGCGGATCGGTGCCGGCGTCCCCAACGCCGACCTCGCCGCCGACCGGCGGGTTCGCGAGCGGTACCCGGTGCTGGCCCAGGCGCTGCTCGCCGCCGCCTCCGGGCAGCTGCGCAACCGCGCCACCACGGCCGGCAACCTGCTGCAGCGCACCCGGTGCGGCTACTTCACCGACGTCACCAAGCCGTGCAACAAGCGCAGCCCCGGCAGCGGCTGCGGCGCGCTCCGCGGTCTGCACCGCAACCACGCGATCCTCGGGCAGACCCTCGAGGGCCCCGGCACCTGCGTGGCCACCCAGCCCTCGGACATGGCCGTCGCGATGGTCGCCCTCGACGCGGTCGTGCGGGTGCTCGGCCCGGACGGCGAGCGCAGCATCCCGATCGGCCAGCTGCACCGGCTGCCCGGGGACGACGCCTCCCGCGACACCACGCTGCGGCACGGCGAGCTGGTCACCGCGGTCGACCTCCCGCCACTGGACATGCCCTCGCGCTACCGCAAGGTGCGTGACCGCGCCTCGTTCGCCTTCGCCCTGGTGAGCGTCGCCGCGGCGGTCTCGGTGGCCGACGGCGTCGTCGCTGACGTCCGGCTGGCTCTCGGCGGGGTCGCGCACAAGCCGTGGCGGGCCACCGCCGCCGAGGAGGCGCTGCGCGGGCGGCCGGCCACCGAGGAGTCCTTCGCCGCGGCCGCCGACGCCGAGCTGGCCGCGGCCACCCCGCTGCCGGACAACGGCTTCAAGGTGCCCATGGCCCGCAACGTCGTCGTCCGCACCCTGTCCGACCTGACGGGAGCCCGCGCATGACCACGCTGGAGCGCGTCCTCGGCGCGGGCATCGACCGCATCGACGGCCCGGCGAAGGTGCGCGGCACCGCGCCCTACGCCTTCGAGCAGGACCCGGGCGAGCCGATCGCGCACCTCGCGCTGGTGCAGAGCACGGTCAACCGCGGCCGGATCAGCCGCCTGGACCCGACCCGCGCCGAGGCCCGGGAGGGGGTCCTCGCCGTGCTCACGCCGGCCAACGCGCCCCGGTTGTCCGGCGACCTGGCCTCGGACCTGCCGGTGCTGCAGTCCCTGGACGTGCACTACCAGGGCCAGGTGGTCGCCGCGGTCGTCGCCGAGACCTCCGAGATCGCGCGAGCCGCGGTCGGGGAGGTGGCGGTCGGGTACGCGGCCGAGCCGCCGGACGTGCGGCTGTCGGCCGACCGGCCGGACCTGTACCCGCCGGCGCAGCTCATGGCCGGCTTCGACACCGACTCCGTGGTCGGCGACGTGGACGCCGCGCTGGCCGCCGCCGCGGTCACCTTCGACGCCACCTACGAGACGCCCACCCAGCACCACAACCCGATCGAGATGCACACCTCGATGGCCCGCTGGGACGGCGACACCCTGACCCTGTGGGACTCCAACCAGGGGCCGCACAACATCGTCAACGACCTGGTAGCCGGCTTCGGCCTCGAGGGCGGACACCAGGTCCGGGTGGTCTCGCCCTACGTCGGCGGGGCGTTCGGCTCCAAGGCGTTCACCCACCCCCACCAGGTCCTCGCCGCGATGGCCGCGCGGGTGGTGGGGCGCACGGTCGTCCTGGAGCTCACCCGGCAGCAGATGTTCAGCCTGGTCGGCCACCGCACCCCCACGATCCAGCGGGTCCGGCTGGGGGCCGACGCCGACGGCCGGCTCACCGCGATCAGCCACGAGGTCGTCGAGCACACCGCGCGGATCAGCGAGTTCGCCGAGCAGACCGCCACCCCGACGCGGATGATGTACGCCGCCCCGAACCGGCGGACGACGCACCGGCTGGCCCGCCTCGACGTCCCGCCGCCGACCATCATGCGGGCGCCGGGGGAGACCCCGGGGATGTTCGCGCTGGAGTCGGCGATGGACGAGCTCGCGCACGACCTCGGCGTCGACCCGGTCGAGCTGCGCATCCGCAACGAGCCCGAGCGCGACCCGGAACGGGACGTCCCGTGGTCGTCGCGGTCGCTGGTGCCGTGCCTGCGCACCGGGGCCGAGCGCTTCGGCTGGGCCGGCCGGGACCCGCGGCCCGGCGTGCGCACCGAGGGGCGGTGGCTGGTCGGCACCGGCGTGGCCGCGGCGACCTACCCGGCGAAGCGGCGCAAGGCCGACTGCCGCATCTCCGTGGACGGCCGGGGCCGCTACGTCGTCGAGATCGACGGCTCGGACATCGGCACCGGCGCGTGGACGGCGCTGTCGCAGATCGCCGCCGACGCGCTCGGGGTGGGCATGGGCGACGTCGAGCTGCGGATCGGGGACAGCCGGCTGCCCTTCGCCGGCGGCGCGGGCGGTTCCACCGGCACCGCCTCGTGGGGGTCGGCGATCGTGCTCACCGCTCGGGAGGTCCGGCGGCGGCTGGAGTCCCACGGCGGTCAGCTGCCGCCCGACGGGGTGACGGTGGACGGCGGCGTCCCGGGCCCCTCCCCGCACGCCGAGCGGTACTCGATGCACTCCTTCGGCGCGCACTTCGTCGAGGTGCGGGTCGACGCCGACACCGGGGAGGTGCGGGTGCCGCGGGCCACCTGCGTCTTCGCGGCCGGGACGATCGTGAACGCCAAGACCGCGCGCTCACAGTTCCTGGGCGGCTTCTGCTGGGGGCTGTCGATGGCGCTGCACGAGGAGTCGGTGCAGGACGAGGAGTTCGGCCACTACGCCAACCACGACCTCGCCGAGTACCACATCGCCACCAACGCCGACGTGGGCGAGATCGACGTCTCCTGGCTCGAGGAGGAGGACCCGCTGGTCAACGAGCTGGGGCTCAAGGGCATCGGCGAGATCGGCATCACCGGTGCCGCGGCCGCCGTCGCCAACGGCTACTGGCACGCGACCGGCAGGCGGATCCGCGACCTGCCCATCACCCCCGACGCGTTCTTCCGACCCTGAGCGGAGGGTGGGAGTGCAGGAGGCCTGCACTCCCACCCTCCGGCATCAGCCTGCGATCGCGGCGACGGGGGAGGTGCGGACGGCGCGGCGGGCCGGCAGCACCGAGGCCAGCAGCCCGGCGACCGTGGCGACGGCGACGATCGCGGCCACCTGCAGCCACGGGACGTCGACCACGACCTCCCCGGCCATGCCCAGCACCGACGCGGTGCCGGTCACCCCGTAGACCCCGCCCAGGACGACGCCCAGCACCGCGGCCACGCCCGAGACGAGCACCGCCTCCCACGCCAGCAGCGCGCGCAGCTGCCGGCGGGTCAGCCCGAGCGCCCGCAGCAGGCCGTTCTCCTGCCGGCGCTCCACCACCGACAGCGCCAGGGTGTTGCCGACCCCGATCAGCGCGATCACCACGGCCACCCCGAGCAGCCCGGTGACCACGAGCAGCAGCACGTCGAGCACCTCGTCCATCTGCTGCCGGAGGCTCACCACGCCGGTCACCTGCGCGTCGGTCGTCGCCGTCCCGACCGTGTCGGTGACGGCGTCCACGACCGCGGCCTGGTCCCCGCCGTCGGTCAGCCGCAGCCACAGCTGACTCACCGCGGCGTCCGGGGCCAGCCGGGCCAGGTCCGCGGCGAGGACGAGCGGCGGGGTGTCGCCGTCGACCACGCGGGCCCGGAGGTCCAGCGACCCGCCGGCTCCGGAGAGGGGGACCGGCGAGCCCTCGGTCACCGCCCAGGAGTCGGCCAGCCACCCGGGGAGCAGGACCTCGCCGGCCTCGGGCAGCGGGGTGTCGGCGGTGGACCGGAGCACCGGCACGGCGGTGGACACGTCCACCCCGGAGAAGGTCCACGGCTGCCCGTCGGGGCCGGTGAGGTCGGCAGCCGGCAGTGCCGTGCCGCGGGCGACCCCCTCGACGGCCGCCACCTGCCCGAGCAGGGACCCGGGCAGCTGCCCGGAGAGGCCCTCGACGACGACGTCGGCCGGGTAGGCCGCGGCCAGGCCGGCGGTGGCCGTGGCCCGCGTCGAGGCGGTGCCCACGACCATCGCCGTGGTCAGCGTGACCCCGATGAGCAACGCGGTGGCCGTCGCCGCCGTCCGGCGCGGGTTGCGGGTGGCGTTGCCGGCCGCCAGCCGTGCGGGCACGCCGGCGCGGGCGACGAGCCCGCCGGCCGTCCGGACCACCGGCGGCACCGCCCGCTGGGCCAGCAGCACGACGCCCAGGAAGCTGAGCACGCCGCCGGGGAGCGCGACGAACACGCTGGCCATCGCCACGCCGAGCGCCAGCAGCGCCGCGCCCGGCAGGAGCGGCAGCAGGCCGAGGACCAGCCGCAGCACCCCGGGCCGCGAGCGCAGCGGCGCCGGGTCGGCCGGCCGCAGCGCGGCCAGCGGCGCCACGCGGATGGCCGCCCGGGCGGGGGCGAGCGCGGCCAGCAGCGTGGTCAGCGTGCCGACCGCGAGCCCCGCGACGACGGCGGACCAGGGCACGGACACCCCCGACAGCGGCACCGGGGACTCGACGCCCTCGGCCAGCGCGGAGACGGCGGCGGCCAGCCCGATGCCCGCGCCGACGCCGAGCGCGGAGGCCGCCAGCCCGGTCAGCACCGCCTCGCCCAGCACGCTTCGGCGCACCTGGCGGGCGGTCGCGCCGACGCAGCGCAGCAGCGCGAGGTCTCGGGTGCGCTGGGCGAGCAGCACCGCGAAGGTGTTGGCGATGACCAGCCCGGCGACGACGACCGCGACCGTGCCGAAGACCAGCAGCACCGCGGCCAGCGCCGTGGCGTTGCCCAGCATGCTCGCCGCCCGCTGCTCGGCCTGCTCGGTGCCGGTGCGGACGGTCACCACCCGGCCGTCGAGCGTGGCCCGGACGTCCGCGGCCAGGGCGGCGCCCCCGGTGCGCGGCCAGCCGGCGACGCGCAGCTCGGTCGGGTCGACCGCACCCCACGCCCGCGCCTGCGCGGGGGTGGTCCAGGCGCGGCCGTAGAGGCCGGCCTCGGGGTCGCCGCCGAGGTCGACCACGCCGGTCACCGTCGCCGGCGCGGTGGTCTCGGTGCCGTCGGCGGCCACGCCGACCACCTGCAGCACGTCGCCGACCTCGGCGCCGACCCGCTCGCTCACCGCCAGCTCGCCGTCCCGGTCGGGCAGGGAGCCGGCCGACAGCCGCTGCCAGCGCAGCGCCGGTTCGTCGGCGACGGCGCCGACCACGAGGAACTGGGATCCCGTCCGGCCGGTCACGCCCGCCTGGACCGACGTCTGCCACTCCGGCGCCACGGCCTGCACACCGGGCAGCTCGGTGAGCGCGGCCACGTCGCCGGCCAGCGACGTGCCGTCGTCGGAGGTGACGACGACGTCGGTGCCGACGTACTGGGCACCCGCGGCGGTGAGCACCGTGGCGCGGGTCGTCTCGTTGAGCACCAGCGTCGCCACGACGAAGGCGACCGCCAGCACGATCGCCACACACGAGGCGACCAGCCGGGCCGCGTGGGCGCGGACCGACGCGAGGGTCACGGAGCGCACGTCAGGCCCCCAGGCCGCGGAGGGCGGACACGACCGAGTCCGGGGTCGGCCGCTGGACCTCGCCCGCCAGCCGGCCGTCGGCGAGCAGCACCACCCGGTCGGCGTAGGCGGCCGCGATCGGGTCGTGGGTGACCATCACGACGGTCTGGCCGGTCTCCCGGACGCTGCTGCGCAGGAGGTCCAGGACCTCCGCGCCGGCCCGCGAGTCGAGGTTGCCGGTGGGCTCGTCGGCGAACACGACGTCGGGGCGGGGGAGCAGTGCACGGGCGACGGCGACCCGCTGCTGCTGGCCGCCGGAGAGCTCCGGAGGACGGTGCCGCAGCCGCTCCCGCAGGCCGAGCCGGGCGACGACCGCGTCGAACCACGCGGGGTCGGGACGGCGGCCGGCCAGCTGCAGCGGCAGCACGATGTTCTCCCGCGCGTCGAGCACCGGGAGCAGGTTGAACGACTGGAAGACGAAGCCGATCCGCTCGCGCCGCAGCCGGGTGAGCTGGTCGTCGGGCAGCCCGGTCACGTCGGTGTCGCCCAGCCAGACCTGCCCGCCCGTGGGGGTGTCCAGCCCGGCCAGGCAGTGCATGAGCGTCGACTTGCCCGACCCCGACGGCCCCATGATCGCGGTGAAGGCCCCGCGGTCGAAGTCGACGTCCACCCCGGCGAGCGCGCGGACGGCGGTCTCACCGCTGCCGAAGGTCTTCGCCAGGCCGCGGGCGCGGACGGCGGCGGCCGAGGGCGGCGGCTCGCCGGGCACGGTCATGACGGGGACGGGAGCGGACACGAGGGCACCTCCGGGACGGGGATGGGAACGGGGACCAACCTGCCGGGCGGGACCCGCAGCCCGCGTCGGAGCGCGGGGTGATCCCTCGGTCCGCCCCCGGTCCGACCCGGCGTCCTCCCGCGGACGGATGCGTTGACGTGCAGCCTCTCGGCTGCCTATCGTGACGTGCAGCCGGACGGCTGCACGAGAGGAGCCCGATGGACCTGACCTTCCGCGCGCTCGCCGACCCGAGCCGGCGCCGGCTGCTCGACAGCCTGAACGCGCGCCGGGGTCAGACCCTGCGCGAGCTGTGCGCGGGGCTGGACATGGCGCGCCAGTCGGTCAGCAAGCACCTCGCGGTCCTCGAGGACGCCGGCCTGGTCACCACCGTGTGGCGGGGCCGGGAGAAGTTGCACTTCCTCAACCCCGCGCCGATCCAGGCGGTCTCCGACCGGTGGATCAGCCAGTTCGACCGCGAGCGGGTGCGCGCGCTCGCGGACCTCGCGACAGCACTGGAGAGGGAACCGATGAGCGCCCCCGAGTTCGTCTACACCACCTACATCCGCACCTCGCCCGAGCAGCTCTGGCAGGCGCTCACCGACCCCGCGTTCACCCACCGCTACTGGGGTGTGGCCCTCGCGTCGGACTGGGCGGTCGGCTCGCCGGTGACCTGGGAGGAGGGCGGCGTGACGATCGCCGACCCCGAGCAGGTGGTGCTCGAGGCCGAGCCCGGCCGCCGGCTGGCCTACACCTGGCACACCTTCACGCCGGAGTGGGCGGCGGCGCACGGGATCGACGAGGACCTGCTGGGCCGGTTGCGCGGCGAACGGCGCTCGACGGTGACCTTCACCATCGCCCCGCTCGCCGACGACCTGGTGCGGCTGACCGTCGTCCACGACGGGTTCGACCCCGGCAGCACCGTGGTGACCATGGTCAGCCAGGGCTGGCCGCACCTGCTGTCGGACCTCAAGACGCTGCTGGAGACCGGTGCGACCCTGCCGGCACCGGCGTGACCCCTCAGGCGTCGCGCAGCAGGTCGGCCGGCTGCACCAGCCCGGTCCGGAAGGCGAGGACGACGGCCTGCACCCGGTCGCGCGAGCCGGTCTTGGCCAGCACCCGGCCGACGTGGGTCTTCACCGTCGCCTCGCTGACCACGAAGTGCGCGGCGATCTCCGCGTTGGTCGCGCCGTAGGCCATCCGTTCGAGCACCTCCCGCTCCCGCGGGGTCAGCTCGGCCAGCTCGTCGGTGGCCACCGACCGTGGTGCGCTCCCGCGGAGCATGGGCGCCACGTGCTGGAGCAGCCGGCGGGTCGAGCTCGCGGCGATCACCGAGTCCCCGGCGTGCACCGTCCGGACGGCGGAGAGCATCTCCTCGGGCGGTGCGTCCTTGAGCAGGAAGCCGCTGGCCCCGGCGCCGATCGCGGCGACCACGTACTCGTCGAGGTCGAACGTGGTCAGGACGACGACCCGCGGCGGCTCGGGGAGGGCGCTGACCTGCCGGGTGGCCTCGATGCCGTCCACCCCCGGCATCCGGACGTCCATGAGGACGACGTCGGCCGGGGTCCGCGCGAGCAGGGCGACCGCCTCGGCACCGGTGCCCGCCTCGCCGACCACGGTCAGGTCCGGCTGGGAGTCGATGACCATCCGGAACCCGGCCCGCACCATCTGCTGGTCGTCGACGAGGGCCACCCGGATCCGCTCGCTCACCTCCCGTGTCCCCGATCCGCCGCTGTGGTGCCCACTCGCCGTCGTCATCGCGGGGCAGGGTAGGGGAGGACGGCGTGCACGCCGAAGCCGCCACCCGGGCGCGGGCCGGCGTCCACCCGCCCACCGTGCAGCCGCGCCCGCTCCGCCATGCCCCGCAGTCCCTGGCCGGCCCCGTCGGGCTCCAGCATCGCCGCCGAGGCCCCCCGGCCGTCGTCGAGGACCGACAGCTCCAGCGCGTCGGGCCGCCAGTGCAGCCGCACCCAGGCGCGGCTGGCCGGGCCGGCGTGCTTGAGCACGTTGGTCAGCGACTCCTGCACGATCCGGTAGGCGGCCAGTTGCGGTCCGGCCGGGAGCTCCCGCGGCGTGCCCTCGGCCAGCAGGTCGACGTCCAGCCCGCTGGCCCGGACCTGCTCGACCAGGCCGGCGATGGCGGCGACGTCCGGCTGCGGGGCGTACTCCTCGCCGCCGTCCTCGCTGAGCACGCCGAGCAGGCCCCGCATGTCCGACAGCGCCTGCCGCCCGGTCGCCGCGATCGCCTCCAGCGCGCCGGTGGCGGCCGTCGGGTCGGCCTTCCCGGCGTAGCGGCCGCCGTCGGCCTGGGCGATGACGACCGAGAGCGAGTGGGCGACGACGTCGTGCATCTCGCGGGCGATGCGGGCCCGCTCGGCGGTCGCGGCCAACCGCATCTCCTGGTCGCGCTCGAGCTCGAGCAGCCGGGCCCGCTCGTGCAGGTCGTCGAGCTGGCGGAGGCGCGCCCGGCGCAGGTCGCCCAGCGCCCAGGCGGCGACGACGGCCACCCCGATCGAGCCGGCGCTGGGGACCAGCGCGTCGCTGGCGCCGAGGGAGAAGTACCGCAGGCCGGCGAGCAGTGCCCCGGCCAGGCCGACTCCCAGGCCGGCGCGGCCGGCCCAGCGCGGCGCGTGGGCCGCCAGCGCGTAGACCATCAGCAGCGCGGAGACGTTGGCGGCGAGGAAGGCGTCGACGACGACGAGCTCGAGCAGGCCGGCGGCCACCACGGCCGCGGCGGCGCGCACCGGTCTCCGCCGCCGCCACGCCAGCGGGACGGTGAGCAGGGTCCCGACGACGAAGGCGGTGGCCGCGCCCGGCCAGTACGACTCGTAGGGCAGGAGGACGGTCAGGCCCCAGACCAGCCCAGCGATCCCGACGTCCACGCCGGAGGGGTGGGCGCGCAGCCAGGTCTCCAGGCGCGCGAGGGGTGGGTGGCCGTCCATCGGCGACGACCCTAGGCAGCCCTCCCGCCCGCGTCGTCCACCCGCGAGATGACGCGCGCGTCCGACCCGGGGACGAGGGTCAGCGTGCGTCGAGGTGGCGCAGCAGCGTCTCGCCCAGGTCGCGCATGTGCTCCACCTGCTCGGGGGTCAGTTGATCGAACAGGTGGGCGCGCACCCCCTCGACGTGCACCGGGGCCGCGGCCTCCAGTGCGGCGAACCCCTCGTCGGTGAGGACGGCGAGCTGACCGCGCCCGTCCTCGGCGCAGACCTGCCGGCGCACCCAGCCGCGCTCCTCGAGGCGGGAGACCGCGTGGGAGAGCCGGCTGCGCGAGGACAGGCAACGGTCGGCGAGCTCGCTCATCCGCAGCATGCGGCCCTCGGTCTCGGACAGGGCGACGAGGATCTCGTAGTAGGCGTGCGAGATCCCGGTCCGGTGGGTGAGCTCGCGGTCCAGACGGTCCTGCAGCAGCTGCGAGCTGTACAGCCACGCGCGCCAGGCCCGCTGCTCGTGGGCGTCCAGCCAGCGGGGCTCCCCGGCCGGACGCTCGGGGCCGTCCTGGGAGGCGGACACGTACGCGGTCATGTCCCTCAGGGTACTGGCGGAATAGATGAGCCTTCAACTACGCTCAGGCCCGGCAGAAGGTCAAACGCTCAACCGCCTTGGAGAGAACACCATGACCAGCACCACCACCCAGATCCCCGGTTACGTCGTCGGCACGTGGGACATCGACCCCACCCACTCGACGGTCGGCTTCTCCGTCCGCCACATGATGGTGAGCAAGGTCCGCGGCTACTTCCGCGACTTCTCCGGCGAGATCGTCACCGCCGAGGACCCGGCGCTCTCCAGCGTCACCGCGCGGATCAACATGGACTCCATCGACACCCGTCAGGAGCAGCGCGACGCGCACATCCGCTCCGCGGACTTCTTCGACGTCGGCAACCACACGGAGATGACCTTCCGCTCGACCGCGGTCCGCACCGACGGTGCCGACTGGACGGTCGTCGGTGACCTGACCATCAAGGGCATCACCAAGCCGGTCGAGCTGGAGCTCGAGCTCAACGGCTTCGGCCCCGACGCCTACGGCGGCACCCGCGCCGGCTTCAGCGCCAAGACCGACATCTCCCGCAAGGAGTACGGCGTCGACATCGACATGCCGATGGACGGCGGCGGCGTGGTCGTCGGCGACAAGATCAGCGTCGAGCTCGAGATCGAGGCCGTGCTCCGCACCGCCTGAACGACTCCCGCCTGAGAGGCCACCACTCGACGGCGACTCCAGAGGGCCCCGGGCGCACGCCCGGGGCCCTCTGTCGTCCGCGTCCCACGGTCCGCGGCGGCGCTGGTGCAGGATCCCGAGCCGATGCGTGCTGCGGGGGCGGGCCGGCCGGCCGGGGGACTTCGCGCGACGGCCCGGCCGACCTTGCTCGCCGCGGCGCGGGGGGCATCGCGCCGTGGGCGCGGCCCTGGAGTGACCTGCACCCGGTCGCCCGTCTGTTCCGGCACCCCCTCTGCCCGTCCGCTCCGGCGCCCCGGCCGCCCCGTCTGCTCCGGTGACCCCGTCTGCTCCCGGCTGTTCCGGTGACCCCGTCTGCTCCCGGCGATCATGGCCTTCGGGAGGCGACACGACGGTCGTCGCCGGGGTGTCGCTTCCGCAACGTCATGATCGTCGCGGGCAGGCCCGGGAACCGGTCGCGGGCAGGCCCGGAAACCGGTCGCGGGCAGGCCCGGAAACCGGCCTCCCGGAGGGGGAGACTGGTCGGCATGTCGTCGTCCACGCTGACCCGTGCCCGCACCCGCTTCCCGTCCGCCGTCCTCGTCGCGGTCGGCCTGGCCGCCGGCTTCGGCGTCGCCCAGAGCACCGGCGTCCGCGCGCTCGGAGGCGCCCTCTTCGCCCTCGGTGGGCTGGCGGCGGCCTGGCTGTGGGTCCAGCGGCGCGGCTGGGCGGTGGCCCTCGGACTGGGCGCCCTGTACGTCGGTGCCTTCGTGCTCGCCCACGTGCTGGCGCTCGGCGTGGGTGTGGCGGCGTGGCTCGCCGTGGGATTGGTCACGATCGCCGCCGCAGGAGTGACGTTCGCCGTGGCCGACCGAGCGTGAGCTGCTGGAACGGCCACCCTCCAGGGGCCCGCGTCGAGCCTGCGAGGGATGAGGGGGACCGGAGGTCCTTCTAGAGTGGGAAGGTCGCCGGGCCGGCGGCCGTTACTCGTGATGCCGTGTGCGCCGACGCCGCGGATCCCCGAACCCCCCTGAGGTGCCCTCCCGCATGCCCACCCGCGACGACCTGCGCAACGTGGCGATCATCGCCCACGTCGACCACGGCAAGACGACCCTGGTCGACGCCCTCCTCCGCCAGGCCGGAGCGCTCGGCCGCGCCAAGGGCGAGGGGACGGACAACGACTCCACGCAGGACCGCGTCATGGACTCGATGGACCTCGAGCGTGAGCGCGGCATCACCATCCTCGCCAAGAACACCGCCATCCGGCTGGCCGACGAGAACGGCAACCCGGTGACGGTCAACATCGTCGACACCCCCGGCCACGCCGACTTCGGCGGCGAGGTCGAACGCGGCCTGTCGATGGTGGACGGCGTCGTCCTGCTCGTGGACTCCTCCGAGGGCCCGCTGCCGCAGACCCGCTTCGTGCTGCGCAAGGCGCTGGCCAAGCGGATGCCGGTGATCCTCGTGGTCAACAAGACCGACCGTGCCGACGCCCGGATCGCCGAGGTCGTCGACGAGACCTACGAGCTGTTCATGGAGCTGCTCGAGGACAACGGCCTGGACACCGACGCGCTCGAGTTCCCGATCGTCTACAGCAACGGCAAGACCGGGCAGGCCTCGCTCACCCGGCCCGCCGACGGGACCAGCCCCGACAGCCCCGACCTCGGCCCGCTGGTGAAGACCCTGCTCGAGACCATCCCGGCGCCGTCCTACGACGCCGAGGAGCCGCTGCGCGCGCAGGTCACCAACCTCGACGCCTCCCCGTACCTCGGCCGGCTGGCGCTGCTGCGCATCCACTCCGGCACGATGAAGAGCGGCCAGCAGGTCGCCTGGTGCAAGACCGACGGCACGATCCAGCGGGTCAAGATCACCGAGCTGCTCGTGACCGAGGGGCTGACCCGCACCCCGGCCGAGAGCGCCGGCCCCGGTGACCTCGTCGCCATCGCCGGCATCGAGGACATCATGATCGGCGACACCCTGGCCGACCCGAACGACCCGCGGCCGCTGCCGCCGCTGACCGTGGACGAGCCGTCGATCTCGATCACCATCGGGATCAACACCTCGCCCATCTCGGGCCGCTCGGGCAAGAAGCTCACCGCCCGGCTGATCAAGAACCGGCTCGACCAGGAGCTGGTCGGCAACGTCTCGGTGCGCATGCTGCCCACCGAGCGACCCGACACCTGGGAGATGCAGGGCCGCGGCGAGCTGGCCCTGGCGATCCTCGTCGAGCAGCTGCGCCGGGAGGAGTTCGAGCTCACCGTCGGCCGGCCGCAGGTGGTCACCAAGGAGATCGACGGCAAGCTCCACGAGCCGGTCGAGCGGGTCACCATCGACACCCCGGGCGAGTACGTCGGCACCCTCACGCAGGCGCTGGCCTCCCGCCGGGGCCGCATGGAGAACCTGGTGCACCACGACACCGGCTGGGCGCGGATGGAGTACATCGTCCCCTCCCGCGGCCTCATCGGGTTCCGCACCGAGTTCCTCACCGAGACCCGCGGCACCGGCGTCCTCAACCACAACCTCGAGGGCTACGAGCCGTGGATGGGCGACATGCGCGCCCGCCCGACCGGGTCCCTGGTCGCCGACCGGCAGGGCGTGGCGACGTCGTACGCGATGTTCTCGCTGCAGGAGCGCGGCTCGATGATGGTCGCGCCGGGCACCGAGGTGTACGAGGGCATGATCGTCGGCGAGAACTCCCGCCCCGACGACATGGACGTCAACATCACCAAGGAGAAGAAGCTCACCAACATGCGGTCCTCGACCGCTGAGGAGCTCGAGCGGCTCATCCCGCCGCGGATCCTGAACCTGGAGCAGGCGCTGGAGTTCTGTGCCGAGGACGAGTGCGTCGAGGTCACCCCGGCCGCCATCCGGGTGCGCAAGGTGATCCTCGACCAGAACGAGCGGGGCAAGGCGAAGAACCGCAAGCCCAAGGCCTGAGGAAGGACCCCGACCTCCTCGCCGCTCGCACGCTTGCGGCGGTGCCCGGGGACGGGGGCCGACGAGCGCGGTCCTGCCCTCCCCAAGAACGGGGGTCCTCCTCGCGTGCTCCACGGCCGAGTGAGCAGTCGTCGTCGCGACGCGTGCGCGACACGCCGTCCTGGACGGCGGGAACTGCCCACTCGGCCGTTCGCGTCTCCGGAGCGGCCGTTGACACCCCTCCGACCGAGTCCCTACGGTTCCGACTCGTCCCAGGACCGCTCGCCGGGTGTCTGATCCGCCCGGTCCGGCGGTGCCCCCCGCCACCGCGCGACGACGCCGGTGGACCGCACGGACATCGGAGTCCCCATGACTGGACGCCCGGCCCTCCCGTTCCCCCCGGCCCCGCGGGGTCGCCGCCGCTGGCCCGTCGTGACCGCGCTGAGCGTCGGCCTGGTCGCCAGCGGTCTGGTGTTCCCGACCGCGGCCCAGGCGGCGACGACGACCGTCGAGCCCTTCGGGACCGCTCCCGACGGCACCCCGGTCGAGCGCTGGACGCTGGCGAACGGGGACATGGTCGTCCGCGTGCTCACCTGGGGCGGCGTCATCCAGTCGCTGGAGGTCCCCGACGCCGAGGGCCAGGTGGAGAACGTCGTCCTCGGCTTCCCGGACCTGGCCGGCTACGTCGCCGACACCGACCCCTACTTCGGCTCCCTGATCGGCCGGTACGGCAACCGCATCGCCGGCGGCACCTTCACCCTCGACGGCACCGCCTACCAACTGCCGCTCAACGACGACCCGAACACCCTGCACGGCGGGACCGACGGCTTCGACGACCAGGTCTGGACGGCCACGCCCGTCGGCGACGACGACGTCGCCGCCCTGGAGCTGCAGCTGGTCAGCCCCGACGGCGACCAGGGCTTCCCCGGGACCCTCACCACGACGGTCACCTACAGCCTGGACGCCGAGTCGCGGCTGACCGTGCACTACGAGGCCACGACCGACGCACCGACCGTCGTCAACCTGACCCAGCACACCTACTGGAACCTCGGCGGAGAGGGCTCCGGCAGCATCTACGACCACGAGCTGCAGCTGGACGCCAGCGGGTACACCCCGGTGAACGAGGCCCTCATCCCGACCGGCGAGATCGCCACGGTCGAGGGCACCCCGTTCGACTTCCGCGAGCCCACCGCCATCGGCGCGCGCATCCGTGAGGACGACCAGCAGCTGCTGTACGGGCAGGGCTACGACCACAACTGGGCGCTGGACCGCGAGGACGACGGGGCGCGGGAGGGCTCCGACAGCGAGGACGCCCTCGAGCAGGCGGCCGTGCTGCGCGACCCCGCCAGCGGCCGGACGCTGACCATCGACACCACCGAGCCGGGGATGCAGTTCTACTCGGGCAACTTCCTCGACGGCACGCTGGTCGGCACCGGCGGGACGATCTACCGGCAGGGTGACGGGCTGGCGCTGGAGACCCAGCACTTCCCGAACTCGCCCAACGAGCCGGAGTTCCCGTCGACCGAGCTGCGGCCGGGCGAGGTCTACGACAGCACCACCGTCTTCTCCCTGTCGTCCTGACCGGGGCGCCGGGGCAGGCGGCCGCCGGGCACCGCGCCCCCGGAGAGGGGTCGTGATCGCCTGGTGACGAACCGTGATGACGAGCCGCTGGACGGCGACCCGCCGCCCCGCGGCCGGCCGGGCGGCGCGACCCGCACTGCATAGGTTCTCCTCGGGCCCGTGTACCCGAGGGCGCACTCGACGACGGAAGGCGGCGTGACGCTGATGAGGACGACCCTGCAGACGCTGGCGGCCGAGGGGCACCGGGGCGGCATCGACGTCCGGGTGAGCGTGCGCAGCGACGCAGGGTCGGGCGAGCACGCCTTCGACGGCGCCTGGTTCCCGCGCAGCCGCGACCTGGCTGTGGAGCTGCCCGAGCTGGTCGCCGCCCTGGACAAGCGCGGCCTGCGCATCGAGCGCTTCACCTACCCCCTCGACGCCTGGAGCCCGGCCGCGCGCAAGGTCGTCGTCGGTGGCCGGGTGGTCCGCACCGGCGGCTTCCGCAGCATGGACCCGGGGGTGGTCTGCCTGACCTGGGACGGCGGCACCCGGCGGGCGGACCTGCTCGTCGTGCCGCCGGAGACCGACGTGATCACCGGGGCGCGGGCGCTGCGGCTGTGCACCCGCAGGGGGCTGCCGCGCTCGCCGCAGATGGTGATGGCCGCCGCCCGGTCGATGCCGCTGCCGCAGGTGCCCGGGGTGCCGTTCACGCACGCGGTCTGAGGACGAGACCGCGCACCGGCCGGGCGGACTGCGCCCACAGCGAACCGGCTGGACGGCGCGGGAGCCGCTCGGCTGGGCTGGGGCCATGCGACTGCTCGTCCTCGGCGGCACCCACTTCCTCGGCCGGCACGTGGCCACGGCGGCGCTCGACCGCGGTCACGAGGTGGCGGCGTTCACCCGCGGCGTGTCCGGGGACCCGCCCGACGGCGTCCGGGCGCTGCGCGGCGACCGGGACGACCCCGCCGCGCTGGCCGGCGCTCTCGACGGCTGGGTCCCGGAGCTCGTCGTCGACACCTCGTGCCAGACCCGGGCCGGCGCCCGCAGCGCCGCGGAGGTCCTGGGCGGCGTCCGTGGCCCGGCGATCCGGGGCTACGCGTTCGTCAGCAGCCTCAACGCCTACCGGAACTGGCCGCCGGGACCCATCCGGAGCGAGGACGAGCCGGTCTGGGAGAGCGACGAGGAGGATTACGGGCCCATCAAGGCCGAGGCCGAGCGGGTCCTCGGCGCGGCGTTCGGCGACCGCTTCCTCACCGCGCGCGCCGGGCTGATCGTCGGGCCCGACGACCGCGTGCACCGGCTGGGCTGGTGGCTGCAGCGGATCGCGCGCGGCGGCCGGGTCGTGGTCCCCGACGCCCTCGACCAGCCGATCGCCCTGGTGGACGTCCGCGACCTCGCCGGCTGGCTGGTGACCATGGCCGAGCAGGGGGTCTCCGGTCCGGTGAACACCACCGGCCCGGCCGGCATGACCACCCTCGGCGGGCTGCTGGACCTCTGCCGCCGGGTGACCGGGAGCGACGCGGAGTGGGCGGTGGTCCCGGAGGCGGACCTGCTCGCCGCGGGTGTGGAGCCGTGGCTGCACCTGCCGCTGTGGCTGCCCGCCGAGATCGCCCGCACCGCCTGGGACGTCGACACCACCCGGGCCCGCGACCTGGGACTGCCCGGCCGGCCCCTGGAGGAGACCGTCGCCGACACCTGGGCCTGGCTGCAGACGGTCGACCGGCTCCCGCCGCCGCCGCACGGCCTGCCCGTGCCCGGCCTGCCGGCCGACCTCGAGGCGGCCCTCCTCGCGGCCCGCTGAGCCCCCGGCGGGGTTGCCGGGCTCAGCCCGCGGCGACAGGCGGGCGCGACCGCTGGGCGGCGAGGGCGTCGGCGGACTCCAGGGCGCGGTCCTTGCGGTACTCGCGGAAGGAGTGGGCGACGGCCGCGGCCCAGGCGAGGTACAGGACGGCGTAGACCGAGTAGCGGACGGGGTCGGAGGCGTCGATCCAGTCGCTGCGCAGGAGGGTCCGCGTGTTGGTGACCACGATGATCCCGCCGACGAGCGAGCCGAGCATGCGCGGCGGGACGTGCCGGACCAGCCAGGCGGCGATCGGGGCAGCGATCAGCCCACCGATCAGCAGCGCCAGCACCCAGCCGGCGTCGATGCCCTGCGAGCCGAGGGAGAGCAGGAACCCGAGGCTGGCGGCCAGCGCCACGAGGAACTCGGCGGTGTCGATCGAGCCGATCACCGTGCGCGGCTCCATGCGGCCGCTGGCCAGCAGCGCGGGGGTCCCGACCGGGCCCCACCCGCCGCCGCCGGTGGCGTCGACGAAGCCGGCCACCAGGCCCAGCGGGCCGAGGAAGCGCTTGCGGACCGGCTTGCCCAGGTGGCGGCGGTCCACGCCGCGGAGGGTGAAGCGGACCAGCAGGTAGACGCCGAGCGCGAGCAGGACCAGCGACATGACCGGGGCGGCGACCTCGGTCGAGAGGTTCGACAGCACGGTCGCGCCCAGGAACGCCCCGACCGCGCCCGGGACGCCGACCTTGGCCACGACCCGCCAGTCGACGTTGCCGAACCTCCAGTGCGACAGGCCCGAGGCCAGCGTCGTGCCGATCTCGGACAGGTGGATGGTCGCCGAGGCGGCGGCGGGGTTGGTGCCGATGGCCAGGAGCAGGGTGGTGGACGTGACGCCATAGGCCATGCCGAGGCTGCCGTCCACGAGCTGCGCCCCCAGACCGACCAGGGCGAGCAGGGTGAGGGTCTTCACGGGGCTGGACTCCGGATCCGGGGAGGAGGGTCGCGGGCGCGCGTCAGGGCGCGGCTCACCGCGGGACGAACGGGGGAGGGGGCGCGCAGCAGCGCGCGGACGTCAGCAGCCCGGACAGCGGGCGGTGCAGACGCGCAGCAGGTCGACGTGGATCCGCCCCACCAGGAGCACCGTCGTCGCCGCCACGGCGATATGTCTACCAGATCGATCGGGATATGTGCCAAGCCGCGTTCCACCCTGCGGGACGCCGTCCGCCGGCCCGGAGGGGGACGCGACGGTGCCCGGCAGGACGGCCAGCCGGGCCCGTGCGCGAGCGGCCCGCGCGGCCGTCAGCCGATGATGTTGTGCGTGAGGAAGTAGGCGACGGCGGCCACCGCGCCGGCAGCCGGCAGCGTCACGACCCAGGCGACGACGATGTTGCCGGCCACGCCCCAGCGGACCGCCGACAGCCGCCGGGTGGCACCGACCCCCATGATCGACGTCGTCGTGATGTGGGTCGTCGACACGGGGACGGCGAACACGGTCGCGGTGGTCACCATGACGGTCGACGCCACGGTCTGTGAGGAGAAGCCGCCGGCCGGGGTGAGCTGGATGATCCGCCGGCCGAGGGTGCGCATGATGCGGAAGCCGCCGGCGTAGGTGCCGGCGCTCAGGGCGAGGGCGGCGGCGAGGACGACCCAGAGCGGGACGGTGAAGTCGTCGATCTCACCGGCGGTGAACAGGGCCAGGGTGATGACGCCCATGGTCTTCTGCGCGTCCTGCAACCCGTGGCCCAGCGCCATGGTGGCGGAGCTGACGATCTGTGCGTACCGGAAGCCGCGGTTGGCCCGGCTGACGTTGGCGCCCCGGAAGGCCCACAGGATCGCCAGCATGAACAGGTAGCCCAGGCCGAACCCGACCAGGGGCGAGACGACCATCGGCACGATGACCTTCTCGAACACGCCCATCCACTGCACGGTGTGGGCCGCGGCGACCGCGGCGCCGACCAGGCCGCCGATGAGGGCGTGCGAGGACGACGAGGGCAGCCCGAACCACCAGGTGATGAGGTTCCAGGCGATGGCGCCGATCAGGGCCGCGAACACGATCTTCAGCCCGTCGCTGCCCTGGGGCGGGCCGATGATGCCCTCGCCGACGGTCTTGGCGACCTCGGTGGACAGCAGCGCGCCGACGAGGTTCATCACCGCGGCCAGCGCCAGCGCGACCCGGGGGGTGAGCGCCTTCGTGGAGACGGCGACGGCGATGGCGTTGGCCGCGTCGTGGAAGCCGTTGGTGTAGTCGAAGGCCAGGGCCACCAGGATGATGAGGACCAGCGCGACGAGGGCCGCGTCCATGCCGGGTCAGGACTCCTTGACGGTGATCGTCTCGACGACGTTCGCCACGTGCTCGAAGGCGTCCGCGGCCTCCTCCAGCTGGTCGGCCACCTCCTTGAGCTTGAGGATCTCCAGCGCGTCGAACTCGCCGCTGTAGAGGCGGGAGAGCAGCCGCCGGTACAGCTTGTCCGCCTCGTTCTCGATGCGGTTGACCTCGATCCAGTAGTCGGAGAGGTCCTTGAGCGTGCGCAGCCGCGGCATCGCCTCGGCGGTCGTCTGGGCGGCCCGCTGCAACAACGCGGCCTGCTGGTTCATCTCCGCGGGGAGGGTGCCCAGGCCGGTGAGGATCACCAGGTCGGCGGCGGCCTCGACGAAGTCCATGACGTCGTCGAGGTCGCTGGCCAGGTTGTAGATGTCCTCGCGGTCGAACGGCGTGACGAAGCTGGAGTTCAGCTGCCGGAAGATCGCGTGGGTGGACTGGTCGCCGACGTGCTCGAGCTCGCGCAGCTTGTCGGCCAGTTCGCCGCGCCGGGCGTGGTCGTTGATGAACTCGCTGAGGACGGCGGTGGCCGCCACCAGGTTCTCCGCGGAGGCGGTGAACAGCGGGTAGAAGCTCGAGTCCTTGGGGGTGAGGCTGAAGGGCACGGCGTGGGGCTCCCGATCGGCTAGGGGACCGTCCACCCGCCTGCCTGGCGGTCGCACGGCCGTCGGGCAGCATAGGTGCCCGTCCACCCGCCGTTCACGCAGGCGTCATGCCCGCGCCACGTCGGCGTCCTCCCCGCCCAGCGCGTCGACCAGGTCGGCCCGGGCCCGGGCGACCCGCGACCGGATGGTGCCGATCGGGCAGCCGGCGACCTCGGCCGCCTCGGCGTAGGGCAGGCCCAGCAGCTGGGTCAGCACGAAGGCCTCCCGCCGGTCGGGTGCCAGGCGGGCCAGGAGGTCGGTGACGACGGCGCCCTCACCCACGCGGTCGGCGCCGTCGGCGACGTCGAGGGCCTCGAGGTCGGCGTCGTCCCGGACCAGGGTGAGCCGGCGCCGCCGCCGGGAGCGGACCGCGTCGGCGCAGACCCGGCGGGCGATCGCGAGCAGCCAGGTGCGCAGCGAGGACCGGCCCTCGAAGCGGTGCAGGGCGCCGAAGGCCCGCAGGTAGGTCTCCTGGGTCAGGTCGTCGGCGGACTGCCGGTCGCCGAGCGCGGCGCACAGCCGCCAGACGTCGGACTGGGTGGCCCGCACCAGCGCCGCCGCGGCGAGGGGGTCGCCGTCGACGGCGGCGGAGGCCAGCCGCTCCAGTTCGTCCACGCCCCGCATCCTCCCCGAGGGACCGTCGCACGGGCTGCTCCCGAAAACGAGGGGGAACCAACCGGCCTCGCCAGACGACCACCCCATCATGCAGTGCACCCCCTACCGCGAGGCGCTCTCGGCGCGGCTCGACGGCGAGTCCCCCGGTCTGCCGGCCGGGGAGCTCGACGAGCACGTGGCCTCGTGCGCCGACTGCACGGCCTGGGCACGGCGGGCCGAGCTGGTCACCCGGCGGGCCCGGCTGGCCCCGGCGCCGGCTGTGCCCGATCTCACCGCCGCCGTCCTCACCGCGCTCCCGCGGGAGCTCCCCGGCACCGGCGCGGTCGCCCGCGCGCGGCTGGCCACCACGGCGCTGCGGCTGGCGCTGCTGGCGGTCGGGGTGGCGCAGGCCGGGTTCGCCTGGCCGTCCCTCGCCTCGGGCGCTGCCGCGATGAGCGCGCCGGTGCACATGGCCCACGAGTCGGGTGCCTGGAACCTCGGCATCGCGGCGGCCTTCGTCGCCGTGGCCGCCGTCCCCCGCCTGGCCGCCGGTGCGCTGCCGTTCCTCGTGACCTCCACCGCGCTGCTCGTCGTCCTCACCGTGGCCGACCTGCGGGCCGGTCACGTGCACGCCGACCGTGCGGTCGCCCACCTGCTGGTGCTGGCCGGCGTCGCCCTGGTCGGCACCGTCGCCTGGCGCGGCCGCCGCCGGAGGCGGCAGCCGGTCCCCGCGGTCGGCCGTGAGCGGGTGCCCGCGTGACCCGGCGCTCCCCGGCCGCGGCGCTGCTCCTCCTGCTGGCCCTCGTGGGGGCCTGGCTCGGCGCGGGCGTGGCGACGGCGCCGCCCGCCGCCGCCCACGCCGAGCTGGTCTCCACCGACCCGGGGGAGGGCGCCCGGCTCGCCGAGATGCCGGGGGAGGTGACCCTCCGGTTCAGCGAGGGGGTCTCGCTGGGCGCGGGCTACGCCCGCGTGCTGACCTCCGGCGGCGAGCGCGCCGACACCGGCAGCCCGCGGGTGGACGGCGGGACGTTGACCGTGCCGCTGCGCAGCGGCCTGCCCGACGACGGTTACCTGGTCACCTACCGCGTCGTGTCGGCCGACTCGCACCCGATCTCGGGGGCGTTCTCGTTCGTGGTCGGCGACGGCGAGCTCGTGCCGGCGGGCACCTCGGCCGGTGAGGCCGACAGCGACCCGGTCGTCGCCGCCGTGCTGCCGGTGTCCCGCTGGCTGGGCTACGCCGGCCTGGCGCTCGGGATCGGCGTGCCGGTGCTGCTGCTGGCCGGCTGGCCCGCCGGCTGGGCGTCGCCCCGGCTGCGCCGCCTGGTGACCGGCGGGCTGGCCGCGGTGGCGGGAGGTGCGGTCCTCACGTTCCTGCTGCAGGGGCCCTACGCCGCGGGCAGCGGGCCGGCGTCGGTGGCCGACCCGGCGCTCCTGGGCGCGACCGCGTCGTCGGCCAACGGCATCACCCTGCTGGTCCGGGCGGCCCTGGCCGTCGCGCTGATCCTCGTGCTGTGGCCGGCCCTGCGCGCCGGGCGGGCCCCCGCCCGCGGCCCGCTGGTCGTCTCGGGCGTGCTCGCGGCGGGGCTGGTGCTCGCCACCGCCGCCGTCGGGCACCCGGTCGCCGGCAGCTGGCCGGTGCTGGCCGTGGCCGCCGCGACCGTGCACGTGGCCGCGATGGCCGTCTGGCTGGGCGGCCTGGTCGGCCTGCTCGCCGGGGTCCTGCGCGAGGACGCCCCCGCGGCCGACCTGGCCCGCGCGCTCCCGCCGTTCTCCCGGCTGGCGGCCGGCTCGGTGACCGCGCTGGTCGTCACCGGCGTCGTCCAGTCGGTGCGCGAGGTCGGCTCGCCGGCGGCCCTCGTGACGACGACCTACGGCTGGCTGCTGCTGGCCAAGCTCGGCCTGGTGCTCCTGCTGCTTGCCGCGGCCGGCATCTCGCGGGTCTGGGTGCAGCAGCACCTGGGGGTCTCCCGCCCCCGGCCGGCCGGGCGCCGCCGGGTGACCGCGCACGCCTTCGCCGCGGGCGCCGACCCCGACGCCCACCCCGCGGTCGCGTCGGCCGCCGGTGCGCGGGCCGAGGTCCAGGCGCAGGCCGCCGCCGTCGAGCGCCCCGTCCTGCGCCGGTCGGTGCTGGCCGAGCTGGGGATCGCCGTCGTCGTCCTGGCGCTGTCGTCGGTGCTGGTCGGTACCCCGCCGGCGCGTGCGGAGGCCACCCAGCCGGTCGACGTGACCCTGCCGCTGCAGACCGCCGCGGGGACCGACGGCAGCGTCCAGGTCTCGGTCGACCCGGCCACCAGCGGCCCCAACACCCTGCACGTCTACCTCTTCGACCAGGCCGGGCAGCTGGCCCAGCCGGTCGACATCCGGGTGACCCTCAGTGAGCCGGCGCAGGAGATCGGTCCCCTCGAGGTCGCCCTGGAGCCGGCCGGGCCCGGGCACTACGTCGGCGACGGGATGGCCATCCCCGGCGCGGGCACCTGGACCCTCGCGGTCACCGTCCGGCTCGACGAGTTCACCGCCAGCACCGCGAGCACCACCCTCTCGGTGCGCTGACCCCCGCTCCACCCCCTTCGACAGGAGAACCATGTCCTCATCGCCCCCTCGGCCGCTGCTCCGGCTGGGCGTCGTCGTCCTCGCCCTGTTCACCGCGCTCGCCGCCGCCGTCGCGGGCGCCGGCGTCGCGTCGGCGCACGTGACCGTGTCGTCGGCCGACGCCGCGCCCGGCGGTTTCGGCAAGCTCACCTTCCGGGTGCCGAACGAGAGCGACACCGCCAGCACCGTGGCACTGCGCATCTCCATCCCGGAGGAGTCGGCGATGGCCTCGCTGCGGACCCAGCCGGTGCCCGGCTGGACGGTCACGATGACCACCTCGGACCTGCAGACGCCGCTGGAGAGCCACGGCGAGCAGGTGACCAGCTACGTGTCGGTCGTGGAGTTCCGCGCCGCGGACGGCGGGGGGATCCGGCCCGGCGAGTTCCAGGAGTTCTCCCTGTCCGGCGGGCCCCTCCCCGACAGCGACCAGCTGGTCTTCCCGGCGGTGCAGACCTACAGCGACGGCACCGAGGCCGCCTGGATCGAGCCCACCGTCGACGGGCAGGCCGAACCCGAGAAGCCGGCTCCGGTGCTGTCCCTGGCCGGGGGCTCCACGGGTTCCTCCGCC
This sequence comes from Geodermatophilus sp. SYSU D00697, assembly GCF_054050175.1. Classification (NCBI taxonomy): domain Bacteria; kingdom Bacillati; phylum Actinomycetota; class Actinomycetes; order Geodermatophilales; family Geodermatophilaceae; genus Geodermatophilus; species Geodermatophilus sp. SYSU D00697. The sequence continues at coordinate 40,497 of NZ_JBJGYV010000018.1, forward strand.
GAGGAGCCGGCCGGCGACGGCACGGCCGAGCCCGCCTCCGGCGACACGGCCACCGACACCGCGGCCTCGACCGAGGCCGCCGCGACCCACGGGGACTCCGGGCCCGGCGGGCCGGCGCTGTTCGTGGCGATCCTCGCGCTGCTGACCGGACTCGGCGGCGTCGTCCTGGGCTGGCGGGCGGGTCGTCGTACCGTGTCCTCGTGACCTCGCACCGCCGCAGCCGCCTGGCCGTCCTGGCCCTCACGGCCGGGCTCGTGCTGGCCGGCTGCGGCGGTGGTGCCGCCGCCGAGGAAGGCCAGGAGCACGACCACTCCGGCGGCGTCGCCGTGGTCGAGGGGCCCGAGGACGCCTACGCCGGCCTCGACCTGCCCGATCCCTACCAGCGGCCATCATTCACGCTCACCGACACCGCCGGGCAGCCCTACGACTTCGCGGCCGCCACCGCCGGCACGCCGACGCTGCTGTTCTTCGGCTACACCAACTGCCCCGACGTCTGCCCGACGACGATGGCCGACGTCGCCGTCGCCCTGCGCGGCGTGGACCCGGCGCTGGCCGAGCGGGTGCAGGTGGTCTTCGTCACCACCGACCCGGCGTTCGACACCCCCGAGGTGCTCGCCGAGTACCTGGGCCGGTTCGACGCCGACCTGCCCAACCGCTTCGTCGGCCTGACCGGCGACCAGGCGGCCATCGACCGGGCGCAGCTCGCCGCTGGCGTGCCGCTGGCCGAGGACCAGGGACGGCTGCACTCCTCGCTGCTGCTGCTCTACGGCGACGACGACCTCGCGCACGTGGCCTTCGACACGGGCAACACCAGCCGTGACATCGCCGGTGACCTGGCGCTCGTGGCGGGGACGTGACGCGCGCGGCAACCCGCCTGCTGGTCGTCGTCCTCGGCGTGCTGGCCGCGCTGCTGGTGGCCGGTCCGGCGCGGGCGCACGTCGGCGGCGGTGCCGCCGGCAGCGACTTCGACGGGCGCGTGCTGGCCGTCGAGCCGGCGATCCCGGGGGTCTCGGTGCGGGTGCTGTCCTTCGGCGACGAGTTCGAGGTCGTCAACACGACCGCCACCGACGTCGCGGTCCCCGGCTACTCCGACGAGCCCTACCTGCGGATCGGCCCGGACGGCGTCTGGCGCAACGCCAACAGCCCGGCCACCTACATCAACCTCGACCGGTACGGCCGGACGACGCTGCCCGCGCACGCCGACCCGGCCGCCTCGCCGGACTGGGTGCAGGTGTCCACGCAGCCGCAGTACGTCTGGCACGACCACCGCACGCACTGGATGAGCGAGGGGCTGCTGCCGCCGGCGGTGGCGGCCGACCCGACCCGCGAGCACGTGGTCTCCGAGTGGGTCGTGCCGCTGTCCCACGGCGGCACCGGTGTGCAGGTGCGCGGGGAGCTCACCTGGAGCCCGCCGCCCTCGCCGTGGGTGGTGTGGCCGCTGTACGCCGCGCTGGCCCTGGCCGCCGTCGCTGCGGGGGTGCTGACACGCGGGCCCCGGCCGCTCGGGGGGCTGCTGCTGGTCGGCGGGGCCGCCGCGCTGTGGCACGCCGCGACCACCCCGGAGCCCGCGGCGAGCGTCTCCTCGCACGCGGGGGCCGTCGTCTCGGCGCTGCTGCCCGCGCTCACCGCCGTCGCGGTCGCGCTGCTCGGGTTCCTCGCCGCCCGGCGCGGGCGCGGCGCGATGGCCGGGTTGCTCGCCGTCGTCCTCGGCTGGCTGCTGCTGGTGCAGGGGCTGCCCGACGTCGACGTCCTGTGGACCGCGCACGTGCTCTCCGCCGGCCCGACGCTCCTCGCCCGAGCCGCGGTCGCGGTGCTCGTGGCCCTCGGCGCGGGCTGCGTCGTCGGCGGCATCGCCGCGACCCGCCGGTTCCGGGAGCCCGGAGGCCGGCCCGCCCGCCCGCCGGCCGAGGAGCCGCTGCCGGTCGGCTGAGCGGATCCTCGGGCCCCGGGGGCTCTGCCTACAGGTCGCCGCCCACCGGGTGCAGGTGTCCCCGGGCGGCGAACATCTCGTTGGCCCGCTCGAGGTCGGCCTCGAAGTCCACCTCGACGGCGGAGAACCGGGAGATGTCCAGCGGCCGGAAGCGCAGCCCCTCGTCGAGGATCGCCGTCTCGATGCCGCGCTCGAAGTAGTCCTGCGGAGCGCAGGCGGACAGGTGCTCGATCAGCACCGCCTTGTCGGCGGACGAGACGTGGTTGATGCCCACCGCCTCGCCGAGGCCACCGACGACGGTCTTGGACAGCTCGGCGATGCAGCCGTCGGCGTCGAGGGTGTACTTGACCTCCTCGTCGGCCACGCTGGAGGTGTCGACGCAGACGAAGCTCTCGTCGGCCCGCAGCGCCGGCAGCGCCGCGTCGAGGACCGCGGGGTCGAAGACGACGTCCCCGTTGAGCCACAGGACGCCGCCGTCGCGGGTGGCGCGCAGCGCACGCAGCAGGCTCTGCGAGGTGTTGGTGACGGCGTAGTCGGGGTTGTAGGCGAACCGCACGTCCGACACCGCCTGCATGACCCGCTTGGCCTTGAACCCGACGACGACGGTCACGTCCACCGACGGCCCGAGGACGGCGCGCAGGCCGTCGAGCTGGCGCTGCATGATGCTGCGCCCGTCGTGCAGCGGGGTGAGCGGCTTGGGCCAGGGCCGGCCGAGCCGGGTCCCCATGCCGGCGGCGAGGATCACGACCTGGACCGGTGCGGGCAGGGGCCCGGCGGCCGGGGCCGGAGCCGGGGCCGGGGCCGGGGCCGTGGGCAGTGTGCCGGTCAGGCCCAGGTGTGCGGTCGTGGCGCGGTCAGCGAGCACTGTCGTCCCCTCCTCGGGTCGTGGTGGTGGTCCCCGCGGGCGGGTCCGGCGGGAAGATCAGGTCGAGGACGCGTTCGGCGGCATGCCCGTCCTCCAGGTGGCAGAAGGTCTCCCGGAAGCGGGCGTAGCGCTCCGCGTGCCGGGCGGCCACCGCGTCCAGGTCCGCGATCGCCTCGACCACGTCCTTGCTGGTCGACAGCAGCGGCCCCGGCGCGACCTCCTCCAGGTCGAAGTAGAAGCCGCGCAGCTCGTCGCGGAAGTACTCGAGGTCGTAGGTGTAGAAGAGCATCGGCTTGCCGGTGATGGCGAAGTCGAACATGGTCGACGAGTAGTCGGTGACCATGGCGTCGGCGGCCAGGTAGAGGTCGCGGATGTCGGGGTGGCTGCAGACGTCACGGATCGGTGAGCCGTCGACGATCTCCAGCCGGTCCATGACCATGTTGTGCAGGCGCAGCAGGAGCACGTGGTCCCGCCCGAGCCGCGCGGTGAAGTCGTCGATGTCCAGGGGGAACTCGAAGTCCTGCGGCCCGGTCTTGTTGAAGACCAGGTCGTCCCGCCAGGTCGGGGTGTAGAGGACGACGGTCTGCTCGTCGGAGATGCCGAGGTCGGCCCGGACGGCGGCCCGCACCTGGTCCCGCTCGGGGCTGCTGAGCAGGTCGTTGCGCGGGTAGCCGGTCTCGTGGACCGGCCCGCGGTAGCCGAACGCGCGCCGCAGCCGCTCGGTGCTCGCGGAGTTGGGGGACAGCAGCAGGTCCCACCGGGCGATGTCGTGCTCGAGGTAGGCCAGCCGGCCCTCCGGCGCCCAGCGGACGTCGTTGTGGATCCGCTTGAGCGGCGTGCCGTGCCAGGTCTGCAGGTAGGTGGTGCCCTCGCGCTTCTCCCAGTCCAGCGGGATGTGGTCGTTGGAGACGACCAGGTCCGCGCCCTCCAGCGCGGCGATCGACTCCGGGCTGCCGAAGGTCACCGTCGCGACGTCGTCGGGGAAGGTGGCCTGGGTGTGTGGCGCGGACAGCCAGGTGTGGGTCGCGTCGAGCCCGCGGGTCAGCAGCGCCTCGTAGAGCGCTCGTGGACTGTCGGAGAAGTGGCCCCGGAAGGCCACGTAGACGATGTTCACCGGTCACCTCCCGTGGTGAGCAGGTCGCCGGGCGCGGACCGGCGGCTGAGGACGGGCAGCAGCAGGTCGGCCAGCTGCTGCCAGGAGTCGACGATGGTCGCCGCGCCGGCGTCGGTCAGGGCGGCCGCGCGGTCGGCCCGCTCGGCCTCGGGCACGAAGAGCAGGTTGCCCACGGTGGGGCAGCCGGCCCGGACGGCCGACAGCACCCCGGGCACGGAGTCCTCGACGGCCAGGCCGGCCTCCGGCGCGATGCCCAGCTGCTCGCAGGCGTGCAGGTACACCGCGGGGTCGGGCTTGCTGGTGGGCACCGGCAGCGAGTCCTCGGCGCTGAACCGGACCGCCGGCGGGATCAGCCCGTCCAGGCCGGTCGCGGTGAAGCAGGCCGCCAGCCGGGTCAGCGCGCTCGAGCTGACCGCGGCCAGCCGGAGGTGGGCCGCCAGGGCGCTCAGCGCGTCGGTCGTCTCCCGGTGGGGGGTCAGCGTGGCGCCCAGGTGGGCGGTGACCGCCCGCTTCTCCTCGGCGACCCACGGCTCGACGTCGACGTCCGGGTGCCCGGCCTCGTCGGCCAGCCGGCGCGACGTCGTCCTGAAGTTCATGCCGGTGGTGGCCCGCCGCAGCTCCTCGGCGGTGAAGCGCAGCTCCACCCCGAGGGCGCCGAGGAAGCGGTTGGTGACGTCCGCGGAGGCGACGAAGGCCGGTTCCTCGGAGGGGAACAGGTTGCCGTCGGCGTCGCAGAGCAGGGCCTCGAGGCGCGCGGTGAGCGTCTCGGGGAGGGCGGGCATGGGGGAGGTCCTCCCGGGGGTCATCGGGGCAGGGAGAGGGTCGGGCCGGCGTCGGCGAGGGCGGCGGCGACCGTCACCCGGGCGCCGAGCCGGTCGATGCGCTCCATCGCCCGCCCCAGGGCTGCGACGAGGCCGGGGCGCTCGCCGAGGTCGCCGAACACCGAGCGCAGCGAGAGCAGCGGGCGCGGGTCGGTGCCCCCGGCGAGGGCCAGCGCCTGCAGCTCCTCGGCGTGCGGGTCGTCGAGGGGCACCGGGCGTCCGGCGGCATCGGTGCCCCGCAGGTAGCGGCACCAGCCGGCGAGGGCGAGCGTGAGCAGGGTCGCCGGCCGGTCCTCGTCCAGTGCCTGCCGCAGGGAGGGCAGCAGGTGGTGGGGCACCTTGGTCGAGCCGCGCCGGCACAGCCGGGGCAGGCCGTCGGCGATGGCCGGGTTGGCGAAGCGCTGGAGCAGGATGCGCTTGTACTCGTCGAGGTCCACGCCGTCGGGGCGGGGGAGCAGGGGGGTGACCTCGTCGTCCATCAGACGGGCGACGTACTCGGCGAAGACGGGGTCGGCCATCAGCTCGTCCATGCGCCGGTGGCCGGCGAGGGACCCCAGGTAGCCCAGCGCGGAGTGACTGGCGTTGAGCAGCCGGGTCTTCATCAGCTCGTAGTCGCCGACGTCGGCGACGAACCGGACGCCGACCTGGTCCAGCGGCGGCCGGCCGTTGCTGAACGCGTCCTCGATGAACCACTGCGAGAACGGCTCGGTGATGACCGGCCAGCGGTCGTCCACCCCGTAGCGCTCGGCGACCGCCGCGCGCTCCTCGGGCGCGGTCTGCGGGGTGATCCGGTCGACCATGCTGCTGGGGAAGGCGACCCGGTCGGTGATCCAGCGGGCGAGCACCTCGTCGCGGAGCCGGGCCAGGCCGGCGACCGCGGTGCGCGTGGCGTCGCCGCTGCGGTGGATGTTGTCGCAGGACACGACGGTGAAGGGGGGCAGCCCCGCCCGCCGGCGGCGGTCCAGGGCCTCGACGAGGTAGCCGAAGGCGGTGGTGGGCTCGTGCGGCCGGGCCGCGTCGCGCCGGACGTCGGCGTCCTCGGCGGTGAACTCGCCGGTGTGCGGGTCGAGCGGGTAGCCCGCTCCGGTGATGGTGAGGGTGACCATCCGGGTCCGCGGGTCGGTCAGCCGGTCGAGGACGGCGGCAGGCGCGTCGGGGGCGAACAGGTAGTCGACCATCACGCCGACGACGCGGGCGCGCTCACCGTCGGGGCTGCGCTCGACGACGGTGTACAGGTGGTCCTGCGGCGCGAGGGCCTCCTGCATGTGCCGGTGCCGCAGACCCACGCCCACGACGCCCCACTCGTCGGAGATCCGCCGCTCGGCCAGCTCGTCGAAGTAGATGAGCTGGTGGGCGCGGGAGAAGCCGCCGACGCTCAGGTGCACCACGGAGGGGGTGAGGGCGGACCGGTCGTAGGTGGGCACGGTGAGCCGCGCGCCGTGGCTGTGCAGGGTGTCCTGGCTCAGCTGGCGGATCACCGGACGCTCGTCGGGCGGGGCTGGGGGCAGCGCGGTGCAGGGCAGTGCCGTGGAGGTCGTGGAGGGTGCCGACTGGGGCAGTGCGGCTCCGGGGGAGCGCTCCGGCCTCGTCATGCGGCATCTGCCTCTCTCGTGCGTGTGGTGCGGTCGCCCCCCTCGCGCCGGTTCCTGGTCCGTCGCCCTCCACCTCAGGGCAGGAGAGGGCAACGGGGGCTGCAGCGTCGACCATCAGTACACGGGCGGAGCCGTCCGTGGCCAATCGGGGGCATCCCCGTGCGGCGGGCACCGCAGCAGTCGACCTGACGCCGAGGCGCGGTGTTTTCACGCCGGGGGGACTGACATGCCCCTTGCCGGGGGGTCCAAACCGGACGCGCGTCACACGAGGGCATGACGCGAGGGGTGTGTGAGGCACGGCACCCGGCGTGTCTCGGACGACGCGCCGAGCGGAGGGTCACGGATCGGTCACGGCGTGTTTGTATCGGGGCAACCCCCCTGGCCCGGGCACGGGCGCTCTCTTCCCCACGAGACGGATAGGTGCATGGCCGGTCGACGTCGCGCCACTACTCCCGGCGACCGTTCGGTCGCTCGCGGCTCCGGGGTCGTCGCCTCCGCGCCCGGACCCCGGCGGGGGCCGCTGCTGCTGGCCGCGCTGGTCGCGGGCGGGCTGATCGCCGGGGTCACCGGGATCACGGGCGCACCCGACGCCGCGGCCGAGCCGACGTCGGTCCTGGAGGCCCAGGAGCAGCTGCTCACCGTCGACGACGACCTCGAGCTGCTCCCGCAGGCGTCGATCTCCGTCGCCGAGGCCGAGGCCCGGCTGGCGGAGGTGGCCGCGTCCCGGGCGGCGCGCGCGGCGGCCGAGGCGGCGGCGGCCGAGGCGGCGCGTGAGGCAGCCCGGCCCAAGGCCGTCCTGCCCGTCGACGGCCGGCTGACCAGCACCTTCGCCGCCCGCTGGGGCACCTTCCACTACGGCATCGACCTGGCCGCGCCCATGCACACCCCCGAGTACGCGGCCGTGGACGGCGTCGTGCTGCGAGCCGGGGCGGCCAGCGGGTTCGGCCTGGCCGTCTACGTCCTCCACGACAACGGCGACGTGACCGTCTACGGCCACATGGACGAGATCCTCGTCGAGCCCGGCCAGTACGTGGAGGCGGGGGAGACCATCGCCCTGCTCGGCAACCGCGGTCAGTCCACCGGCCCGCACCTGCACTTCGAGGTGCACCAGGGCGGGATCGACGGCAAGCGGATCGACCCCATCCCGTGGCTGGAGGCGCGCGGCGTCGAGGTGTGACCGCCGGCGTCCGTGGTGGGATGCGCGGCGTGGGTGCCGAGGACGCCAACCGCCGACTGCTGCGCGCCCGGGACGCGATGGACGGTTCCTACGCCCAACCCCTCGACATCCCGACCCTGGCGCGGATCGCGCACGTGTCCGAGGCGCACTTCATCCGCACCTTCCGGGCCACCTTCGGGGAGACCCCCAACCGCTACCTGCAGCGGCGCCGCGTGGAGCGGGCGATGTTCCTCCTGCGCTCCACCGACCGGAGCGTGACCGACATCTGCATGGACGTCGGCTTCTCGAGCCTGGGCACGTTCAGCCGGGTGTTCCGGGACGTCGTGGGTGAGCCGCCGTCCCAGTACCGGCAGCGGGGACCGCTGCCGCCCGTGCCGTCCTGCTTCGCGATGGCGTGGTCGCGGCCGAGCAGTTTCGGAGAAGCGCGGCGGGAGTGATCGTCTCTAGCGTCGCTCCCATGCTGACCGCGATCACCATCACCCAGATCTACGTCCCCGACCAGGACGCCGCCCTCGACTTCTACGTGGGCAAGCTCGGCTTCGAGGTCCAGTCCGACATGGACTTCGGGCCCATGCGCTGGCTCACCGTGAACCTGCCGGGCCAGCCCGACCGCGCCGTCCTCCTGGAGCGGCCCGGGCCGCCGTCGATGAGCGAGGAGACCGCCGCGCAGGTGCGCGACGCCATCAGCAAGGGCGTCGCCGGCGGGCACCTCTTCTTCGCCTGCGACGACGCCCACAAGACCCACGCCGAGCTGAAGGCCAGGGGCGTGGAGATCACCGAGGAGCCGGTCGACCAGCCCTACGGCATCGACTTCGGGCTGCGCGACCCGTTCGGCAACCACATCCGCATCGCCCAGATGAAGCAGGGCTGACCCGCCTGGACCCCCTGCGTCCGAGCGCTGACGCAGCCCTGTACAGTTGTCGACGGCTCGGGGACACCGACCGGGCCAGGTACGGGGCTGTGGCGCAGCTGGTAGCGCACCACACTGGCAGTGTGGGGGTCAGGGGTTCGAGTCCCCTCAGCTCCACCCCGATGACCAGGCCGTCCTCCCTCGGGAGGGCGGCCTGAGTCGTCTCTGGTGCCACTGCGGTGGCCACCACCCGGTCGGCTCAGTACGGTCCGGGAGTCGACCGAGGCCGTGGGGCGGCGGTGACGTCGGCCCCCGACCCGATGCCCTCGGCGTCCGGGGTGAGCGCTGCGAGGACGTCCTCCTCGTCCTCGTGGGCGCGCCGGACGGAGGCGCACCACGCCGTCCTCGTCGCGGTGTTCACCGCAGGACAGGGGGCGGGCGGCGATCTGGCGCAGCAGGTCGTGCAGCCGGTGCAGCGCCTGGACCGCCGTCGTGGGGTCGTTGAACGGCTGTGCGATCGACCGCACGGCGATGTCGACGAGCTCGCGGAAGCCGTAGGCGAGGTCCTCGGTGTGCACGCGCTCTCCGGCGAGCAGGACGTGGCGGGTGACGTTGGGGGCCCGGAGCCGATGGGCCGGGTCCCCGTCCGCGCTCACCGGCGACCGGGTGCCCGGGTGCACCCGGAACAGCGGTGCGCCGCAGACGACGAAGTCCCCGACGACGGGGACCAGCTCGAGCACGCAGTCCGCCCGCCGGGCGGCGACCAGTGCGGGGCGGTCCACGCGGATCACGTTGGCGGGTTGCGCGGCGACGATGCCGTCCGGGCCGCCGGTCACGGCGGGCAGGTCTCCGTGCTCGCGGACGATGAACGCGCGGCTGCGGTCGCCGACGAGGTCGATCAGGCCGGCGACCCGCAGGCCCTGGCCGGCATGGTGCACGAACAGGATGAGCACGACGATGCTGGCGAACACCAGGAGGTAGCACAGCAGCATCGACAGTCCGGGCACCGTGCCGGTGTCCGAGCCGCGGATCTCTCGGAGGGTCAGCACCGCGACCAGGGAGCTCGCGCCGAACAACCCGATCGCCAGCTGGCTCCAGCGGTCGGTGAGCAGCGCCCCCACGATGCGGGCGAGAACTGGCCCATCGCCAGCTGGCCCGCGACCAGGGTGATCGTCAGGACGAGGGTGGTCAGCGACACCATGGCGGTGGCGAAGGAGGACAGGATCGTCTGGGCGTCGGACGGCGTCCCGGTCAGGCTCTGCGGGACGAGCCGTAGCCCGTCGCCCGGTCCACGGCGAGCGTTCCGACGGCGAGGAGGGCGCCCGCGGCCAGGCAGCCGATCGGCAGCAGCCACATGCTGCTGCGGACGAGGAGTCGGAGCCGCAGCCTGCTCATGCGCTGGAGGCACCGCCGACCGGGCCCCCGTGACCGGAGAGCAGCGGTGGCCGAAGGGAGGGGGAGGGGCTGGAGCCCTCCCGACCCGCGGCCTCGATGGACGACTCGTACCCGATCATAGTCTGCCCTCCGTGTGGACGGATGCGCTCGCGCGGACGCGCCTGACCCGGCGACCTCGCCGGACCGCCCGGGCCTCTCATGGAACCGATGCCGACGAGGCAGACCCATCGGCAGAACGCCCCGTTCAGGCCCGGCAGGGCGACGGCAACAGGGGCACGTAGAGGCCTTCGCGCTCGGCCCGCACCGCGGCGAGCGTCCTCGTGCGTGCATCGAGCTTGGCGAGGATGTGCTCGAGGTGGGCAGCGACGGTTCGCGGGGTCACGACCAGCGCGCGGGCGATCTGCTGGTTGGAACACCCGTCGACCAGCAACCCGAGCACCTCCAGCTCGCGCGGCGTCAACCCCCGCAGGTCGGTCACCGGGGAGAGGACCACCGTTCCGAGCGGGCTCCCTGGTGCCCATCCGGGACAGGCCAGGACGCTCACGCGGATGTGCCCATCCGGGGCATGGCGGCCTCCGCGCGGCCACAGGAAGGACGCGAACACCCGGCCCTCGTCGATGCACGAGCGGGCGATGGTGACGACGGGCGATCCCTCGGCGAGCAGTGCGTCGCCGTCGAGGCCGGGCAGTGGCCGGGTGGCGCTGTCGCGGCACAGCACCATGCCTGCGGTCGCGCCCCGCACCACCCGCGCTGCCGCGGCCAGCGAGCGCAAAGGGTCCGACCCGCGCGCCAGAACGGGGGTGAGCTGGTGCAACCGGCGCCGCATGACCGGGGGCGGCGGCTCCTTGCTGCTGAAGAGCAGCGCCAGGTGTCCGACGTGGCGCTGCCCTCCGTCGAACAGGGCGACGCCCAGGGCCTCGTGGAAGCCGGCGGGGATGAAGCACTCGGCCCAGGTCGGCAGGTCTGTGGCCGGGTAGGGCAGGTCGGATGGGCTCAGCGGCGGGCGCGCGGGGTCGGTGTGGGTCACCTCGATGTCGTGGGCCATGGTGGGACCGCTCAGGTACTGCACCGTGCTCTCGTCGAGGTCGGTGCTGGCCACGCACGTGTAGCTGCTGCTCATCGGATCGACACTCGCCAGCCACGCGGCGTCGAACGGCACGACGCGGCGCAGCTTCTCCAGCATCTCCTGCGTGCGCTCGGAGGGGGGACTGGTCGAGTCGGCTATCTCGGCCAGCTCGAGGCTCGCGGTCTGCTTCATCGGCACTCCCGGGACCGCAGCCTCGGCAAGGCACGCTGTCTGTTCAACGGTGCCGACGTCTGCCCCTCGGGTGCCCGGTTACCGCGGAGCGGAACGGAGTAGTCCCGTTCACCATGACGAAAGAGTCGCAGTGGTCGGAGGTGCCGGCTAACGGTGCCACCGACGCGGGGTGCACCGCGGAGCAGTAGCGTGGGTCGTGGAGTTTCGCCAGCTCAGGTACTTCCTGGCGGTGGCCGAGGAAGGGCGCTTCAGCCGTGCGGCGACCCGCCTGCACATCGCCGCACCTTCCCTCTCCCAGCAGATCAGGGCCCTGGAACGAGAGCTGCACGTGGCACTCTTCGAGCGCACGCCGCAGCGGGTCGAGCTGACCACCGCCGGGCAGGTACTGGTCGAGCGAGCCAGGGTGATCGTCGCAGAGGTGGAGCGGGCACCAGAGGCGGTGCGCGCCGCCGGTACGGGACGCGAGCGGTTGAGCCTCCGGGTCGCCAACATGGCGGACCTGGTCCTGGACGGTCCGCTCAGTGGGCTGGCCGAGGGCATCGACGGGGTCGAGGTCTCGGTGAGCTCGAGCCGAGGGGACGACGCGCTGGAGGCCGTCCGTCAGGCCCGTGCCGACGCGGCGGTCGTCTGGAGCCGTCGACCGATGGACCGCGACCTCGACGGCGTCGTCCTCGGCTCGGTGCTGTTCGGCGTGGTCCTCCCGCTGGGGCACCGGGCGGCCGACTCGGCGAGGGTGCCGGTCGCTGCCCTCGCCCGCGAGGTGCTGGTGATGTTCCCGCGCGGACCGTTCGCCGGCATCTGGGACCGCACGGTGGACCACTTCTTCCCCGGTGGCGCCGGACCCGGCCAGGTCGTCGTCGAACCGAACCTGCTCAACAGTCCCGAGGCGGTGCTGCGCGCGGTCGCAGCGGGCGTCGGCATGGCCGCGGGCATCCTGGGGATCGTCGACGGCATGGGCATCGACGGGGTCGAGGCCCGGCGTCTCGAGCCCGACCTGCGGCTCGAACTGGAGGCCGTCTGGCGGGCGCCGGCCGGGCAGTCCGTCCGCAGGCTCATCGAGTTCCTCGTGCGATCCGCGCGGGACCCCGGTACCGCCATCGAGGCAGCCGAGCACCTCGGTGGCGGCACCGGGACGTCGATCACGGTGTGAGGACCACCTTCTCGCAGCGCTCCTGCTTGTGCTTGAAGATGTCGTAGCCGTGCGGTGCCTCGGCCAGGGGCAGACGGTGGGTGATCACTCGGGTGGGGTCGATCTCGCCGCGCTCGATGCGCTCGAGCAGCGGGCGCATGTACCGCTGGACGTGGCACTGCCCGGTCCTCAGGGTCAGGGAGCGGTTCATCCAGGAACCGGCAGGGAACTTGTCGACGAACCCGCCGTAGACGCCGATGACCGAGACGATGCCTCCGCTGCGGCAGGAGGTGATGGCCTGGCGCAGGACGTGCGGCCGGTCGGTCTCGGACCGGATGGCCTGCTTGGCTCGGTCGTAGAGGTTCACGTGGCCGGCGCCGTGGGTGGCCTCCATGCCGACGGCGTCAATGCACTTGTCCGGGCCGCGGCCGCCGGTCAGCTCGAGCAGGGCCGAGCGGACGTCGGTGTCGGAGTAGTCGATCGTCTCGTAGCCCTGCGCGGCGGCCATCTCGAGCCGGTAGGGGACGTCGTCGATGGCGATCACCTTCACCGCGCCGAGCACCCGGGCGGAGTCCATCGCGAACTGCCCGACCGGCCCGGCACCCCACACGGCGACCACGTCGCCGTCGGAGATCTCGCACATCTCGGCGCCCATGTAGCCGGTGGGCAGGATGTCGGAGAGGAAGAGCACCTGCTCGTCGGAGAGGTCGGACTCGACCTTCAGCGGGTTGACGTCGGCGAGCACCACCCGGGCGTACTCGGCCTGGCCGCCGGCGAAACCGCCGGTGAGGTGGGAGTAGCCGTAGATGCCGGCGACCGGGTGGCCGAACATCTTCTCGGCCACACCGGCGTTGGGGTTGGTGTTCTCGCAGCAGGACCACAGCTGGTTCCGGCAGGCGAAGCAGGCGCCACAGCCGATGGGAAAGGGGACGACGACGCGGTCGCCGACCCGGAGCTTCTCACGGTCGACGCCGGGGCCGACCTCGATCACCTCGCCCATGAACTCGTGGCCCATGACGTCGCCCTTCTGCATCGTCGGCACGTAGCCGTCGAGCAGGTGCAGGTCGGAGCCGCAGATCGCCGTGGAGGTGATCTTCACGATCGCGTCCCGGCTGTTGAGGATGGCCGGGTCCGGGACGTCAGTGACCTCGACCGTGTTCGGACTGATCCAGCAGTTGGCCTTCACGCCAGGACCTCCCTGCGCTCGTCGTCGGTCAGCGGGCGGGCGGGGTGCTGCGGGAACTCCTCGCGGGCCTGCTTGCCCCGCGGTGCGCCGTCGCTGCGGATCACCTCGCCGGTCTCCAGGACCTGCTTGAACCGGCGCAGGTCGTCGTCGAGCTGCTGGGAGGGCTCCTCGCCGAAGTACTTCGCCACGGCCTTGCCCAGCGCGCCGCCGGGCAGCTCGTAGGTCAGGGTGACGTGCACCTCGGTGCCGCGGCCGCCCGGTGCGGGGACGAAATCGACCTGGCCGGAGTTGGGGACGTCGGCACCGTCGAGCGAGCGCCAGGCGATGCGCTGCCCCGGGACGTCGTCGGTCGTCTCGGCGTCCCACTCGACCGACCGGCCGAACGGCGCGCTGGCCTTCCAGTGGCTGCGGTGCGCGTTCGTGGCGCGCACCTCGTCGAGGTGCGCCATGAACGTCGGCAGCCGGTCGAGCTGCCGCCAGAAGGCGTACACCTCCTCCGGTGGTCTCGTGACGGTCGTGGCGGACGTGAGTTCCATGGGTGTCGCTGTCCCCTTCCGGATCGTGCGGGTGGCGGCTGCGTAGACGTCGACGGCGGTGACGACGAGGCCGGCCATGGCGAGAACGCTGCGGCGCAGGCCACGCCCGTCGTGGTGGCGCAGGGCCGTGCGCATCAGGGAGAGGTCCAAGGCATCGCCGCACACCCGGCCCCACAGCCACGCCGGGTGCGGGCGGCCCAGCAGGCCGGCTGCGGCGACCAGTTCACCGACGCCGACGAGTTCGGTGACCGCGCGGTGCCGAGGGGCGTCACCGACAGCGAGGCTCCGTGCGAAGTCCGCCGATCTTGCTACTTGAGGAACGCCGAGCGCAGCGCTGGTCACGCCGAGCCCACGAGTCAGCGGGTCGTGTCCCTGGGACGAAGCTGGAGCTGGCCGGCGGGCAGGCGCGGCGGGGGCAGAGGTCATCGCACCCTCCGGGAAGACGTTGTCGGGTGCAGCAGATCCCCGGAGCGCGGCCCGCGCCATCGGCAGAACGACCGATTTCAGCAGGGCCCCGGTCAGGCAGTCGTCGTCGCCGGGCCCGCACCGGCCAGCTGCGGAGGTGTTCGCCGCCCCGCGCGCAGGGCCCGCACGGCGGCGGTGAGGTTGGAGGCCGACGGTGCGACCAGGGCTGCGCGGAGGGCCTCGGCGACTCTGGTCGCGTCGACGCCCGGAACGGCGGCCACGTCCGGATCGACGTCGTCCCGGCGATCAGCAGCCTGAGCACTCGAAGGTCCAGCCTCTGATCGCTTGCTCTTCGGGACGGTCGAGCTCTGCTCCCCGATGGGCCCGGGAACCGTCGGGCTCCATCGGCAGAGCACCTGATCCCTGGCGCCCGCGAGGCGGTGCGGCGCCACGGGCATCCACGTATCGGCATGTCTGCCGATACCGCCGGGCCACGCGACCGGTGTCCGATGACGAGCGTTGCCGTGCGGGTCAGACGCCGTGCGGGAGCTGGCAGTGCCACCGACGACGAGCGAGGGGGACAGCATGCGAGCAGTCGTCTACGAAGGCCCGCGCCAGGTCAGCGTCAAGGATGTACCGGACGCGCGGATCGACCGGCCGACCGACGTCCTGGTGCGGATCACCTCGACGAACATCTGCGGCTCGGACCTGCACATGTACGAGGGCCGGACCGACTTCGAGACCGGCCGCTGGTTCGGGCACGAGAACCTGGGCCAGGTGGTGGAGGTCGGCGACGGGGTCGACAAGGTGAAGGTGGGCGACTGGGTCGTCCTGCCGTTCAACATCGCCTGCGGGCACTGCAAGAACTGCGAGCGGCAGCTCACGAACTACTGCCTGACCGCGCAGCCGGAGCCGAACATGGCCGGCGCGGCCTACGGCTTCGCCGACATGGGCCCCTGGGCCGGTGGCCAGGCGGAGTTGCTGCGCGTGCCCTGGGGGGACTTCAACTGCCTCCGGCTGGGTGAGGACGCCGAGCAGCGCCAGACCGACTACGTGATGCTCGCCGACATCTTGCCGACCGGCTACCACGCCACCGAGATGGCCGGCGTGAAGCCCGGCGACCAGACGGTCATCTACGGCGCCGGCCCGGTCGGGCTGATGGCCGCCCTCTCGGCCACCATCCGAGGGGCCGGCAAGGTGATGGTCGTCGACCGGCAGCCCGACCGGCTCAAGCTGGCCGAGTCCATCGGCGCCATCGCCATCGACGACTCGAGGGTCGATCCGGTGCAGGCCGTGCTGGAAGAGACGATGGGGCTGGGCGCCGACAACGGCTGCGAGTGCGTCGGCTACCAGGCGCACGAGCCCGGCGGGCAGGAGCAGGCGAACCTGACGATGAACCGGCTGGTCGCCTCGGTGCGCTTCACCGGGACGATCGGCACCGTCGGTGTCTTCGTGCCGCAGGACCCCGGCGCCAGCGACGAACTGGCCAAGCAGGGCAAGCTCGCCTTCGACTTCGGCATGTTCTGGTTCAAGGGCCAGCACATCGGCAGCGGCCAGGCGCCGGTCAAGAAGTACAACCGGCAGCTGCGCGACCTCATCGCCGCGGGCAAGGCCGAGCCGTCGTTCATCGTGAGCCACGAGCTCCCCCTCGACCGCGCGCCCGAGGCCTACGAGCACTTCGACAAGCGGGATGACGGCTGGACCAAGGTCGTGCTCCACCCGGCGATGGCGGGGAGCTGACATGGCAGGGGAGCTGAACGGACGGCGGGTCGCCATCCTGGCGGCCGACGGGGCGGAGCGTGTCGAGCTCGAGCAGCCGCGACGGGCACTGGACGACGCGGGTGCGCGGACCGACGTGCTGTCGATCCACGGCGGCGAGATCCAGGCACGCAACAACGACCTGGAGGACGCCGGCACCTTCGGAGTCGACCTGCTGGTCGGCGCGGCGTCGGTGGACGAGTACGACGCGCTGCTGCTGCCGGGCGGGACGGTGAACCCGGACCAGCTGCGCATGCAGCCGACGGCAGTCGAGTTCGTACGGAACTTCGTCGAGTCCGGCAAGCCGGTCGCCTCGATCTGCCACGGCCCCTGGAACTTCGTCGAGGCCGACGTCGCGCGAGGACGGCGGCTGACGTCGTTCCCGAGCATCCGCACCGACCTGCGCAACGCAGGGGCGGAGGTGGTCGACGAGGAGGTCGTGACCGACGGCAACATCACGACGAGCCGGTCGCCCGACGACCTGCCGGCCTTCTGCGAGCGCATCGTGCAGGAGTTCGCGCGGGCCCCGCAGGCCGCCGCCGCGGGAGGTCGGGCGTGACCAGCTCGATCGGGAACGTGGCGTCCCTCGCCGCCCGCGCCGGCGGGAGCGTCGTCCGCCAGGTGCGGTCGGCCATCGACCCGTCCGCTGCCCGGCCGGCCGGCGCGGGTCAGTCGGCGTCCGGGTGGCTCGTGGTGACCGTGTTCCGCGAGCCGTCCGACGTGGACACCGCCGCGCTGCCCGCACCCTTGGCCGAGCTCGGCGACCGGATCGAGGTCCGCGTCCGCGCGGCCCCCGGCGGCAAGGGCACCGAGCTCGGCGCCCGGCTGCGCGACCAGCCCACCGGCAGCACTCTCGGTCGGCTCAGCGGCGGCGACCCTCAGGCCGACCTGCGGTCGGCGCTGCGCCGGGCCAAGCAGCTCATCGAGGTGGGTGAGGTGCTGGCGGTGGACCCCGGACCGCACGGCAAGCGGACGGCGACCCCTGGCGGCGTGCCCCTGGAGGCGTGGACCCGGGTGGCGCCCAAGGCGGGTGTCCGGTGAAGGCCGTGACCTGGCGCGGGGTCAACGAGATCGGCGTCGAGAACGTCCCCGAGCCCACGATCCTCAACGACCACGACATCATCCTCGAGGTCGGGCTGAGTGCGACCTGCGGCTCGGACCTGCACCTGGTGGGCGGCTACATCCCTGCCATGCGCGCGGGGGACGTGCTAGGGCACGAGTTCATGGGCACGGTCGCGGAGGCCGGCCCCGGCGTGACCAAGCACCGGGTGGGCGACCGCGTGGTGGTGGTCTCCTTCACCAGCTGCGGGCAGTGCTGGTACTGCCGGCAGGGGCTGTGGTCGCTGTGCGACAACGGCAATCCCAACCCCGGGATCACCGAGGCGCTGTGGGGCCAGGCCATCGGCGGCTGCTACGGGTACTCCCACGCCCTCGGCGGCTGGGCGGGCAGTCACGCGCCCTACATCCGGGTGCCCTACGCCGACCAGGGGGCTTTCACCATCCCCGACGGCGTCTCCGACGAACGGGCGCTGTTCGCCTCCGACGCCGCACCCACCGGCTGGACGGGCGCGCACCAGGCCGAGGTCCGGCCGGGTGACGTCGTCGCGGTGTGGGGCGCCGGGGGAGTGGGCCAGATGGCCGCCCGCGCGGCCATGCTCATGGGCGCCGAGCGGGTCGTCGTCATCGACCGGTACGACAACCGGCTCGAGCAGGTCCGCACGCACGTCGGTGCGGAGACCCTCGACTACGAGGAGGTCGACGTCCCCGCCGAGCTGCGCGAGATGAGCGGCGGGCGGGGACCGGACGTCTGCATCGAGGCGGTGGGCATGGAGGCGCACAGCCCGGGCCCGCAGTCCCTCTACGACCAGGTCAAGCAGCAGTTGCGGCTGCAGACCGACCGACCCACAGCGGTGCGCGAGGCGATCTACGCCTGCCGCAAGGGCGGGACGGTGTTCACCCTCGGCGTCTTCGCCGGTCTCGTGGACAAGTTCCCCCTCGGCGCGGTGATGAACAAGGCGCTGACGCTGCGCGGCGCCCAGCAGCACGGGCACCGCTACATCCCGGAGATCCTCGACCGCATGAGCCGGGACGAGGTGAGGACCGAGCACCTCGCCACCCACGTGATGCCGCTGGACGACGGGCCGAAGGGCTACCGGATGTTCAAGGACAAGGAGGACGGGTGCGTCCGTGCCGTGTTCCGTCCGGGTGGCTGAGGCGCCGACGGGCGGACCGCCCCGGTCCCCGGCGCCGTGCCGGACGGTGGGCCGGCGTCGGGCCCTTGCCGGCCTGGTGCGGGGCCACGGGGTGAGCGTTGCACGCGGCGGGACGACGGTGGAGGCGGACCGGCGGCCGACGATCCTGTCGTGGCGCCGCCTGCTGATCTGTCTCGGCGGCGGCCTCGTCGCGGCCGGACTGACCACGGTCGCCGGCGTCCCGGAGATCGCGGTGCTCGTCGGCTGGGCCGTCGCCGCCGGCGGCCTGCTGCTCCGGGTGTGGCGGATCAGCTGGCCGCGCGACGCGGAGGGGACCAAACGGCTGGCCGAGGAGGAGGGGCGGACCCGCGTCACGGACACTGCCGTGCTGGGTGCGGCGGTGGCCAGCCTCGCCGCCGTCGTCGAGGGCCTCGTCCGGTCCAGCTCCGGGGGTGCCGTCGGAGTCGCCACCGTGGTGCTCGGCGTCCTCGTGGTGATCCTGTCGTGGGCGCTGGTCAACACGGTCTTCGCCCTCAAGTACGCGCGCCGGTACTACTCCGGCGGGGATGGCGGCATCGACTTCGGCCAGCGGGAACCGCCCGCCTACAGCGACTTCGCCTACGTCGCGTTCACCGTGGGCATGAGCTTCGCGGTGCCGGACACCCAGCTCGAAGACACGTCCATCCGCAAGGTCGCCCTCGGGCACGCTCTGCTGTCCTACCTGTTCGGGACCGTCGTCATCGCCGTGGCCGTCAACCTCGTCACCAACCTGGGGCAGCAGGGATAGGTGGTGCGGCTGGGGTGGGCAGCCGGGGACGGCGCCGACCCGTGCCCGGACGACGCGGAGGCCCGCCGTCCCGCGCTCCTGGCCGGGGCCGGGCCAGGCGTTCCGGGACGACCCGCCCGAGTCGGGGCCCCGGGGGCTGGACGTTCCGAGAGGGCGGACAGGGGCGGACGGAGGCAGCTGGAGTACTTCCCTGGCGGTGCTCGAGGAGGGCTCGTTCACCCGCGCCGCGGCGCGGTTGTACATGGTCCAGTCGAGCCTGTCGGCGTCCCTGCTGGGACTGGAGAAGGAGCTCGGCACGACCTGTTCACCCGCGGCCGCAAGGGCGCCGAGCCGACCGACGCCGGCCGTGCCCTCCTCGGACCCGTCCGGGCGGCGCTGCGCGACGCCGAGCGGGCCCGTGACGCCGTCGCCGAGGTCGCGGGTCTGCTCCGCGGGCCCGTCCGCGTCGCGACGGTGGCAGTGCCGAGGGACGTCGACGTGTTCGAGACGAACCGGCCCTTGCGGGAGCAGCATCCGGGGGTGGCGATCAGCGTGCTGCACGACGGCGCGCGCGACCTCCTCGGCCTGGTCGCCGAGGGCACGGCGGACTTCGCCATCACGCCGCTGACGCACTGGACGACGCCGGCGGCGCGCTTCGACGCCCTGCTCAGCACGCCGTTGGTCCTGCTCTGCCCGCCGGGGCACCGGCTCGCGGGGGCTCGGGGCGTGGAACTCGGCGACGTGGTCGACGAGCCGCTGATCGACCTACCTCGAGGGAGGTGGGTCCGCGAGCTGTTCGACCGGATGTACGCGGAGCGCAACCAGCCCCGCCGCGTGCGTCTCGAGGTGGACGAGTGGTTCGGCGTCCTGACGTTGATCCGCCGCGGGATGGGCATCGCGTGCGGCCCGCTGGCCTGCGTGGACGCGACCCTGTTCAGCGACCTGGCGGTCGCCACCCTGCACGGTGCGCCGATGTGGGAACTCGGCCTCGCGACCAGGGACGAGGCGCTCCGAGGGGCTGCCGGTCGCGCGTCCTGGACACCTACCGGCGGCAGTGCCGGGAGCGCGTCGGGGGCTGATCCGCGGCGCGGGCCCGCTGCTGGCCATCGCCTGCGCCGATCGGTCCCATCGGCATCACATGCCGCCGTCCGGCCGAACCCCCTCGTCCGGCGACCGATGCTCGGACGGTCACCGCATGACGCGCCGGCCGACCCACCGGCCGGCCACCGCACGCGACCCCGGGAGGCCGTGATCGCCGCTCCGAGGGACGGGGCGCCCCGGCAGAACCGGCTCACCCGAATTGCGGAACACGGTCAACCAGAAGCGTCGATCCGCCGATACGCCGATGTGATCCTCGAGTCGGCTCCCTCGACGCTGCGCAGCAGCGTGTACGAGGCGCTGTTCGTCCACGGTCTCGACGGGGTGCTGATCACCTCGGCCGACGGGCGCACCCTCGGCGCGAACGCGCGGGCCTGCGAGCTGCTCGGCCGCACGGAGCTCGAGCTGATCGAGCTCGGCCGCGACGGGATCGTCGACCGGCGTGACCCCCGGTGGAGGGAGGCGCTCAAGACCCGGGCCCGGGAGGGTGCGTTCCGCGGGGTGCTCCGGTTGCGCCGCAGCGACGGGTCCACCTTCCCTGCCGAGGTCACCACCGCCACGTTCCTCGACGGGGACTTCCGGCGGGCGTACGTGTCCTTCCGGGACGTGAGCACGGCGGAGGCCGAGGCGGCGCGGTCGGAGGCGACCACGCGGACGGCGGCCGAGCTCATCGACAGCCTCGAGTCGATCAGCGACATGTACATCGGCGTCGACGCCGACTGGCGGTTGACGTACATCAACGCGCAGGCCGAGGCCCGGCTGGGTCTGGCGCGCGACGAGGTCGTGGGCGAGGACATCTGGGCCCGGTTCCCCGCACTGCTCGGCACCGAGTTCGAGAGGACCTACCGCCGGGTCGCACGCAGCGGACGGGCCGCCACCCTCGAGGCGCGCTACGACGAGGCGGATCTGTGGTGCGAGGCGCGCGTGTACCCGCTACGCCGGGGCGGGATCGCCATCTACTTCCGGGACATCTCCGAGCGGCGGGCCATGGAGCAGGAGCGGGAACGCCTGCTGACCGCCGAGCGGGCGGCCCGCGCGGCAGCGGAACGGGCGCAGCGCGAGCTGGCCCACCGGGCCACGCACGACGAGCTGACCGGTCTGCTGAGCCGCGCCGGGTTGCTGCAGGAGGTGGACCGCGTCCTCTCCGGGCAGCCGGATGCCCGTCTCACCGTCGCCTTCATCGACCTGGACCGGTTCAAGCTGGTCAACGACAGCCTGGGGCACGGCGCAGGGGACCGCCTGCTGAGCGAGTTCGCACGTCGCCTCGACGCTCTGGCAGGTCCGGCCGATCCCGTGGCCCGCTTCGGTGGCGACGAGTTCGTGGTGGTCCTGGTGGACCGCTCCACGGAGGAGGCCGGCCGCTTTGCCCAGGAGGTCATCGAGGCGAGCCGGGAGCCGGTCGAGGTGGGTGCGCGCCTCCTCGTCACCGTCAGCGTCGGCCTGGCGGCGGCGACCGGTGCGGCCGATCTCGACGTCCTGCTCCGCGAGGCCGACGCGGCGCTCTACCGCGCCAAGGACACCGGACGGGAACGGGCCGTCTGGTTCGACGAGCAGATGCACGTGGAGTCGGTGCACCGGGTCGAGATGGAGAACGACCTGCGCCACGCCCTGGACCGGGACGAGCTGCTCGTGGAGTACCAGCCCGCCTTCGACCTCCGGGTCGAGCGGATCTCCCACGTCGAGGCCCTGGTCCGGTGGCGGCATCCCGTCCGTGGCCTCGTCGGTCCGCAGGAGTTCATCCCGGTCGCCGAGGAGACGGGGCTGATCCACCGCATCGGCGAGCTGGTCCTCGCCCGAGCCGTCGCGCAGGCCGGCCGGTGGGCGCACCTCCAGGAGCTGCGGGTGTGGGTCAACGTGTCCCCGCAGCAGCTGGCCGACCGCGGGTTCCCCGCCCGGCTCGCTGCCCAGCTGGACCGTGCCGGCCTGCCCGCGCACCGTCTCGGGATCGAGGTCACCGAGTCGGCGCTCGCACAGAGCTCCCGGCCGGGGGAGGTGTTGGAGCGGATACGCGACCTGGGGGTGGCGATCGCCATCGACGACTTCGGGACCGGCTACAGCTCGCTGGCCCGCCTGAGCGAGTTCCCCGTCGACGTCATCAAGGTGGACAAGTCCTTCGTCCATGACCTCGGGACGGCCCGCGGCGAGGCGCTGGTGGCCGGCATCGTGACGTTGGCGCAGGCCATCGGCGCGCACGTCATCGCTGAGGGGGTCGAGTCCCTGCCGCAGCTGACCGCGCTCAGCGCCCTCGGGGTGGACTCCGCCAGCGGGTACCTGCTCGCCCGGCCGTCCGCACCAGAGCACCTGCCCCTGACGATCCCCGCCGAAGCGTCCTTCCGCTGGCGGACCGGCCTGCACCCCACCGTGGCGCGGGCCCCTGGCGAGACGTCGTCGTCGACGAGGTAGCGAGGGCGCCGGTGCGGTCGCCGCGCACCTGGAGCACATCCTGGTCAAGCTGGCGGCGCCGTCCCGGACCCCCGCCGCGGTGCGCGCGGAGCGGGCGGGCTGTTCGTGCCGCCCTCCCCCGTGATCGGCCGCCACGGAACCGGGCATTGCTGAGCTGTCACCGCGCGAGGCACGGGTCGCGGCCGAGGTCGCCGGGATCGCGGCTGGGGTCGGGCCGATCAGTCAGGGGGAGCGGGCGCAGGCGGTGCTGGCCGCGCTGCGCCGGATGGTGCCGTTCGCGGCCGGCTGGATCGGCCTGCTCGACCCGGAGTAACGCCTGCTCGTGTCTCTGGCCGTCCAGGGGTACGCCGACGGGTTCGTCTCCTACATCCCCGGCCCGGCGATCGTCGACGAGATCGAGCTGCTCGGCCTGCACCGGCCCCGGCGGCCGTTGCGGCTGCGCGACTCCCCGGTCCCGCCCGAGGAGCTACCCGCCTGGGTGGAGCACCTGGACCCGGCCGGGTTTCGGGAGACCCTCGCGCTGCCACTCTCCGCTGTGGATGGGTGGCATCTGGGCCTGCTGGCGGTGCACACCGACACCCCGGTGCACCCGACCGACGCCGCCCGGGACCTGGTTGGCGCGCTCGCCCCGACGCTCGGGTACGCGCTCGATCCGATGCGCTTCATCATGGCCGGAGCGCGCCCGGTGCGGGGCGCGACCGCCGGGGTCGTGCTCGCCCGCGCCGGCCGGCCACTGCCTCTGCCCGGGCTGCCCGCCGCCCCGCTGTCGGCCGCCGGGTCGGCGGTGCTCGCCGTCGACGATCCCCGAGGCGGTGCGGACCCAGGGCGCCGCTCGCACCACCGGCGTGCCGAGTGTGACCAGTCCCGCGGACGCTCCCCGGCGCGGCTCTGCCAGTTCCTGCGCGCAGAGCCCACCGAGGCTCCAGCCGACCGGGCTGACCCGCCGTCCCGAGGTCCGGTGCAACCGCTCCAGTCGTGCGCGCAACGTGTCGACGACGCGGCCCGTCGGGCCCCGGTTGAGGCCCAGGCTCCAGCCGGACACGCTGTGGCCCAGGGCGCGCAGCGCGGTCCGCAGCACCAGGGTGGCGGGGTCGCCGGTCATCAGCCCCGGCAGCACCAGCACCGGGTGGCCGTCCCCGCGGCGGGCGGCCGCGAGCAACGGCCAGGCAGCCGCCAGGGCGGCGACGTCCAGCCCCGCCCGGGGCGGCTCGGTGAGCAGCGCAGCGCGTGACGGGTGGCGCTTGACGGCAGGCACCTGGACAGCATCCTGGCGCGGGACGTTCCGACCCGACAGGCCGTCCACACCCTCCTCGACATGATCGGGATCGTGCGAAAGGCACGCTGTTCCTCCAGCCCATCGCCCATCCCGGCGGGCGAGGAGTCTCCTTGTCGTCCCACGGCGATGAGGCTCAGCACGTTCGTCAGGCGACCTCAGCGTGGTGCCACGACGGTGGCCAGACCATGGCGTTCACAGTGGTCCGCAGCGGTTCCTGACGACCGCATTCGCGTCCGACCTGCGGAGACGGACGACCGCGGACTTCCGTGCACTACCACCAGCCGCCCTGGCAGCGTGGGGGTCAGGGGTTCGAGTCCCCTCAGCTCCACCCCGATCGACCAGGCCGTCCTCCCACAAGGAGAACGGCCTGAGTCGTCTCCGGCCGGCAGTGGCCGTGCGTCGACAGTGAGAGTCGGGACGCCCGTGGGCGACGGCCCCGGGCCGGTGCCGGCAGGACGTGGTGCGAAGGGCGGTCGGGCGTGCCGTCCGCGAGGTCGGTGACCGGTCGCCGTGCACCGCAGCGCCGGCTGGCGCACTGGCTGGGCGACACCGGCTGGTGGGCGGACCGCCGGTCAGCCGGCCGGGTCCGGGGTCGCCAGGTGCAGCCCGGCGCGGACCGGTGGAAGGCGCAGCGGCTCCCGCGCCGTGGGGTCCTCGCCGTCCACCGCGCGGGTCCGGCCCATGCGCAGGCACAGCAGCACGACGTCGTCCTGCAGGCGGCGCTCGCCGATCAGCCGCGTCATGACGACGTCCCGCCAGACCGCCGGGTCGTCGTCGTCGATCTCCGCGGCGACGGCCGCGAGCAGTTCCATCCCGGCGTCGAGGTCGCTGCCGCGGCGCTCGACCAGGCCGTCGGAGTACCAGATGAGCATCGAGCCGGGCGGGATCGTGACCACTGCCTCGGTGCGCGCGCCGGCGGCCACCGCGAGCGGGGTGGAACGGCCGCCCTGCAGGTACCGGGCGCGGTGGTCGGTGACGAGCAGCGGGGGCGGGTGGCCGGCGCAGGCGTAGCAGAGCAGACCCGTCCGCGGGTCGTACTCGCCGTAGGCGAGCGTGGCGAACGCCGCCCCGGGGATGTCCGGGCACGCCTCGTCCAGCGCGTCGAGGACCTGCCGTGGCCCGGCGTGCCGGCCACCGGCGACGACCCGCAGGGCGGCGTGCACCCGCCCCATCGCGGCCGCCGCGGGCAGGTCGTGCCCCACGATGTCGCCGACGACCAGACCCGTCCGCCCGCCGGCCAGGGGGAAGACGTCGTACCAGTCACCCCCGATGTCGTGCTCCTCGTCGGCCGGCCGGTAGCAGCCGGCGACGTCGACCCCGGGCAGGCGGTCGGGCAGCAGCGGCAGGAACGCCTGCTGCAACTGGTGGGCGGCCTCGTGCTCACGCTCGTAGAGCCGGGCGCGCAGCAGGGCCTGGGCCATGAGCTCGGCGAGGGTGGTCGCGACGGGGGCCAGGTCGTCGTCCGCGGCCTCCGAGCCGAAGCCGAAGCCGAGGGCGCCGACGGTGACCTCGCCGATCCGCGCCGGCACCGCCAGCGCGCTGCGGGTGTCGGCGTCGGGCTCGCCGGCCAGGCCCGCGGGGAAGGTCCCGCGCAGCGACGCCGGCGGCTGCGCGCGGACCTGCCCGCCGCCGCGGACGGCGACGGCGAGGAGGGCGGCGGCGTCCAGCGGCAGCTCGCGTTCCACCGGTTCGGAGTCCTCCGGCACCGTGGCCCAGGTGCGCAGCCGAGCGCCGTCGGGGGTGAGGACGGCCACCGCGCCCTGGTCGGCCACCAGGCCGATGCCACGCCGCACGATCACCTGCGCGATCGCCTCGGACGTGGCCGCGGTGGCCAGCCCCGCCGTCACCTCCTGCAGCGCCTCGACCCGCCGGCGCAGCGCCGTCTCCCGCGCCGAGTGGCTCCGGGCCTCCTGCCGCTCGCCGATCTCGACCGCCAGCAGCCAGGCGGTGAGGACGGCGACGGCGAGGAACAGTTGCAGGCTGGCGATCTCCAGGTTCGGGACGCCGGCCAGGGCCGCCCACGGACCCCGGCCTGCCGCCGTCATGACGTTGGCGGTGAGGGCGACGGCCAGCCCAGCGGCGGTGACCAGGGGGACGCCGGAGCGGAAGGCGTACACCACGAGCAGCGCGAGGGCGGTGTAGGACAGCGGCACCGTCTCGGGCCAGAACGCCAGCACGGTGACCGCGGCCGCCACGGCGACCAGCAGCGCCCGCCGGAGCGTCGTCCCGAGAGAGGGCCAGGTGCCGCCGTCCCGCCAGGTGAGCACCGTGCCCGCCACCGTGAGGACGCCGAGGCCGTCGCCCGCCCAGAACGGGAAGAACGCGTCCAGCCAGACGCGGGACATCGCCAGGTCGTTGGTGGTCGCGCCGATCAGTGCGCCCACGAACGGGCCGGCCAGCACGCCGCAGCCGATGAACGCACCGAGGTCGCGCCGGCGCCGGAGGTCGATGCGCGGCACGAAGCGGCGCAGCAGGAGGACGCCCACCAGCGGCTCGACGGTGTTGGCCAGCGCGAAGCCGACCAGCGACGAGAGGGGCAGTCCGAACCACAGGTCGACGGCGACCTCGACGACGGCCACGGTGCCGAGGACCCACGGCCACCGGCGCGGCTCGGTGAGGACCAGCGCTGCGAACGTGACCCCTGCGGGCGGGAACAGGACCGCGCCGATGGCCGAGGCCTCGAACAGCGCGAACGAGACGGCCGCGCCGGCGGCGTAGGCGGTCCCCACGGTGAGGACGAGGCGCCATGCCGCCACGGGTGGCGAGCGGTGGGGACCGGTCATCCGGCGCTCCGCGCATCGAGGCCTCGCAACGTCGTCACGGGGTCTCGTGACCGGCACATCATGGCCCGCCCCGCGATCGCCGTCACCCCTGCCGCGCGGGGCCGACCGATCGGTCCCTGCCCCGGGCCGTCGTCCGTACTCCGTGCCGAGGTCCTGCCGCAGCGGCGGGGTGCCGTTGCGTCGCCACCGGGGTGCAGCGGGACGGCGCCGGACCCGCTGAGGCGCTGAGCCGGGTGTCGGCGGCGATCGCGCCGGCATGTCCGGCTCCGCGAGGCCTGTGGCGCTACGGGACCCGGACGGGGATGACCGGGCCCGGTGCGTGGGCCTCGGGTGCCGTGGGGGAGTGACCCAACCCCATCGGGTCGGGGTCCTCGCCGCGGTCGAGGACGTAGCAGGCGGCGATGACGCCGGCGCGGTCGTCGCGGATCTTCTCGATGATCTCGTCGATCGTCTCGACGACGCAGTACTTGGCACCGTCGGTCAGGAAGACCACGGTGTCCGGCACGGTCTCGACGCGCTCGATCGTGTCGGGATCGAGGCAGCAGTAGTCGCCGCTGCGGCGAATGAGACCGATCATGGCGGTCCTCCTGCTCGGCGGGGCATCGGGCCCCAGCGGCGGCCCCTCGGTTCGGGCAGCCACTCCTTCGGCGGTCGCGCGGTCGCCCTTGAGCCCGGCCGGGGTGCCCGCCCCCATCGGGTGAGCGTTCCCGCGGGAACGTGGCGGCGCCGTTCCCCGCTGGGGGCTGGGCCCCGACGCGGTCCCCGCACCCTGACGGCCCGCAGCGGAGCCGGGGGACCGGCCGCACCTGCTGCCCTAGGTTCGGCGGCATGACCGATCTCGCCGCCCGCGCCCGCGCGCTGATGGACCTGCACACCGCCCCGGAGATCCTCGTGCTGGCCAACGTGTGGGACGTCGCCTCGGCGCGGGTCGTCGCCGCGACCCCCGGGGTCACCGCGCTGGCCACCGCCAGCCACTCGATCGCGGCCACCTTCGGGTACGAGGACGGCGAGCACATCCCGCTCGACCTGCACCTGGACATGGTGGAGCGCATCACCGGTGCGGTGGACCTGCCCGTGACGATGGACATGGAGGCCGGGTACGGCGATCCGGGGGAGACCACCCGCCGGGCGATCGAGCGCGGGGTGGTCGGCGGCAACCTGGAGGACCAGGGCCGCCGGCTGGACGAGTCCGTCGCCGCGGTCGAGGCCGTGCTCGCCGCGGGCCGCGCCGCCGGCATCGACTTCGTCCTCAACGCCCGCACCGACGTCGTGCTGCACGCCGGGCCCGGTGCCGACCGCGGACGGTTGCTGGCGGAGGCGGTCCGACGCGGCCGCGCCTACCTCGAGGCGGGGGCGCCGGTCGTGTTCGTGCCGGGTGTGGTCGACCGCGAGGAGATCGCCGCGCTGGTCGAGGGGTTGGGCCCGAACCGTCTCTCGGTCCTGGCCGTGCCGGGGGCCTCGCCGTCGGTCGGGGACCTGCAGGAGCTCGGCGTCGCCCGGGTGTCCACCGGACCCTTCCCGCAGCGCGTGGCCCTCACCGCCCTGCAGGACGCCGTCACCCAGCTGGTCGGCGGAGGCGTCCTGCCGCCGGGCACCCGCCGGTTGAGCTGAGCACCGTGGCCGCAGCGTCGGAGCGGATGGCCTGGGCCGCGGAGGTGGTCGCCCCCGCCCCGGGGGAGCGGGTGCTCGAGGTGGGGTGCGGTCCCGGTGCCCTCGTCGCGCTGCTCGCCGAGCGCGGGGCGGAGGTGGTCGGGGTCGACCGCTCGGCGGCCCAGGTCGACGCGGCCACCCGGCGCAACCGCACCGCCGTCGAGGCCGGCCGGGTGCACCTGCAGGCGGTGGCCCTGCGCGACGCCGACCTCGACGCAGCGTCGGTCGACGTCGTGGTCGCGTTCGACGTCCGGGCCTTCTGGGACTCCGGCGCCGCGGCGACCTGGGCCACCGTCGATCGAGTGCTGGCCCCCGGCGGGCGGGTCGTCGTGGCCTTCTCGGTCATGCGACCGGACACCGAGACCGCCGTCGTCGACTCGGTCGCCGCGCACGCCGCACCCCACGGCCTCGGGATCACGGGACTGTCCCGGCGCCCGGGCACGCCGATCGGATCGGCTGCGGTCCTCCTGCACCGCCCCGGTCCCGACGAGCTCCCCGGGAGCTGACGCCGGCTCGGCCTCGTCCTCATCCCTTCGGGGGAGCCCCGGCCGCACCGCTCAAGCCGGCCGGAGGCGGCGCCGATCACCCGCTCAGGTGACGGGGCACCGTCGCCCCAGTCCCACCGGAGCGGATGGAGGAGAGGTCGTGGCCGAGCAGTCCGTGCTCGTCGTGGAGGACACCGAGGAGATCCGGGAACTGGTCTGCACGGTCCTGCGCAAGGCGGGGATGGACGTCCGTGCGGTCCCCTCCGGTGCCGAGGCGCTGGCCGAGGTCCGGCGTGCGGTCCCCGACGTCGTCGTCCTCGACCTGGGCCTCCCCGACGCCGACGGCACCGAGGTGTGCCGGCAGATCCGCGCCGAGAGCGAGTGCTACGTCCTCATGCTGACCGCGCGTGCCGAGGAGGTCGACCTGCTCATCGGGCTGGCCGTCGGCGCCGACGGGTACATGGCCAAGCCGTTCTCGCCTCGCGAGCTCGTCGCCCGCGTGCAGGCGATGCTGCGCCGTCCGCGCGTGCCCGCCCCCCGCCCGGCGCCGGTCGAGGAGTCCGTCCTCCGCCTCGCCGACCTCGAGGTGGACGAGGACAGCCGCGAGGTCCGGGTGGACGGCGTGGTCGTCGACCTGACCCGCACCGAGTTCGACCTGCTGGCCGCCCTCGCCTCCCGGCCCGGCCGCGTGCTGCAGCGCGAGACGCTGCTGCGCGAGGTCTGGCAGACCGACTGGGAGGGCAGCGTCCGCCTGGTGGAGGCGCACATGTCCAACCTCCGCCGCAAGCTGCAGGCGGCCGGGCTGAGCTCCCCGGAGATCAAGACGGTGCGCGGCGTCGGCTACCGGTTGGTGGCGTAGCCCTCCACGTGCGGCGGGGGGGGGGGGGGGGGGGGGGGGGGGGGGGGGGGGGGGGGGGGGGGGGGGGGGGGGGGGGGGGGGGGGGGGGGGGGGGGGGGGGGGCGGCCGTCCGCGCGCCGCCCGGGCCGGGGCGCGCGGGGGGGCGCGGGCCCCGTTCTGCTGTGCCCTGCCGGCCCGCCGCGGCTACCGGCAGGTGCTGACCGAGACGACGGCGCTGGCGGTCCAGCCGTACGTGGTGGTCGTGACGACGGTGACCGGGATGGACTCGTAGTTCCTGTCGAGCCACACCGGCCCGTAGTCGTACCGGGTCGCGCTGCCCACGTGGGCGGTGAAGGGGTCCGGGCCCGGCACGATCAGCGTGTACCCAGCGAACCCGCGGGGCGAGACGGCCTTCCAGGTCGCCTTGCCCGACACGCTGGTGCGGATGACGGTCGTGCGGGTGACCGTCGTGGTGCTCCCGTCCGCATCGCGGTACTGCGACTCCACCACGGTGTCGTTGGCGGTGACCGGCGCCTTGATCTTGTCGTTGTAGGTGACGGTCCGGGGGGACGAGGTCGAGCTGAGCACGACCCCGGTCGCCGACTTCCTGGTCGTGGTGGTCCAGGTCGTCGTCTCGGCCGTGCACGGCGCGGTCGCCGTCAGGCTGCCCACCCCGGGGACGGTCACCGCGGTGATCGGCGCCGTGGTCGCGGTGACGCTGTCACCGAACGCGGCCTGGGCGGGGAGGCCGGCGGTCAGGATGACGCCCAGCGTCAGGGCCAGGGTGACCAGGATGCGGCGGCGGGTGCGCACGTCTGCTCCTCGGGATCGTTCGGTCGGGGGTGGGCGGCTCAGCGGGTGGTGCCGCCGCGCTGGGTGCCGGTGAACGTCAGGGACAGCGTGGCGGTCCTGCCCTGGAACTCGTTCCCCGTGCCGTTCGGCAGCTCGATCGTGAAGACGAGGTGGTCCCGGGCCCCCGGGGTCAGGCTGGCCGGGGTCAGCAGGGGCTCGTTGGACCGCAGGACGCCGCCCCGTGCGACCACGTCGCGGGCGCCGGTGGCGCAGGTGTAGCCGGCGCCGGAGGTGGTCCACGGCTGGGCGCAGGACTGCACCGAGAGGCGCAGCGCGCTGGTCAGGGTGCTGCCGGGTGCCTGGGTGACGGTGAGGGCGACCGAGGACATCGGGGAGTCGCCGCTGTTCACCAGGGTCACCGCGCGGGACATCGTGTCCCCGGGGACGAACTGCGCGACCGGCGCGGCGACGGTGGCCGGGTCCTCGGCGAGGTCCAGGTTGACGGTGCCGGAGGCGACCCGGGTGGAGACCGGCGTGGTGGAGTCGGTGAAGGTGCCGAACGTGCCCAGGCCGGCGACGGCCGCGGCCGCACCGATCACGCCGAGTGAGCCGACGACCTTGCGGGCGGTGGCGCTGCGGGTCCTGCTGGTCATGTCTGTCGTCTCCTGCGTCCGGCCGGTTCTGGGGTGTCCCGGCGACAGGGACGACTCTGGAGGTCGAACCGCAGGGCACCCACGGGCGTTCCGCAAGAGAGGCGCAAGGCTCGCGCAGGCTCTCGCGGGGTCCCGTGCGGGCCCGGCGGAGGCTCAGGCGCCGGCGACCGCCCGGAGCTCGACGACGAGGTCGTGGGCGAGGATGCCGCGTCGGGCGTCGCGGGCGATGGCCCGACAGACCTCGGCGACCTCCGGGTGGCCGAGCTGGGCGCTGGTCCCCGCGAGCGTCGTGGACGCCCGGGCCAGGGACGCCGCGTCGCCGCTCCGAGCGCCGTCGGCGATGGCGGTCAGCCGGTCGGGCAGCGCGCTGACGTAGAGGTCCTGGAGCCGGTCCATGACGTCGGCGTCCACGTCGGCGTCGTCCACCACGTCGGCGTCGTCCACCACGCCGGCGTCGTGCATGTCGCCGATCTCGGTCCCCGGCCGCGGAGCCGGTGTCCGGTCGAGGAGGAAGTCGAGCAGGAGCTCGGCCCCCACCGGCTCGGGCAGGCAGGCGACGGCGCCGGCGGCCAGCGCGGCCGCGCGGTCCTCCGGGGTGGAGTCACCGGCGACGACCACCAGGTGGGCGCGGCAGCCGGCCAGGCGCAGGCGACGGAGCAGGGCCGGGCACTCGCCGGACGGGGCGGCGAGGTCGGCGACGACAAGGTCGAGGTCCAGCCGGCGGGCCAGCGTGAGGGCCTCCCGGGTGCCGGCGGCCTCCCGGACCTGCCACCCGGTGACCCGCAGCAGGTCGGCGACCCGGGCGCGGTCGGTGTCGTCGGCGTCGACGACGAGGGCGGTCAGCATGTGATGAGTCCTGACCGGGCGGACTGCTCGGTCCAGCCGTAGCTGGTGACGGCGGTGACGCTGACCCGGATGTCGTTGGCGGTCACCGAGGCGTCGTGGGTGTCCCGGGCGGTGGTGGCCGGGGCGTCCACGGCGGCGACCGGGTACGGGTGGGTGGTGCCGTTGACGTGGGCGTTCACCACGTGGCGCACGACGCCGGGGGTCGTGCTCGCCTCCCACGAGAGCTCGGCCTCGAGCGTGGTGTGCGGCCGACCGTAGGGGTCGTACCACGTCGAGCACCTGGTCCCGGCGGTGCTCGGGTTCGACGGTGCCACCACGTCGACGGTCGTCGCTGCCGTGACGGGGAGGGTCTCGACGGCGGTGTGGGCGGCGGTGGCGGGGAGGCTGGCGCCGATGGTGATGGCGAGGGTGAGGGCGAGCAGGACGAGGACGCGGCGGGTGGCGGTCACGAGTGGTCGTCCTCGTCGGTCTCGGAGGGGCGCCAGATGGTGAGCAGGAGCCAGCCGGCGAGCAGGGCGGGAGCGCCGTAGACGAGCAGGTGGCTGACCCAGGGGGTGCGCAGCGCGGTGATCAGGTGGCCGACCTCGGGGATGACGGCCTGGACCTGGTAGGCGGTGTCGCCCTGGAGCACGGCGGTCCAGGGGTCGGGGTCGTCGTTGGCGTCGCCCTGGGTGTGCACGGTGACGGTGCCGTCGGGGGCGTGGGTGACGTCGGTGACCCGGTGGGTGACGACGCGGTGGTCGTCGATGGGGATGTGGTAGGTGATGATCATCCCGGCGGTGACGTCGGTGACGTCGAGGGGCGTGCTGATGACGACGTCGCCGGGGTCGATGGCCGGGGCCATGGAACCGGTGAGCATCGTCATGGTGCGGTAACCGAGCAGGTGGGGGCCCAGGGCCAGGCCGGCGAAGGCCACCACCGCCACCGCCACGAGGGCCCGCACGGCCCAGCGGGACACGAACGCCAGGGCGGGGCGCAGCCGGCCCGTGCGGGCGGCCTCCGCGGCCGGGGACAGCGGGCGGGCTGCCCCCGGCGCGGCGAGGGGGAGGACGGCGGTCATGGCGGGCTCTCCGGTTGCTCGAGGGGACGGCGGTCGGGACCGTCAGCGGGCGGTGCCGGTGCGCTGGACGCCGGTGAAGGTGAGGCCCAGCGTGGTGTCCTTGCCGGCGAACGCGTTGTCGGCCGCGTCGGGGAGCGAGATCGTGAAGACGAGGTGGTCGACGCCGCCGGGGTTGAGGCTGGCGGGGTTGTCGAGCGTGCGGTTGTTGACGACCGGCCCAGAACCGAGCGAACGCTCCGTCCCCGAGCAGGTGTAGGTCGGCGCGCTGGCGGCACCGCCCTGCGTCCAGGCCACCGAGCAGGACTTCAGCGACAGCTGCAGGCCCCGGACGGTGTCCTTGGTCAGCACCGTGTCGGTGGACGACGTCACGCCGAGGGTGACCGAGGACAGCGGCGCGGTCCCGGTGTTGGAGAGCGTGACCGTGCGGGACATGGAGTCGCCGGGCAGGAACCCGGTGGTGGCGGCAGGGATCGCGGCGGCCGGCTGGGCCAGGTCGATGTCCACGGTGCCCGAGGTGACCTGGGTGGAGACCGGGGTGGTCGAGTCGGTGAAGGTGCCGAAGGTGCCCAGGCCGGCGACGGCCGCGGCCGCACCGATCACGCCGAGCGAGCCGACGACCTTGCGGGCGGTGGTGGTGCGGGCCTTGCTGCTCATGTCCTGCGTCTCCTGTCGTGGGGACCGGAACGGGCTGTTCCGGCGACAGGGACGACTCTGGGGACCGAACCGCAGGCTGCCCGCCCGCCTCCCGCAAGAAAGCCGCAAGCCTCCCGCGGGGAACGGTCCCGGGGAGGCTCGTGCGGCGCCGGCGGGGCTCAGCGCGGCAGGGTGAGGGTGAAGGTGGTGCCTCGCCCCTCGACGCTGCTCACGTCCAGCGTGCCGCCGTGCGCGGTGGTGATCGCCTTGGTGATCGCCAGCCCCAGCCCGACGCCCGGGACCGCGGCACGGCGGGCGGTCGAGGCGCGGAAGAAGCGGGCGAACAGCTGCGCCTGCTCCGCGGCGGGGATGCCGATGCCCGTGTCGCTGACCGCCAGCCGCGCGACGGGCACCGCTCCCGGCCGCGGGTCGCCGGCGACCTCGCCGTCCGGCGCCTGCCAGCCCTCGCGCAGCGCGAGGGTGACCCGGCCGCCGCGCGGGGTGAACTTCACCGCGTTGGAGACGAGGTTGTCGCAGGCCTGACCGAGCCGGACGGCGTCCCCGCGGACGGCCAGGCCGCCGTCGGGCACGTCCACCGCCACCTCGACGCCCGCCCCGGCCGCGGTGACCCGGGCGGTCTCCTCCGCGGCGCGGACCACCGCGGCGAGGTCGACGTCCTCGGGCTGCAGGCTGAACCGGCCGGCGTCGACCTGCGCGGTGAACAGCAGGTCGCCGACCAGTCGCAGCAGACGCTGGGCGTTGCGCTCCACGGTGCTGAGGTACTGCCGCTGGTCGTCGGTCAGGGGCTGGTCCGGGTCGTCGAGGACCAGTTCCAGGTAGCCCAGGATCGAGCTGAGCGGGGTGCGCAGCTCGTGGCTGATGAGGCTGACGAACTGGTCCTTGATCCGCTCGGTGGCGCGCACCTCGGTCATGTCGGTGCCGACGAAGTTCCAGCCGGCGTGCGCGCCGGTGTCGTCGGTGCGCGGGGTGACCGCCACGGAGACGGTGAGTTCCTCGCCCCGGGCGGTGACGTAGGTCCAGTCGCGGACGTCGCTGCCCCGCTCCTGCGCGGTGCGCACCAGCGCGGTCAGGCCGCCGCCGGCCTCCGCCAGCTCCTCGGCCAGGTGGAAGTCGGTGATCCGCCGCCGGCGGACGACGTCGGCGCGGGGCAGGCCGAGCATCCGCTCCGCTCCCGGGTTCCAGACCCGGACGACGCCGTCGACGTCGGTGCCGATGATCGACTGCTCGGTCACCGCGTCGATGACGCTGGTCATCGTCTGCGCCCGGGCCTGCAGCATGCGGGTGGCGACCTCGAGCTCCCCGTCGCGGTGCTGCATCCGGGCGGCGAGGGCCGCGTTCTCCGCCCGCAGCCGGTCCACCTCCGCCTGCAGCGACCGGACGTCGGAGGGAGCGGGGGAGGCCTCTGCGGTGCTCATGCGGCTGCTCCGGAGGTCAGGTCCCGGATGCGGGCCACCAGGCCGGCGACCGAGAACGGCTTGGCGAGGTAGGCGTCGGCACCGGCGGCCAGCCCCCGCGCGACGTCGTCGGCGGAGGCCCCGGCCGACAGCAGCAGGACCGGGACGGCGGCGGTGGCCGGGGCGGCGCGCAGTGCGGCGCAGACCTCCAGCCCGCTCGCGCCCGGCATGGACACGTCGAGGACGGCGAGGTCGGGCGGACCGGCCATCGCCGCGGTCAGGGCCGCGGTGCCGTCGGCCACGTCGGCGACCACGGTCCCGCCGGCCCTGCGGACGGCCAGGCACACGAGGGCGCGGATGTCGTCCTCGTCGTCGGCCACCAGCACGCGGGGCGGCGCGGTCGGCACGGGCGGGCTCCCTCGGTCGTGCGGCCGGTGCCCGCTGGCCCGCGCCGGTGTGTCTCTCCCCTCCGACGTCGGCGTCCCGGGCCCCGACCTGGACCCGCCGGGGGCGGCGCTCACCCCGGCGGGTGACCCCGGACAGCACCGCGCCGCGCCGGGGACCCGGCGGGGCGCGGTGGGGGAGTGGCGCGCGGCAGCGCTCAGCTGCTGGTGCGGCTCTGCACCGTCTGCCGCGACTCCTGGGCCTGGCCCTGGACGTCCTGGGCCGCGGACCGGCCCTCCTCCTTGACCGTCTGGGCGGCGTCCTGCGCGGTGGACCGGACCTCCTCCGCCGCCTGCTGCGCGGCGGGCTTGAGCTGGTCACCGATCTCCTGCGCGGCCTGCTTGGCCGGCGCGAGGAGCGCGTCCTTGTTCTCGCGGACCGCCGTCTCGGCCTGCTGGGCCAGCTGCCGCTCCTTCTCGGTGGCCGGCATCAGGCTGGAGACCAGCCAGCCCACCCCGAAGGCGATGAGCCCGGCGGCCAGCGGGTTGCCCTGCGTCTGCCGGACGATGGTGTCCGGCGCCTGCTGGACGGCGCTCGCCGCCGAGGAGGCGGCGTCCTGCACGGTCTCGGCCGCGCTGTGCGCCTTGTCCTGCACGGTCCCGGACACGTTCTGCGCGTGGTACTGCGCCGTCGAGCGGGTGTCGTGCGCGCTGCCCATCACCGAGCTGCGGGCGTTCTGGGCGCTCCCCATCACTCTCTCCTTCGCGCGGGTGATGCGGCCCTTGGCCGCGGTGACCCGCCGGTCCATCACCCGGGCGGGGTTGACCTTCTCGTTGAGCGCGTCGACGTCGTAGCTCAGCTCACGCTGGGTGGCCTCGATCTGCCGACGGATGACTTCAGGGTCGTTGCTGGTGGTCATGTTCCAACTCCGATGTCTGGGAGGGCCGGTGGCCGAGGGTCAGTGGGGCTTCAGCGCGTCGGGCACCTGCTGGAGGGTGTCGACGGTCCGCTCGGGCTTCGGGTTCACGCGCTTGAGCTGCTTGCGGCCCATCACGAAGGTGACCGCCGCGATGACGCCCCAGATGACCGCCACGATCAGCGCGGCCAGCCCGGCGTCCATCACGTTCTCCAGCGCCCACCACAGGGCGATGGAGAGGAACAGCAGCACCATGTAGCCGGCGAACCCGGCCGCACCCATGAGACCGGCGCCCTTGCCGGCCTTGCTCGCCTCGGCCTTGACCTCGGCCTTGGCCAGCTCGAGCTCCTGGCGCATCAGCGTGGACAGGTCCTTGGCGACCTCGCCCATCAGCTGGCCGACCGAGGTGCCCTCGACGTCCGGGCGCCCCTGCTCGGTCACGGGCGTGCCCATGGCGCCGCTGTGCGCGCCGTAGGCCTGCGCCTGGTCGGGGGAGACGGCGTAGTTCCCCTGGGTGTAGGTCCCCTGCGACGGGTCCTGGTAGCCCTGCGGCGACCCGACCGGCGTCGCGCCGGAGTAGGGAGACGTCATCGGTCAGACCCCCTGACCGGGTCGGCGGGTCGGGTCGTCCCAGCCGGACGCCGTGGTCGGCGGCACGGCGGCACCCTCGGGCGGCACGGTGCCGTACGGCGGGGGCGGGACCGGCGCGGTGCCCGTGGTCGGGGCGCCGCTGTAGCCCGCGGTCTCGCCGTAACCGGTCGTCTCGGTGTACCCGGTCGTCGTGCCGGTGTAGGTCGAGTAGGCCGGCGCCGGCTCCACGTAGTTGGTCTGCGTGTAGCTCGTCGCAGCGGCCCGGTGCTGCCCCGTCGAGGTGCCCGAGTTGCTGTGCGCCGCCTTGACCCCGCTGGTCAGTCGGCCGGCGACGACGCCGGCCAGGGCGGCGCCGAGCAGGAAGGTGCCCGGCTTGCGGCGGGCGAAGGAGCGGATCTCCTCGAGCAGGTCGGCGGGCTCGCGGTTCTGCAGCCAGGTCGCGAGCTCCTCCACCTTGGCGGTGCCCTGCTCCACCAGGTCGCGGGCGGGCCCGGACGGGGCGCCGGTGCCGTCAACCATGCCGCGCAGCTGCGAGGCGATGCCCTGCAGCCCCTCGGCGGCCTTCTGCTGCGAGGTGACGGCCTGCTGGCGCACCTGGGAACGGCCCTGGTCCAGCAGGTTCTGGGCCTGCTGCTTGGTCTCGTAGGCGACCTCCTTGGCCTGGTCGGCGGCGGTCGAGGCGACCTGGCTGCCGGCCTGGGCCGCGGTCTGCCCCACGTTGCGGGCCTCGTCCTTGGCGACGTCGGTCGTCGACGGGGAGTCCGAGCCGTACGTGGTGGTCGTGGTGCCGATCGTCGTCGTGCCCGTCGTGCTCGTCCCGGCGGTCGCGCCCGAACCGGGCGTGGACGGGGGCGGCGGGAGCGGGGTGTCCATGGAGTGCGTCATGGTTCCTCCTCGGCGTGCGTCGTGGTCGGTGCAGGCGCTACCCAGATCGCGATCACCCACACATCCGGCGGACGG
This sequence comes from Geodermatophilus sp. SYSU D00697, assembly GCF_054050175.1. Lineage (NCBI taxonomy): Bacteria > Bacillati > Actinomycetota > Actinomycetes > Geodermatophilales > Geodermatophilaceae > Geodermatophilus > Geodermatophilus sp. SYSU D00697. Next base: position 78,254 of record NZ_JBJGYV010000018.1, read on the forward strand.
TCGTCGCGGCCGAACGTGCAGGTAGTCAGGGGTGCCGGCCCCCTGGGAGAGGTGGGCCAAATCGCGCGGTGATCGACCGCCGGACGCGTCGTCGCGGGCCGGCGGAGGAGTCGTCGCGGTGGCCGTCAGCTCCGGGATCCCGGGTCCCGGACTGCGCGGCCGGTCGTGCTCACCGCGTCTTGGTGGCGCCGTGTCGCAGACCGACGGATACCCCCTGTTCGGAGCGGCGAAACGACCGCGTCCGCTGGGCGGCCGCCACGACGGGCGGGGACGGACTAAGGTGAGGCACGCCTTACTCGTGAGCAGAGGAGCCTCCATGGCCGACCAGGCCCCGCGCCGCCGGCGCACCCCCCGGCTGGCCACGGTGCTGCGCACCTCCCGGCCGACCCCGCACCTGGTGCGCCTCGTGCTCGGCGGGGAGGGGCTGGCCGGCTTCGCGCCGGAGCACGCCGACAGCTACGTGAAGCTGGTCCTGCCGCCGTCCGGCGCGCCCTACGCGCCGCCGTTCGACGTCGAGGAGGTCAAGGCGACCCATCCGCAGGAGCACTGGCCGTGCCTGCGGACCTACACGGTGCGGGCGTGGGACGCCGCGGCCGGCGAGCTCACCCTCGACGTCGTCGTCCACGGGGACGAGGGGGTGGCCGGCCCGTGGGCGGTGGCCGCCCGGCCGGGGGACCCCGTGCAGGTGCTCGGCCCGGGCGGCGCCTACAGCCCGAGCCCGGACGCCGACTGGCACCTGCTCGTCGGCGACGAGACCGCGCTGCCGGCCATCGCCGCCTCGCTGGAGCGGCTCCCGGCGGGGGCGTCGGCGAGGGCCTTCGTCGAGGTGGCCGACCCCGCCGAGGAGCAGGACCTGGTCCTCCCGCCGGGGGTGGAGCTGGTCTGGGTGCACCGCGCCGGGCAGCCGGGCACCGCGCTGGTCGCCGCCGTCCTCGCCGCCGAGCTGCCGGCCGGTTCGGTGCACGCCTTCGTGCACGGCGAGGCCGGCTTCGTGCGGGACCTGCGCCGGTTCCTCCGCGCCGAGCGGCTGGTGCCCCGCGAGCTGCTGTCGGTCTCCGGCTACTGGCGGCTGGGTCGGACCGACGAGACCTGGCGCGCGGAGAAGGCCGAGTGGAACGCGGCGGTGGAGGCCGACGACCGGGTCCTGGCGGTCTGACCCGGTCCTCCGCCATCAGCCGAGGTCGTCGGTGGCGAAGGTGTCGCACTGCGCCGGGTCACCGGTCTCGTACCCGGTGGTGAACCAGCGCTGCCGCTGCTCCGACGAGCCGTGGGTGAACGCGTCCTGGTCGACGGTGCCGCCGCCCAGGTTGCGCTGGATGAAGTCGTCGCCGATGCGCGCCGCGGCGTCCAGCGCCCGGTCGACGTCGTCCTGGGTGATCTCGGCGATCAGCGGCTGGCCGGACTCGTCGGGCACCGTCTCGGCGTGGTTCGCCCAGGCGCCGGCGTAGCAGTCGGCCTGCAGCTCCAGGCGCACGGTGCCGCTGGCCGGGCCGGTCTCCCCGGGGGTCACCTGCTGGTTGGTGCCGAGCAGGTCCTGCACGTGGTGGCCGTACTCGTGGGCGATCACGTAGGCGTTGACGAACAGCCCCCCCTCGGCGCCGAACTGCTGCTGGAGCGTGTCGAAGAAGGACAGGTCGATGTAGACCAGCTGGTCGCCCGGGCAGTAGAAGGGACCCGAGCCGCTGGTGGCGCCGCCGCAGCCGGTCGGCACCGAGCCGTTGAAGAAGACGGTGTCGGTCGGCTGGTACCGGTCGCCGAGGACGCCGGACCAGTAGTCCTGGATCGACTCGATGTCGGCGACCACCGCGCAGTCGACCGACTCGTTGGCGTCGGCCCCGGTCCGGCACTGCTGCTCGAGCTGGCCGTTGTCGGCGGTCTGGCCCTCGCCGAGGCTGCCCAGCTGGCCCAGCGCCGCGCCGGTCCCGCCGCCGCCCCCGCCGCCGAGCACCTGGACGAGGACGACGACGAGCAGACCCACCAGGCCCAGCCCCCCGCCGCCGACCGCCAGCCCGCGGCCGCCGCCGAACCCGCCCCCGCCGCGGCGGTCCTGGACGCCGGACGTGTCGAGGTCGGCGCCCTCGCTGTACCTCATCGAGCACTTCCCTCCCGGTCGTGGAACCCGCCAGGGCGGTGCCCGGCTCAGCGGCGGTGCCCCGGGCGGGCCCCGGTCATGCGCGCTCGGCGGCCTCCCCGCCGGTCGGCGTCCGGCTGGGCTGCTCGGTCGGCTGGTCGCGGAGGAACAGGTACCAGTAGGACGTCGCCACGAAGACCACCGCGCCGACCAGGTTGCCGAGCCCGGCCATCAGCCAGTTGAGCAGGACGTCGGCCCAGCCGAGGTCCGGGACCCCCGCGAAGATCGCTGCCGGCAGGAAGAACATGTTGGCCACGACGTGGTCGAACCCCATGGCGACGAACGCCATGATCGGGAAGAAGATCGCCAGCACCTTGCCCGACACCGTGGACGCCGCCAGCGACATCCACACCCCCAGGCAGACCAGCCAGTTGCAGCCGACGCCGCGCAGGAACACCTGCCAGGGCGACTCGTGCAGGCCCTTGGCCTCGGCGATCGCCGCCAGCCGGTCGTGGGTCAGCGCGGCGCTGCCCGAGGCGCCGGGCGTGCCGATGACCCCGGTCTGGACGGCGAGGAAGTACGCCACGAACAGGGCGCCGAGCAGGTTGCCCAGCAGCACCAGGGTGAGGTTCTTGGCGACGTCGCCGGTGCTGAGCCGGCCCTGCATCGCACCGAGCGGGACCAGCAGCATGTTGCCGGTGGCGAGGTCGGAGCCGGCGATGAGCACCAGGACCAGGCCGAGGGTGAAGGCCGCGCCCATGAAGAGGGTGGGCAGCGTGCCCCACGTGCCGGGGTCCAGGCCGGAGGAGACGGTGATCGCCACCAGCGCGCCGAAGGCGATGTAGGCACCCCCGAGGAAGGCGCTGACCAGGACGCGGTCCCACGTCCGGTGGACCTTCTTGGCTCCCGTCTCGCTGGCCACCTGGGCCATCTCGGGGGGTTGGCGGTCGGACATCGCGCCTCCACGCGGCAGCGGGCCTCGGAGTCCGGACGCTAGTGCCCGGCGGCCGCTCCGGCTCGTCGACGACGGGAGGAGGGTGACCGCCCGCGGGTGTCGATCTAGGGTCGGGCGACATCCTCGACACAGCCGGGAGAACACATGGCCGTCTCCAACCGCGTCCGCAGCGCCCTCACCACGACGGTGCTCGCGACCGCGGCCACCGGGTTCCTCGCCGGGTGCGGGACGGACGACGACGAGCAGGAGCAGGTCGCCTACTGCACCAACGAGGACGGCGAGATCGTCGACGACGACTACTGCGACGACGGCTACCGCGGTCCCGGCGCCGGCCTGTTCTTCCTGTACCTCGGCGGTTTCCGCCCCGGCCTGCCGCTCGGCACCGTGCTCCCCGCCGGCGGCACCCGCATCAACCCGGCCGACACCGCCGCCCGGCAGCGGGCCGGCCTGCCCGCCACCGGCAAGGTGACCGGCGGCACCCGCATCACCGGGGGCATCGGGTCGGGCACCGGCGGACGGGTCGGGACGGCGGGCGGCTGAGGACTCCCTGTCAGCGAGATGTGCACGGTGGCGGCCCTCAGCCGCGGCACGACCGCGAGTGTGCAGATCTCGCGGGTGAGAGGAGAGGAGGTCTGGTGAGGCGGGTCGAGGGCGGGGTCGTCCGGCCGGGGTGGGAGGCCGAGATCGAGGCCCAGGGCCTGGTCTACAACCGCACCACCACGCCCGGCGGGGAGGTCCGCAGCTACTGGCGCGAGGGACCCTTCTACGACTTCACGATGGCCGAGGTGGAGCGGCTGGAGGGCTGGGTCGCCCAGCTGTTCGAGATGTGCGTGGCCGCCGGAGACCACGTCGTCGAGCACGACCTGTTCGACCGGATGCGGATCCCGCCGGTCGCCCGGCCGGAGGTCCGCCGCACCTGGGAGGCCGAGCCGCCCAGCGTCTACGGCCGCTTCGACCTGCGCTACGACGGGCAGGGGCCGCCCAAGCTGCTGGAGTTCAACGCCGACACCCCGACCGGCCTGGTCGAGTCCGCCGTCACCCAGTGGAACTGGCACCTGTTCACCGGCCAGGGCACCGACCAGTGGAACGCCCTGCACGACCGGCTGGTCGCCGCCTGGCAGCGCAACCTCACCCGCTGGGAGCGGCGGACCGGCGTGCGTCCCCGGGTGCACCTGGCCTGGACGTCGGAGGAGACCTCCGGCGAGGACCGGATGACCGTCGCCTACCTGATGGACACCGTGGTGCAGGCCGGGTACGAGGCGATCGAGCTGGTCGTCGAGGACATCGCGCTCGACGACGGGGACGGCCGCTTCTACGACCCGCAGGGCCGCCACCTCGACGTCGTCTTCAAGCTCTACCCCTGGGAGTGGCTGATCGAGGACGAGTTCGGCGAGGCCGTCCTCGCCGACGCCGCCCGGCCCGGCGGGACCACCTGGGTGGAGCCGGCCTACAAGATGCTGTGGAGCACCAAGGCGCTGCTGCCGGTGCTCTGGCAGCTGTTCGGCGGTGACGCGGAGCTCTCGCAGCTGCTGCTGCCGGCCTACTTCGCCGACGAGATGCCCTCGTCCTGGCGGGACTACGTCCGCAAGCCGCTGTGGGGCCGGGAGGGGGCCAACGTCTCGATCGTGCGGGGCGGGCAGGTCCAGGTCGCCCAGCCGGGCCGCTACGGCACCGAGGGCTGGGTGGTCCAGGAGTTCGCCCCGCTGCCCGACTTCCCGGGCGCCGACGGCCCGCACCACCCGGTGCTGGGTGCCTGGGTGGTCGACGGGGAACCGGCCGGACTGGGCATCCGGGAGAGCGACGGGCTGATCACCGACAACCTCAGCTGGTTCGTGCCGCACACCATCGACTTCCGGGCTCCCCAGGCCGGCGGGCGGCGGCCGACCTAGGGTCCGGGCATGCCGTTGGAGGGTGAGTACGAGCCGAGCACGCAGCAGTGGGTCCGCGACCAGGTGGAGCGCTACGAGGCCACCGGCGGGCGCGAGGCCAACACCCTGCGGGACACCGGGATCCCGATCGCCATCTTCTGGACCCGCGGTGCGCAGACCGGGAAGGTGCGCAAGAACGGGCTCATGCGGGTCGAGCACGAGGGCGCCTACGCGATGGTCGGCTCCGTCGGCGGTGCGCCCAAGGACCCGGCGTGGGTGGCCAACGTGCGCCGGTACCCGGACCAGGTGACCGTCCAGGACGGCCCGGAGCCGTGGGACGGCGTCGCCCGCGAGGTCACCGGCGAGGAGAAGGCGCAGTGGTGGGAGCGAGCCGTCGCGGTGTACCCCGAGTACGCCGTCTACCAGCAGCGGACCGACCGGGAGATCCCGGTGTTCGTCGTCGAGCGGCGCCCCGCGTGATCCCGGCTAGGTGAGGCTGTCCTAAGTTCTCCGAAGAGCCGGAGGGACCGGCGGACCGGAGGACGACTGTGCAGGGGATCGGGCGGTTCCACGCGGGGGTGCTGGCGCTGACGGCGGGGCTCGCGCTCGCGGGCTGCGGCGCCGACGACGGCACCACGGAGGCGGCGCCGGCCGCGCAGACCCGCGCCGTGGAGCACGCGCTGGGCACGACCGAGATCGAGGGCGCGCCCGAGCGGGTCGTCGTCCTCGACACCGGCGAGCTGGACGCCGTGCTGGCCCTCGGCGTCACCCCGGTCGGCGCGGTGCGCACCGACGTCAGCGACGAGCTGCCCGCCTACATCGAGGACGCCGGCGCCGACCCGGCCGACGTCGCGGACGTCGGCACGATCGCCGAGCCGGACCTGGAGGCGATCGCCGCACTCGATCCGGACCTCATCCTGTCCAACGCCGTCCGGCACACCGACGTGTACGACCAGCTCTCGGCGATCGCGCCGACCGTGTTCGCCGAGTCGATCGGTGAGAGCTGGCAGGAGAACCTGCGCCTGGCCGGCGAGGCCCTCGACCGCTCCGAGGAGGCCGAGCGGCTGCTCGACGAGCACGCGGCCCGGGCCGCGGAGGTGGGCGCGCTGTTCGGCGACCCCGCGGGCACCGAGGTGAGCGTGGTCCGCTTCCTCGACGGCACCGCCGTCCGGCTCTACGGGGAGGGCTCCTTCATCGGGTCGGTGCTCGCCGACGTCGGCTTCGCCCGCCCCGAGCAGCAACGGACGGCGGAGACCTTCGTGGAGGTCAGCCCCGAGGAGGTCGCTGCGGCCGACGCGGACCTGGTGCTCTCCGCCGCCTACGGGGAGGACGGCCGCACCGCCGCCGCGCAGGTCACCGCCGGCGGTCTCTGGCAGGGCATGTCGGCGGTGCAGCAGGGCCGGGCCTTCGAGGTGGACGACGACCGCTGGTTCCTGGCGATCGGGCCGATCGGCGCCCGGCTGGTGCTCGACGACCTGGAGCAGATCGCGGGCCGGCTGCAGTCCTGACCCCGGTCAGGCCAGCTCGTCGGTGATCCGGCGGGCCAGCGAGCCGCCCAGCTGCGTGTCGCCGCGGGCGCGGGCGCCGAGCAGCCCCCACCCGAGGTCGGCGACCCAGCGCGACCGGGAGGTCCAGGCGGTCCCCGCCGGGGTGGGCAGCAGCTCGGCGCGCGCGGCGGTGGCCACCTCGTTGAGGTGGACCAGCGTGTCGTGCAGCCGGCGGTCGGCCGCCGTGCCCGGGTCGGCCGCGGCGGCGGCGACCGCGGCATCGGCGGTGGCGCGGACCGCGCCCGGGAGTCGGCGGCTGGCGGCGCGCGGCAGCAGCGACAGCCCGACGGCGAGGGCGAGGACGATGCCGACCGCCGTCTCGGCCAATCGCTCGCCGACCAGGTCGGCCCCCGACCGCCCGGGCAGGCCGATGTGCACCAGCAGCAGCACCAGCGGGGTGATGGAGGAGACCGCCAGCACGTACTGGTGCGCGATGAGCAGCTCGACGGCCAGCTGCAGCACGCCCACCAGCGCGATCTCCACGCCGACCGGCAGGTCCAGCCAGATGAGCAGGCCCGCGACCAGGACGCCGAGCACGGTGCCGGTCGCCCGGTGCAGTGCGCGCGCCCGGGTGGCCCGCGCGTCGGTGCCCAACTGGACGCCGACCGCGGTCGTCACCGCCCAGTACGGGCTCTGCAGGCCCAGCGCCGTGGCGACCAGCCCGGCCGCCGCGGCGCCCACGCCGATGCGCAGCGCCGTCGCCGCCCACGGGGAGTGCCACCAGCGGTGGTCGGGTACCTCCGCCTCCGGCAGGGGGGCCGGGTCGGGGTGGCTCTCGGGGAGGGTCCGCATGAACCGCTGCTCGACCTCGTCGAGGCGCCGCCGCAGCGTGCCGTCGCCCCGCCGGCTGCCGCTGCCGACCGCGGCCTCGGCCACGCGGATGGCGCGGGCGACCGCGCCGGGCCGCTGGGTGCCCGGCTCCCCGCGCTCGACGACCCCGACCGCCGCCTCGGCGGCGGCCAGCGCCCGCTGCTCCGGCCCGGTGGGGTCCCACAGCCACGGCAGCATGCAGCCGGCCCAGGCCAGCGCCGCACCCCCGGCCGCGGCGAGGGCGTGCAGGCCCAGGTCGGCGGGGGTGGTGCCCAGCGCGCTGGACCCGCCCGCCACCAGGACGACGCCCAGCGGCCCGGGTGGGCCGACCCGCCACAGCACGGTGACCGCGGCCGCCGCCGCGGCGAGCCCGCCGAGCAGCAGGGAGAGGACGACCGGGTGCCCGCCGGCCAGGGCGCCGAGCGTGCTCGCCACGGTGGACGACACGGCGACCGCCGCGACCACCACCGCCCGGCGCCGGTAGGGCAGGGCGTGCCCGTAGACGGCGGTCAGGGCGGCGAGCGCCGCGGCGGAGCCGAGATCGGCCCGGCCGAGGCTGACCCCGAGGGCGAGCGGCACGGTCATGCAGACCGCGGCCGTGACCCCCCGCCGCCCGCCGGACCGCCACAGCGCGGACAGCCCCGGCAGCGGTGGGCCGACCAGGTGCGGGCGCACCCGCCGCACGCGGGAGGGGGCAGCGGACACGACCCTCATCCTCACCGCTGGGCAGGCCGCACACCGTCCGGCGGCGCCGTGATCCCCGTCCCTGGTCCCCGGTCCCCGTCCCGGGTCCCTGCGTCCCTGGGTCCCGCGTCCCTGGGTCCCTGCGGCCCTGGACGGCGTCTCCCGGGCCGAGGACGATCGCGGCCACGACCACCGACCGGCTGCTGCGCGCCGCGCTGTTCCTCAAGGGACTCGACGGCGCGGTCGAGCTGCTCGCGGGCGTCGCGCTCGCCGTCGCGGGACCGCAGGCGCTCGCCGGGCTGACCCGCCGGGTGGTCGAGCACCACCTGCTCGGCAGTCCCCGCGGTGAGCTGGCCGAGCGGTTCGCCGCAGGGGAGGCCGCCCTGGCCGGCGGCGACCGGACGTTCGCGATCGTCTACCTCACCCTGCACGGCCTGGTGAAGCTCGGTCTGGTCGTCGCCCTGCTGCGCGAGATCCGGCCCGCCTACCCGGTCGCGGTCGCCGTCCTCGGGGTCTTCGTCGTCTACGAGGCCCAGCGAGCGGTGCAGACCGGGTCGGTGCTGCTGGGGGTCGCCGCCGCGCTCGACCTCCTGATCGCCGTCCTCGTGGTGCGCGAGTACCGGCGGCTGCCCAGGACCCCGCGCCCTCGCCCACCCGGTCGCGGGCGCGTCAGGGCAGCGCCGCCGCCGCGGCGGGGAGAGCCGCCGCGACCTCCTCGGGGAAGGCGGTGAACGGTGTCGCGGCGACCGCCCGCCGTGCGCCCTGCCCGTCCCACCGCCAGGTCCCGAGCACCTGCCCGCGGTGGACGACGGTCGGCCGGAAGACGCCGTTGTTGCCGGGGACGACGCGGTCGGCGAACTCGGGCGGGACGGCGCAGCTGCGGTCGGCGTAGCCGAGGACGAACTCGTCGAACCCGGGCAGGAGGAACAGCCCGGCGGCCTCGGCGCGGTGCTCGGCGAGCAGGTCGGGCGTCTCCGGCGCCATCAGGTGCTCGCGGCCGTCGACCTCCACCGCGGCCAGCTGCTCCCGGACGGCGGCCACCCCGGCCCGGACGGCGGTCACCGGCAGCCCGGCCCACCGCGCGAGATCGGCGACGGTCGCCGGGCCGTGGCCGGTGAGGTAGCGCAGCGCCAGCTCGGCGAGGGCCTCGTCGCGGGCGAGCCGCCGTGGGGCGCGCACCCACTCGTCGAGGAGCACGAACATCTGGTCGCCGTCGCGCACCGGGCCGAGGCAGAGGGTCCCGGTCTGCGCCAGGTACCTGAGCAGGTGGTAGCCGCGCTGGCCGGTGGTGGCCCCCCCGCCCTCGGCGACGGCGGCGAGGAGCTCCTTGCGGCCGCAGCGCCGGCCGCCGCTCAGGACGGCGGTGACCAGCTCGCGGGCCCGCTCGACCTCCGCATCGGTCAGCCCGAGGCCGGCCCGCCGCTGCGCCGCGCCGGCCAGGACCCGCGGCCCGAGCAGCTCCAGCATCCACGGGAGGTCCTCGGCGAGCAGCAGGTGCAGGGTGCCGCGCATCGGCCACGACCGGACGACCTCCCCGGTCTCCAGCGCCGCCTCCACCCCGGCCCGCGACCGCTCCGCCGTCCGCAGGGCCACCGAGGTCAGCGCGCCCGGGAACTCCTGCGCCTGCAGACAGGTCAGTCTGCGCACCGCCTCGGCCGCCGTGGCCGGCCGGGGCCCGGCGATCCGCTGGGCCACCAGCCGCAGCAGGGCCGGCTCGCGTGCCGTCGTCATGGCCGGAGCCTGGCAGGCAGGTCCGACGATCGGGGGCTCAGCGCCGCAGCCGGAGGTGGACCATGTCCTCGGCGTCGGGCTCGGTGGTGAGCGGCTCGAACCCGGCCGCGGCGGCGGCGCGCAGGCTCGCGGTGTTGTCCGGCTCGATGCCGAGGACGAACTGCTCGACGTCGGCGGTCTCCGGCGCCTCGACCAGCGCGCGCAGCGCGGCCCGCCCGTACCCCCGACCCCAGCGGTCCGGGTCCACGACGTAGGCGGCGCCCATCGTCCGGAGCGGGTCGGTGGAGACGACGCGTTCCCGCACCGGGTCCCACATCGTCCACCGGTCGTAGACGTCACCGCCGATCTGGGCCACCGGCCGGTCGTCGGCGTCGAGCAGGACGAAGGTGTGCGCCCGCAGCACCCGGCGCCCGCGGAACTCATCGGTCCAGGTGGTCGTGCGCAGCGCGAGCTCGCGCTCCGGCCACTCCCGCCCGCCGAGTCGCCGCTGGACCTCGGGGGAGTCGAACCACGGCAGGACGGCGAGCAGGTGCTCCGGCTCGAAGGGGACCAGGCGGACCGGGTGCTCGGGGCGCACCCGGTCACGATGCCGCCGGGAGGGAGGGCGCGCACGCCGGCGGTCCGGACGCCCCGCGCGGGACGTCCGGACCGCCGGATCGCGGCTACCGCCGGACCGGGTCCCGCCACAGCCGGCCGCGACCGGCGGCCAGCAGCAGCCCGGCTGTGACCAGGAGGCCGGCCGAGGCCGTCAGCGGCCCGCCGAGCGTCGCCGTGGTGGACGCCGGCCGCGTCGCCGCGGCCTGGGGCGAGCCGGTGCCGCAGGCGTCCCCGGTCGCCGCACCGGCGCGGCCCGGGTCGCTGCCGGCGGCACCACTGGCGGAGGCCCCGCCCGGAGCCGGCCCGGTGCCCGAGGAGGTGTCGCCCCCGGCCGTGCCCGGGACGCCGCCGGTGCCGGTGCAGTCGCCGTGGGCACCGCCGGCGGAGGTGCCGCCGGTGCCGGATCCGCCGGCGCGGGTCCCGCCGGTGCCGGTGCCGGTGCCGCTGCCCTCGGTGCGGGTCCCGGGAGCGCCCGAGTCGGGTGCCGGCCCGTCGCCGGTCCCGGTGCCGTCGCCGTCGCCGGTCCCGGTGCCGGTGCCGTCGCCCTGGCCGGAGCCGGAGCCGTCGCCCTGGCCGGAGCCGTGCCCGTCCTCGGTGCCGTCGCGGTCCGCACCGCCCGACAGGCCGGGGAGGCCGATCGGGAGGGTGACCCGGACCAGCAGGTCGCTGCCGGTGCCCGCCCCGCCCTCGTCCACCGGCACGGCGACCACGGTCCCGTCGTCGCCCAGCAGGCCGCCGAGGTCCACGTCGACGGTGCTGTCGGAGGCCGCGGTGCCGCCGAGCAGGTCGGGGAGCAGGTCGCCGGTCCCGATCGGCAGGGACAGGTCGGCCTCGTCGTCCCGGTCGCCGTCGTCCTGGTCCTCGTCGGTCCGGCCCGTCCCCAGGAGGCCGCCGAGGTCCACCTCGACGGAGTCCCCGGACAGCGGACCGTCGTCCTCGGTCCCCGGGACGGGCAGCTCCACCGTGGTCGGGCGGTCCCCGTCGACGGAGACCGGCATCTCGAGCACGGGCTCCCGGCCGGTCGCCGGGTCGCCGTCGCCGACGGACACCGCGTCCTCGAGGTCCAGGAGCACGCCGGACCCGCCCGGGCCCGGCACGACCGGGTCGGTCAGGTCGACGTCGACCACGGTGCCGGTGCTCGGGTCGCCGTCCAGGACCTCGCCGAGGTCCCCGGTCGCGATCGGCACGGTCACCTCGGTGCCGGCGGTCCCGCCGCCGGAGGTGCCGACCGGGACGGTGACGGTCAGGCCGTCGGTCGGGTCGGGCGGGGCGTCGTCGGCCTCGGTGACGCGCACCGGGGCGCTCAGCCCCCCGCTCCCGTCGTCGCCGAGGGCGGTCGTCCCCGGCTCCGTGCTCGTGTCGACGGGGAGCACCAGGCCGTCGCCGGCCCCGTCCCCGACGGTGAGGTCCTCGCCGGTCCCGGTGACGACCGGGGTCTGGAGGAGCGCGCCGTCCTCCACCGGGACGGTCGCGGTCACCCCCAGCACGTCGGCGGTGACGTCGTTCTCGTCGGCTGCGGCGACGCCCGCTCCGGCGGCCAGGAGGCCGCCGGTCAGCAGGGCGGTCCGCAGGCCGCGCTGCACCCATGTGTTCATCGCTGTCTCTCTCCGGGTCTGAGTGGACCGGCCCCGGCCGGGACCGGTGACGTGCCGTGCCGGCTGCGCGAGCCGGCCCGGGGCACTCAGTCGGGGGAGGAGGACGGGTCGGGGGCGAGGTCGGCGGTCGCGTCCCGGGCGTCGGCCCACCGGGCTCGCGACGCGACGAGGACGGCGGCCGGCACGCCCGCGGCCAGGACGGCGCTGCCGGCGTCGGGAGTGGAACCGCCCGGGCCGGCCGCGGGTGACGGCGGCGGGGTGCTCCCGGTCCACGGCGCGGGCGGGGCGGCCGGCGGGGTGCCCGGCGGCGGGGTCGGCCCGGCGGCGAGCGGGCGGTCCGGTGCCGCGGCGGGGACCGGGCCCGACGCCGGCTCGGCGGTGGGCGCTGCGTGCGCGACGACCGGGAGGTCGGCCGCCGGTGCACCCGGCTCGACGGTGGGGGGAGCGATCGGTGCCGCAGCGGGCGCCGCTGCCGCTGCGGGCTCGGTGTCCGGGACGGGGGCCGGCGCGGCCCCGGCGTCCGCGGGTCGCTCGAGGCCGCCGGTCCCCGGCGGGGTCAGGGCCGGGACGACGACCTCGAGCGACGGCTGGAGCGGCTCGGTCACCGGCTCGATCACCGGCTCGACGACCGCCGTGCCCGACCGGACGACCTGCGGGACGGCGGCCGTCAGCGGAGCCACCACGGGCTCGACGGCGGCGCGCACGGCCCCGGTCACCGGGGCGACCTCGGGCAGGTCGGGCACCAGGGACGAGACGGCGTCCACCGGAGCCACCGCGGCCTCGGCGACCGCGACCTGCAGCGCCCGCGGCGCGGCACCTGCGGACTCGACCAGCCCGGAGAGCGACGGGGGAGCCGTGAGGGGGGAGCGGGCGTCGTCGGCCGCGGCGGACGACGTCCCGAGCAGCCACAGGCCCAGGCCCAGCCCCCCGAGGAGCGCTGCCCGGCCGAGCACCCGGCGGCGCCGACGACCGGCGCGGAGGAGGGCAGGCGGAGCGTCGGACATCGCGCTCCCTCCACCAGATGTGACCGGTTCGTCACCCGAGGTTAGGAACGCAGGTGCCGGGTCCGCGCGCCGAGAGCCGTCCCCTCTTCGGGTGACTCTGGGCCGATCCGGTCACCCACCGTGACCGCTGGGGCCACGCTGAGCGCCGTTGCGACACGTGCCGGTCCGGTGGCGCACGCATGTGAGTCCGGGATGGGAATGGGTATCGGCGTCCGCGGACTGCACCCGACGGAAGACCTCCCCATGATCCACTTCCTCCTGGCCCCCGCACGCCCGTCCCCGGGCGCGGACTCCTCCCGTCCCGGCCGGGCGGCCCGGTGATGCGGCTGCTCGGACGACGGGTCGTGGTCACCGGCGGCGCCCGGGACATCGGTGCCGCGATCGTCCGCGCGTTCGCCGCGGAGGGGGCCACGGTCGCGGTGCTCGACCCGCGTGCCGAGGAGGCCGCCCGCCTGGCCGAGGAGGTCCGCGGGCGGTCCTACCCGGTCGACCTCTCCGACGTCACCGACACCCGGGAGGCGATGGAGAAGGCCATCGCCGGCCTGGGCGGGATCGACGTCCTGGTCAACGACGCCGGGGTGCAGCGGTTCGCGCCGCTGCTCGAGATGGACCCCGCGGAACTGGGCGAGGCCTTCGCGATGCCCACGCAGTCGATGCTCATCGCGATCCAGGCCGCGGCCTGCGCCATGGTCGGCTTCCGCGCCCCCGGGGACGACTGCGCCGGCAAGATCGTCAACGTGGCCAGTGCCGGCGGCACCGCCGGCGGCGGGCAGGCGCACTACGCGGCGTCGAAGGCGGCGGTCATGGCCCTGACCCGCGCCGCCGCGCACGAGCTCGGCCCCCACGGCATCACGGTCAACTGCCTGTGCCCGGGCTACGTCGTCGAGCCGGCCGAAGCCGCGGCGCTCAGCCGCCCGCACGTCGCCGGCTGGTCGGCGCTCTCGCCGCTCGGCCGCCTCGGCGAGCCGCAGGACGTCGCCCGCGCCGCGCTGTTCCTGGCCTCCAGCGACGCCGACTACCTCACCGGGGACGCGCTCAACGTCGCGGGCGGCATGCTCCTGCACTGACAGACTCCCGGTGTGCAGGCATCGGACTGGGACGCGCGCTACGCCGAGCAGCAGCAGTGGTCGCCCGGGCCCAACGCGCTGGTGGCCGAGCTGCTCGGGGACGTGCCGGCCGGAGCCGCGGTCGACCTGGCCGCGGGCGAGGGGCGGCACGCACTGTGGCTGGCCGGGCGCGGCTGGCGGGTGACCGCCGTCGACTTCTCCGCGGCCGGGCTGGCCCGCGGCCGGGCGCGCCCCGGCGCCGAGCGGGTCACCTGGGTCACCGCCGACGTCCTGACCTGGGCGCCTGCCGGCGACGCGCTGGACCTGGTGCTGGTCGCCTACCTGCACCTGCCGGAGCGCGACACCACCGCGCTGCTGCGCCGGGCGGTCGGCTGGCTGCGGCCCGGGGGTCGGCTGCTCGTCCTCGGCCACGACGTGGACAACGTGGCGCACGGCGTCGGCGGGCCGCAGGACCCGGCGATCCTGTCCAGCGTCGAGCGGCTGGCGCCGGTCGCCGAGCTGCTCGACGTCGACCGGCTCGAGCAGGTCCGCCGGGAGACCGCGGACGGCACCGCGCTGGACACCCTGCTGTGGGGACGGCGGAGGGGCTGACCGGTCGCTCTCCGGCGGTACGGTGCCGCTCGTGATGGGGATGGGCGGTGCCGGCGGCCCCCGAGCCGAGCGGCGACGGCGGCTGGTCGCGGCGGTGGTCGTGCTGGCCCTGGTGCTGGCGGCGGCGGCGACGGTGCTGTCGCTCGCCCTGGGCTGAGGAGACGCCGGTGACCGGGTCCGACGAGATCGAGCAGTGGTTCGCTGCGGCCGGCCCGCGCGAGGAGGAGCTGCGCCGGGCCGACGCGCTCGTGATGGCGGCCGCGCCGGGGATCGACCGGCAGCTGGTCCCGGTCGGCACCGGCACGATGCTGGGTTACGGCCTCATGCCCTACCGGGCGAGGTCGGCGAGGGAGACCACCTCCTGGCCGCTGATCGCGCTGGCCGCCCAGAAGCGGCACCTGTCGCTCTACGTCTGTGCCGTCGTCGACGGGGAGTACCTGCCCGAGGCGAGGGCCGAGCGGCTGGGGAAGGTCTCCTGCGGCAAGAGCTGCATCCGGTTCACCGCGCTCGGGAAGGTGGACCAGGCCGAGCTGCGCACCCTGCTCCAGGACGCCGTCGCGGCGACCGCGGCCGGCCGCAACGCCTACTCCGCCGCCTGACCGGGCCGGCCCACCAGCTCGCCCGCCGGGGTCGGGCGCAGCCGCAGCGCACACCGGCCGCCGGCGTCGCTGAGCCGCTCGGCCAGGTACGCCGCGTCGGCCGCGGGCGCGCGCTCCAGCCGCATCCGCCGGGCCCGCAGGACCGTTCCCCGCAGCTCGACCAGGCCGCCGTCCGGGTCGAGTGTCGCCAGCCAGCCGACCCGCAGGTCCGGGCGGTGGAACTCGTGGCCGCCGATGCCCTCGTAGTCGTCGACGAGGTCACCGCACCCGTGCAGCACCAGCCGGCCGCGGTGCAGCTCGACCGGGCGCGGGTGGTGCGAGGAGTGGCCGTGCACCACGTCCACCCCGCCGTCGACCAACCGGGCGGCGAAGGGCACCTGCTCCGGCGGCACCGGCCAGCCCCAGTTCGACCCCCAGTGCACCGAGGCCACCACGACGTCGCCCGGGCGCCGCACCTCCGCCACCCGGGCGAGGACGCGGTCGGCCGTGGCGTCGGTGAGACGGTCGAGCCGGGCCACGCCGGCCCGCCGTCCGGTCGCGGCCCACTCCGCCGGGATGCCGCTGGACGGCGTCCCGAAGGCGGTGACCACCAGCCGGCGACCGCCGGGCAGCGGGACGACGGCCGGTGTCCACGCGGCGTCCTCGTCCGCCCCCGCCCCGGCCACGCGCAGCCCGGCCGCGGCGAGCGCCCCCAGGGTGTCGGCCAGGCCGCGGGGGCCGAAGTCGAGCACGTGGTTGTTCGCCAGCACGCAGACGTCCGGCCGCACCGCCGCCAGGCACGGCAGGTTCCCCGGGTGCATGCGGTAGCAGACCGGCTTGCCCGGCGCGGGGTCCCCGTCGGCGGTCACGCTGGTCTCGAGGTTCACGATGCGGACGTCCGGTGCCGCCGCGTCGAGGACGGCGAGCAGGTCGCCCCACGGCGCGGCGGGGGGCATCGGGCGGGGGATCGGCCCGTGTGCCTCCTCGGCCAGGCGGACGTAGGTGCGGGCGTCCCGGACCGTCCGCTCGCGCAGCTCCGGGCCGGCGGGGGAGGGCAGCACCTGGTCGACGCCGCGGCCGAGCATCACGTCGCCGCCGAGGAACAGCGTCACCGACCGGTCGGTCACGGCGCCCTCAGCCGCTGTGCCCGGGTGCACGGGCCAGGTGGGCGAGGAACCAGTCGCGGGCCAGCTCCGCCGCCGCCTGCAGGGTCCCCGGCTCCTCGAACAGGTGGGTGGCGCCCGGGACGACGGCCAGCCGGTGCTCGCACCGCAACCGGGTCGCCGCCTGCCGGTTGAGCTCGAGCACCTGCTCGTCGGCGCCGCCCACGACGAGCAGGGTCGGCGCGCGGACGTCGGCCAGCCGCGGCCCGGCCAGGTCCGGCCGGCCGCCGCGGGACACCACTGCGGCCACCCCGTCGTCGTCGGCGGCGGCCACCAGCGCCGCGGCCGCGCCGGTGCTGGCGCCGAAGCAGCCGATCGGCAGCCCGCCGACCGCCGGGGACCTGCGCACCCACGCGAGGACCTCGCCCAGGCGGGCAGCCAGCAGCGGGATGTCGAAGACGGTGGCGCGGTCGGCCTCCTCCGCCGGGGTGAGCAGGTCGAACAGCAGGGTCCCGAGCCCGGCCTCGTGCAGGACCCCGGCCACGTACCGGTTGCGCGGGCTGTGCCGGCTGCTGCCGCTGCCGTGGACGAACACGACCAGCCCGCGGGCGTCCGGCGGCACGCTCAGGGAGCCCGCCAGTTCCGCCGGACCCGCCGGCACCGCGACCTCCTCGTCGACGGCGGACCGGGTGGCGGTCGCCGGGTGCGCGCAGGCGGTGAGCAGCTCCACCACCTCGGCGTCCTCGGTGGGACCGAAGTCGTCGTAGAACTGCCCCACCGCGGCGAACCGCCGCGGCGTCTCCAGGCACACCAGCTCGTCCACCTCGGCCTCCAGCGCCCGGGCGCCGTCGCGGGCGCACACCGGGGCGGCGAGGACGACGCGGGCGGCCCCCTGCGCCCGCACCACAGCGCAGGCCGCCCGCGCGGTGGACCCGGTCGCGATCCCGTCGTCGACCACGACCGCCGTGCGGCCGGCGAGCGGCACCGGCGGCCGGCCGCCGCGGAAGGCGCGGGCCCGCCGGTCGACCTCGGCCCGCTCCCGCTCCTCCACCCGCGCGAGGTCGGCCGGGCCGACGCCGGTCAGGGCGAGGACCCGCGCGTCGACCACCGTGACGTCGCCCTCGCCCACGGCGCCCATGGCCAGCTCCGGCTGGACCGGGACGCCCAGCTTCCGCACCACGACGACGTCCAACGGCGCGCCCAGGGCCCGGGCGACCTCGGCGGCGACCGGCACCCCGCCGCGGGGCAGGCCGAGGACGACCACGTCGCTGCCGCGCAACGGGGCCAGCAGCCGGGCCAGCCGCCGTCCGGCGTCCCGGCGGTCGAGGAACGGCACGGGCACCTCCCGCCCCGATGCTCCGCGCCGGCGGCGGTCGCCGACAGGGGACGTTGGTCACCGCAGCCGGGGCTGCCGGGGACCTAGGTCCCTGGTGGGAGCGCGGAGGGCCAGCAACGGTGTACGGGACCGACCGACCGGGCGCCCACGGCGCCACCGGTGCCATCCCCGGCACGCCCGCACGAGGGGGCTCCCCGCATGACGCTGACCGACGACCCTGCCGTCGACCAGGCCGTCGCCCGGCTCGCCGACGAGTTCCGCGCCCGGCTCCGGCCGCAGGTCATCGGCACCGTGGTGCGCAGCTGCCGCCGGGACCTCAGCGGGGTGCCGGCCACGGCGTTGCCGGAGCTGGTCGAGCGCCTGGCGCGGGAGCGGCTGCAGTCGGTGGCGTGAGGGAGGCCCCGCTGCAGGGGCCCGGGTAACCCGGTTGCGGCCACCCGGACGATGTCCCGGTGGGCTACGTCGACGTGACCGGGGTGCGGCACACCCTGCCGGATGGGCGGGTGCTGCTCGGCGACGTGTCGTTCCGGATCGGTGAGGGCGCCCGGGCGGCGCTGGTCGGGGAGAACGGCGCGGGCAAGACGACGCTGCTGCGGATCGTCGCCGGCGACCTCGTGCCCGAGGCCGGGGCGGTGGCCCGCAGCGGCGGGCTCGGCGTGATGCGGCAGTTCATCGGCTCGGTGCGCGACGACACGACGGTGCAGCGGTTCCTCGTCGAGCTCTCCCCGCCCGCCGTCCGCGCCGCGTGGGACGCCGTCGAGGCAGCCGAGCTGGCCCTCATGGAGACCGACGACGACGCCGCCCAGCTGGCCTACGCCGACGCGCTGGGACAGTGGGGGGACGCCGGCGGCTACGACGCCGAGGTCACCTGGGACACGGTCACCGTGGCCGCGCTCGGCGTCCCCTACGACCGCTGCAAGTACCGCGAGCTGTCGACGCTGTCGGGCGGGGAGCAGAAGCGGCTGGCCCTGGAGGCGCTGCTCCGCGGTCCCGACGAGGTGCTCCTGCTCGACGAGCCGGACAACTACCTCGACGTCCCGGGGAAGCGCTGGCTGGAGCAGCGGCTGCTCGAGACCCGGAAGACGGTGCTGTTCGTCAGCCACGACCGCGAGCTGCTGTCCCGCGTCGCCGACCGGGTGGTCACCGTCGAGGGCGGGACCGCGTGGGTGCACGGCGGTGGCTTCGCCTCCTACGCCGACGCCCGGACGGCGCGGCACGACCGGCTGGCCGAGCTGCGCCGGCGCTGGGACGAGGAGCACCAGCGGCTGGTCGAGCTCGTGCGCACCCTCCAGCAGCAGGCGGCCAACTCGCCGGACATGGCCTCCCGCTACCGCGCCATGCAGACCCGGCTGGCCCGGTTCGAGGCCGAGGGTCCGCCGCCGGACCGCCCGCCCGAGCAGCGGGTGGCGATGCGGCTGCGCGGCGGGCGCACCGGCGTCCGGGCGGTGGTGGCCGAGCAGTTGGAGCTCAGCGGCCTCATGCAGCCGTTCGACCTCGAGGTCTGGTACGGCGACCGGGTCGGCGTCCTCGGGGCGAACGGCGCGGGCAAGTCGCACTTCCTGCGGCTGCTGGCCGGGCAGGACGTCGCGCACACCGGCTCGTGGCGGCTGGGCGCCCGCGTGGTCCCGGGCTTCTTCGCGCAGACCCACGCCCACCCCGAGTGGCTGGAGCGCACCCTGGTCGACCTGCTCTGGCACGGCGAGCCCGGACGGCCGGGGGTCGACCGCGGGCGGGCGATGGCCGCGCTGCGTCGCTACGGCCTGACCGCCCAGGGCGACCAGCTCTTCCGGACCCTCTCCGGCGGGCAGCAGGCACGTTTCCAGGTGCTGCTGCTGGAGCTCTCCGGCGCGACCCTGCTGCTGCTCGACGAGCCGACCGACAACCTCGACGTGCTCTCCGCGGAGGCCCTGGAGGAGGCGCTGGCCGCGTTCGACGGGACGGTGCTCGCCGTCACCCACGACCGCTGGTTCGCCCGCTCGTTCGACCGGTTCCTCGTCTTCGGCGCCGACGGCCGGGTGTACGAGTCGGCCGAGCCGGTGTTCGACGAGGGGCGGGTCGCGCGGGCCCGCTGAGGCATGTCAGGGCGCCTTGACAGTCAGGCTGGCCTGACGGACGCTGGGGAACATGGTCGACGTGGACACGCTCGAACGCGAGCACACGCTGCTGACCGCCGTCCGCCGGTACGAGGAGCTGCGCACGCGCGACTCGCTCACCGACCCCGACGACCCCGGCGGTCCGCGCCCGCTGGACCGCGCCGAGGCGCTGGAGCTGCTGGCGCTGGGAGAGGTGATCGCCCGTCGGGCGGGCCAGGGGCGGCAGCTGACCGTGCGGACGGCGCGGGCGGCGGGCGCCTCCTGGGCCGAGATCGGGCACGCCCTGGGCACCACCCGGCAGTCGGCGTGGGAGGCGCACCGCCGGTGGATCGACGGGCAGGCGGCGCAGCACGGGACCGTGGGCGCGATCGGGTTCGACGAGACCGACGCCGCGGCAGCCCGGGCGCTCGCCGGCTCCGAGGCCGACTGACGTCGGCACCGCCTGACCGGCGGACCGCCGGGGTCAGCCGAACGCCTGGCCCTCGCCGCGGTAGGTGGGGACGGCGCCGGCGAGCGCGTCGCCGGCCAGCGTGTGCAGGACGTCGACGCGCTCGCACAGCTCCCCGGCCTTGGCGTGCCGGAACCACACCCGGTCCCCGACCCGCAGGCGGGAGGCGCCCGGCCCGCGCAGCGGCGTCTGCACCTCGCCGGCGCCCTCGGTGCCCAGCAGCCGCAGCCGGGACGGGTACACCGGCCGAGGCAGCCGGTCCGCCCCCGGCGGGCCCGAGGCGATCCAGCCGCCTCCCGCGACGGTCACGGTGTCCGGCGCCGGCACCCGCGTGACGGGGAGCGCGAAGAACGCGGCCGGGCGCGGGGAGAAGGCGCGGTACCCGTCGAACAGCGTGGGGCAGTAGAGCCCGGAGCCGGCAGCCAGCTCGGTCACGGACGGATCGGCCGCGGTCCGCTCCAGGCTGCCGGTGCCGCCGCCGTTGACGAACTCCAGCGGCGCGACCGCCCGCACCGCGGCCACCGCGGCGGCCCGCCGACCGGCCAGCTCGCGGGCCGACAGCGCCTGCACCCCGCGCACGGCCAGGCCCCGCGTCCGGTGGCCCGGGGGCGCGTCGGGGACGCCGGCGATCTGCGCCTCGTAGGCCATGAG
The DNA here is from genome assembly GCF_054050175.1 of Geodermatophilus sp. SYSU D00697. Lineage (NCBI taxonomy): Bacteria > Bacillati > Actinomycetota > Actinomycetes > Geodermatophilales > Geodermatophilaceae > Geodermatophilus > Geodermatophilus sp. SYSU D00697. The sequence goes on from NZ_JBJGYV010000018.1 coordinate 98,983, forward strand.
CCCGACCAGGCGGAACCCCGGCCGGCCCACCACGGCCCGCGCGAGGTCGGCGGCCCGCGCCGGCGCGTGCACCGGTGAGCGGCGCACCCCCACGTGCAGCCGGCCGACCCGCAGCGAGGCGTCGACGTCGAGACACGTCCGCACGACCGGCCGGCCCTCGGGCGGGAGGACCGAGTCGACCAGGTCGAGGTGGTCGGGGGAGTCCACCATGAGCGTCACCCGCGCCGCCGCCGTCTCGTCGGTGAGCAGCTGCCGCAGCGCGCACCGGTCCACCGACGGGTAGGCCACGACGACGTCGTCGGCGACCGGGTCGTCCCCGCCGGCCAGCCACAGCGCCTCGGCGAGGGAGTAGGCCAGCACGCCGGCGAAGCCCGGCCGCGCCAGCACCCGGCGCAGCACCGCGCGGCTGCGCACCGACTTGCTCGCCACCCGGATCGGCCGCCCGCCCGCGCGCACCACCAGGTCGGCGGCGTTGGCGTCCAGCGCATCGAGGTCGACCACGGCCAGGGGCGGGTCGAGGTCGGCGGTGGCCCGGTCCAGCCGGTCGCGGGCCGCCTCGGCCGGAGGCTGGAGGACGGCGGTCACCCCGGCGAGCGTGGCCGCCCGACAGCGGAGGGTCAACCCCCCGGACAGGCCGTTGACCTGCACTCTCCCGCCCGTGCATTGTGCCCGGGACCGATCGCGGACGAGGAGGTCGGCGTGGCGGACGGACCGGCGGGCCCCGTGGACGTGCGACGGTGGCGCAACTGGGCGGGCAACCACCGGGCCGAGGTGGTGGTCGTGCACCCCTCCTCACCGGACGAGGTCGCCGCCGTCCTCACCGCCGCGGCCGACGACGGCCGGCGCGTGCGGCCCATCGGAAGCAGCCACTCCTTCTCGCCCATCGGGCGGCCGGAGGACGTCCAGCTGGTCCTCGACGAGCTGTGCGGCGTCTCGGTGACCGGTGACGGCCTGGTCACCGTCGGCGCCGGGACGCCGCTGTACCGGCTCAACGCGGAGCTGTCGCGCACCGGCTGGGCGCTGATCAACCTCGGCGACATCGACCGGCAGACCGTCGCGGGTGCGCTCGCCACCGGCACGCACGGCACCGGTGCCCGCTTCGGCGGGCTGGCCACCCAGGTCCGGGCCCTCGACCTGGTGACCCCGTCGGGGAAGCGGCTGCACTGCGACGCCGACAGCCACCCCGAGGTGTTCGCCGCCGCGCGCGTGGGCCTGGGCGCGCTGGGCGTGGTGACCGCGGTGACCCTGCAGGCCGAGCCGGCCTTCGCCCTGCACGCGGTGGAGGGTCCCGGGCGGCTGACCACCGCACTCCGGGGCTTCGAGGAGCTCATGACCTGTACCGACCACGTCGAGTTCTACTGGTTCCCGCACACCGACGCGACGCTGGTCAAGTGCAACACCCGCGTCCCCCTCGCCCGGGGGCTCGACCCGCTGCCGCGGTGGCGGGCGGTCTGGAACGACGAGGTGCTCGCCAACGCCGCCTTCGCCGGGGTGGTCGCGGCCGGACGGCGCGTCCCGGCGCTGGTGCCGCCGTTGGCCCGCGTCTCCGCCCGCGCGCTGGGCGCCCGAAGCTGGACCGACCACTCCCACCGCGTCTTCGTCAGCCGCCGGCGGGTGCGCTTCCTCGAGATGGAGTACGCCGTCCCGCGCGGTGAGGCCCCGACGGTGCTGGCCGAGCTGCGGCGGGTGCACGAGGCCGGCGACTGGCGCACCGCCTTCCCCGTCGAGGTCCGGCTGGCGGCGGCCGACGACATCCCGCTGTCGACCGCCTCCGGCCGCGACACCGCCTACATCGCCGCCCACGTGCCGGCCGCCACCGACCCCGGTCCCTGGTTCGGCGCGCTGGAGTCGATCGCCGGCGCGGTCGGTGGCCGGCCGCACTGGGGCAAGCTGCACGGACTCGACGCCGACGCGCTGCGGCAGCGCTATCCCCGGTTCGACGAGTTCCTCGCCGTCCGCGACGAGCTCGACCCCACCGGCGTGCTGGCCAACGCCCACCTCGACCGGCTGCTCGGCCCGGCGCCCGGCCGGTGACCCCTCACGCCGCGGGCGTGCCCCCGATCCGGTCGAGCTCCTCCAGCTCCCGCGGGCCGAGCACGAGCGCGGACGCCATGAGGTTCTCCTCCAGGTGGGCCACCGACGAGGTGCCGGGGATGAGCAGCAGGTTCGGGCTGCGGGCCAGCAACCAGGCGAGCGCCACCTGCATGGGGGAGGCCTCCAGCCGGCGGGCCACCGTCTCGAGGGCGGCCGACTGCAGCGGCGTGAACCCGCCGAGCGGGAAGTAGGGCACGTAGGCGATGCCCTCGCGGGCGAGCGCGTCGATCATCGGGTCGTCGTGCCGGTGCACGAGGTTGTAGTGGTTCTGCACGCTGACGACCGGGGCGATCGCCCGGGCCTCGGCCAGCTGCTGGGGAGTCACGTTGCTGACCCCGAGGTGCTTGACCAGCCCCTCCTGCTGCATCGCCGCCAGCGCCTCGAACGGCTCGGCCAGCGACCGCTCCACCGGCTCGGCGAACCCCGGCATCCGCAGGTCCACCAGGTCCATGGCGTCCACGCCGAGGTTGCGCAGGTTGTCCTCGACCGCGGAGCGGAGCTCAGCGGGGGAGAGAGCCTCGGGCCAGGCGCCGTCCGGCGTCCGGCGCGCGCCGACCTTGGTGACGATGACCAGGTCCTCGGGGTAGGGGTGCAGCGCCTCGCGGATGATCTCGTTGGTGACGTGCGGCCCGTAGTAGTCGCTGGTGTCGATGTGGTCCACGCCGAGCTCGATGGCGCGGCGCAGGACGGCGACGGCGGCGTCGCGGTCGGCCGGCGGCCCCATGACGTGCGGGCCGGCGAGCTGCATCGCGCCGTAGCCCAGCCGGTGCACCGACCGGTCGCCGAGGGGGAACAGTCCGGAGCGCTCCGCGGTGATCGTCGTCATGACCCCGCCCTACCCCGGCCGGCGCCGGCTCAGGCGGTGGCGGAGGCCACCGCCACCGGGTCACGCCGCCGCGCGGTGGACCTCGGCACCGACCTGCGGAGCAACGGCCTGCGGGGCGGCGGCGACCGGGGCCGCCTCCCGCCGCCCGATCGGCCGGGCCAGGACGGCGATGGCGGCACCCACCAGGGCCACGACGGCACCGACCCACATCGGCGCGGTGTAGCCCATCCCCAGCGAGAGGACCAGCGCGCCCAGCGCCGCGCCCACGGCGTTGGCCACGTTGAACGCGCCCTGGTTGGCCGCCGACACCAGGCTGCCGCCGGGCACCCGGGCGGCCACGATGACGCCGTTCTGCACGACCGGCCCCAGGGAGAAGGCGATGGCGCCGAACAGCACCAGGAGCACCACCGCGGCGACCGGCGTCCGGGCCAGGAAGGCGAACGCGGCCAGGACCACCGCCGTGCCCACCAGGCCGACGGCGACGAAGGAGAAGCCGTACCGGTCCCCGAAGCGGCCCCCGACCAGGGTGCCCACGGTCGTCCCGATGCCGAACAGCGCCAGGACCGGCGTCACCCACTCGACCGGGATGCCGCCGAGCTCGGTGAGGATCGGGCTGACGTAGCTGTAGACGGCGAACAGCGCGGCGAAGCCGACCATCGTCAGCCCGAGCACGAGCCACACCTGGCCGCGCCGGAAGGCGGCGAGCTCGCTGCGCAGGTCCCCGGGCTCGTTCATGCCGCGGGGGATCCACGCGAGCAGGCAGGCGATGGTGACCAGGCCGATGACCGCGATGGCGCCCAGGACGACCCGCCAGCTGGTCTGCTGGGCCACGAACGTGCCGAGCGGGACACCGATGACGTTGGCCAGCGTCAGGCCGACCATCATCAGCGAGATGGCCTGCGTGGCGCGGTCGGGACTGACCAGCCGGCGCGCGGCGACCGCACCCACGCCGAAGAACGAGCCGTGGGCCAGCGCGGTGAGCACGCGGGCCGCGGCCAGCGTCTCGTAGGTCGGCGCCAGCGCGGAGAGTGCGTTGCCGACGACGAACACCACCATCAGGCCGACCAGCGTCTGGCGGGGGGAGAAGCGCACCCCGAGCGCGGTCAGCGTGGGGGCGCCGACGACCACGCCGATCGCGTAGGCGGAGATGAGCATGCCGACGGCGGACACCGACACCCCGAGCCCGGCGGCGATGTCGGGCAGCATGCCCATCACGACGAACTCGGTGGTGCCGATGCCGAAGGCGCCGATGGCGAGGGCGAGCAGGCCACGGGGCACGGGGCGGACTCCTGGGGGACGACGGCGAGTACGGGTGTGGCGTGGACTGCGTCGTCCTGCCGGGGTCGGTGTCCGACCCTCTCTCAGGCCAAGGCACTGCCCGGTCAGGGCATGCCCGTAACCCCGGGTGGGTCTCCTCACACGCGGGACCTCCCGGTCCCCCGGGAGGTCCCGCTGTCCGACTCAGGGCTTGAGCAGCACCTTCACCGCGCCGTCCTTCTTCTCACGGAAGTTGGCGTAGGCCTCCGGCGCCTGCTCGAGCGGCACGTGGTGCGTGGCGAAGTCGTCGACACCGAGCGGGTCGCCCTCGGTGAGGATCGGCAGGATGTCGGGCACCCAGCGCCACACGTTGGCCTGGCCCATGCGCAGCTGGATCTGCTTGTCGAACATGCGCATGAGCGGCAGCGGGTCGGTCGCGCCGCCGTAGACGCCCGACAGCGAGATGGTCCCGCCGCGGCGCACCGCGTCGATGGCGGTGTTCAGCGCGGCCAGCCGGTCGACCCCGGCCACCTGCATGACCCGCTCCATGATCGCGTCCGGGACGATCGCCGTGGCCTTCTGCGCGATGCTCGCCAGCGGGGAGCCGTGCGCCTCCATGCCCACGGCGTCGATGACCGCGTCCGCGCCGCGGCCGGCCGTGGCGTCCTGGATCGCGCTGACGACGTCGTCCTTCCGCGTCGAGCGGATGACCTCCGTGCCGCGTGCGGCGGCCCGCTGGACCCGCTCGGGGACGATGTCGGACGCGAACACCTTCTCGATGCCCAGGTGGTGGGCGATCCGCGTGCACATGTCGCCGATCGGGCCCAGGCCGAGGACCAGCAGCGTCCCGCCGGGCGGGACCGCCGCGTACTGGACCGCCTGCCAGGCGGTGGGCAGGACGTCGGAGAGGTACACGAAGCGGTCGTCGGGGAGACCCTCGGGGACCGTGATCGGCAGCGTGTTGCCGAACGGCACGCGCAGGTACTCCGCCTGCCCGCCGGGGACCTGCCCGTAGAGCTTCGTGTAGCCGAACAGCGAGGCCCCGAAGCCCTGGTCGCGGTTCTGGGTGGTCTCGCACTGCGACTGCAGCCCCTGCGAGCACATCCAGCACGTGCCGCAGGAGATGTTGAACGGCACCACCACGCGGTCGCCGGGCCGGACGGCCGTCACCTCCGCCCCGACCTCGCGGACCACGCCCATCGGTTCGTGGCCCATCACGTCGCCCACGGTCATGAACGGCGCCATCACCTCGATCAGGTGCAGGTCGGACCCGCAGATCCCGCTCGAGGTCACCTCGACGACGACGTCGGTCGGCTCCTGGATGGTCGGGTCGGGGACGGTCTCCACCCGGACATCGGCACGGCCGTGCCAGGTCACTGCGCGCATGGGGGGTTGCTCCTCAGGTCGGCTGTCAAGGGGCTGCGACAGGGGCCTTCTGCCCTGTCGTGAGCTGGATCGCCCCTGTATCGGGCCGCACCCGGCGAGTCAGGCACGCACGGTCATGTCATTTCGACGCAGCGTTCAATGACAATGCTGGAACCCTGTGGTGCAGATCACGAAACCGCAGGTCAATACCCCAATGTCCACATCACGAATCGATAACGACGTGTTTACATGGGTCCCGCTCGCTCCCCCGAGCACTGCACGACGTCCCGTCCCCTCCGGAAGCCAGGTGCATGACTCAGCTCCACTTCGACCGCCTCCTCGCCGAGCGGTCGGCGCCCGTACCGGGCGCCGAGACCCCGGCCGCGGCCCCGTCCTCGCGACGGCTGCCCGCGACGGAGCCGTCGACCCAGACCGTTCCGACGCCGCGCTCGGGGGATGCGCAGCCGTCGGAGGACACCCCGGCCACGACGCGGGAGGACCGGCCGGCGCGCGAGCTGGCCGAGGTCACCGACCTGGCTGGCCTGACCGGGCTGGCCGAGGCCACCGCCCGCGCCGGCATCGACCTCCCGGAGGTCCGCGCCGAGGACACCCGCCCGGCCGACGCCGCGGCGGCGCCCGCCGCTCCCCGGGGGCGGCGCGGCCGCACGGCACCCCCGGCCCGCCACCGCCGTCCCGCGATGTACCTGGCCGCCGCCCTGGTCGGCGCCACCGGCCTCGGGCTGTTCTCGGCGGGCGACCGGATGGCGCAGGCCGACTCCGCCGAGGCGGTCAGCGAGTCGGTGAGCGTGGCCGCCGAGCTCGGCCTGGACACCCAGTCGCAGGCCACCCTGGTCGAGTCCGACGCCGCCCGGCTGGAGGAGATGACCGCCAGCCGCACCGCGCGCGAGGCCGAACAGGCCGCCGCCGCCCAGGCGCAGGCCGAGGCCGACCGGCTCGCCGCCGAGGCCGCCGCGGAGGCCGCCCGGCCCAAGGCCGTGCTCCCCGTGTCCGGTGCCCGGCTCTCCAGCACCTTCGGCGCCCGGTGGGGCACCCTCCACGCGGGCATCGACCTGGCCGCCCCCATGCTGACCCCCGAGTACGCCGCCGTGGACGGCGTCGTCCTCGAGGCGGGCCCGGCGAGCGGCTACGGCAACGCGGTCTACATCCAGCACGAGAACGGCGACGTCACCGTCTACGGGCACATGGAGCAGATCCTGGTCTCGCCCGGGCAGGTGGTCCGCGCCGGCGACACGATCGCGCTGCTCGGCAACCGCGGGCAGTCCACCGGGCCGCACCTGCACTTCGAGGTGCACGTGGGCGGCATCAACGGGCAGAAGATCGACCCGCTGCCGTGGCTGCGGGAGCGCGGCGTCCAGATCTGAGGGAGGTCCCCCCCAGCAACGGGGCCGCACGGCGCCCTCCTCCCGGCTCGTCCCGGGCGGAGGGCGCCGTGCGTTGCGGGACACTCCAGGGGGGTGGACCACGGGGAGGATGGGCTCATGGGGCACGGCCACGACCACGGGCACGTCCCGGGCACCCCGTCGGCCCGGCACCGCCGGCGGCTGGCCGTCGTCCTGGGCCTGACCGTCGCCGTCATGGTCGCCGAGGTCGTCGGCGCCGTGGTGTCCGGGTCGCTCGCGCTGCTCGCCGACGCCGGGCACATGGCCACCGACGCCCTCGGGGTGGCGCTGGCCCTGGGCGCGGTCTCCCTCGCCCAGCGGCCCGCGCGCGGACGGCGGACGTTCGGCTGGCAGCGGGTGGAGATCCTCGCCGCGGTGGCCAACGGCCTGCTCCTGGTCGGGGTCGCCGGCTACGTGGTGGTGGAGGCGGTCCGCCGGTTCGGCGACGCCCCGGAGATCGGCTCGGGCGTCATGCTCGCGGTCGCCGCGGCCGGCCTCGCGGTCAACCTCGGCGGCCTGGCCCTGCTGCACCGCGGCCGGCGGGACTCGCTCAACGTCCGTGGCGCCTACCTCGAGGTGCTGGGCGACGCGCTCGGCTCGGTCGCGGTCATCGTCGCCGCCGTCGTCGTCGCCACCACCGGCTGGACGCCCGCGGACACCGTCGCGTCCCTCGTCATCGCCGCGCTCGTGCTGCCCCGCGCCTGGGCGCTGCTGCGCGAGGCCGTCGACGTCCTGCTCGAGGCCGCTCCCCGGGGCGTCGACCTGGACCAGGTCCGGGCACACATCCTCGGCGTGGACGGCGTCCTCGACGTGCACGACCTGCATGCCTGGACGATCACCTCCGGGCTGCCGGTCCTCTCCGCCCACGTCGTCGTGACCGACGACGCGCTCGAGGCCGGGCACGGGGGGCGGGTGCTCGACGCCCTCTGCGCGTGCCTGGGCGGCCACTTCGACGTCGCGCACTGCACCTTCCAGCTGGAGGCGCGGACCCACGCCGGGCACGAGGCGCCGGTCCACGACTGAGAACGGACCCCGTCCTCCCCACCCCTCGCCGGCTCGGCGCGGGTCCCTGGGGATGCCCGTCCCAGCACGTCACCGGGCTCGGGGCGGGACCCGGGGCGGCGCCGCCCGGTGGGACAGTGGAGGCGCAGTTCGACAGACGGGCAGGAGGTACCGGTGGACCACGGTTCGCACTCGGGCATGTGGGTGCCCGCCGAGCCGCCGACCTGGGGGCGGTTGTTCCTGCCGCACCTGGACGCCTGGTCGGTGCTCGCGGTGCTCAGCCTGCTCGGGGTGGTCGGCTACCTCCTCGCCCTGGTGGTCCTGCGCCGCTCGGGCGTGGCCTGGCCGTGGTGGCGCACCGCGTCGTGGATCGCCGGCTGCCTGTCGCTGTTCGCGGTCACCGGCACCTGGCTCAACGGCTACAGCATGGTGCTGTTCAGCGTGCACATGGCCCAGCACATGGTCCTGTCGATGATCTCGCCGCTGCTGCTGCTCCTGGGCGCCCCGGTGACCCTGGCGCTGCGCACGCTGCCACGCGGCAAGGGGGTGGCCGGCGTCCCGCGGGCGCTGCTGCTCGACGCCCTGCACAGCCGGGTGGCCCGGTTCGTCTCCCACCCGGTGTTCACGCTGCCGTTGTTCCTCGGCAGCCTCTACGGCGTCTACTTCACGCCGCTCTTCGACGCGCTGATGGGCAACCCCGTGGGGCACCAGTTCATGCTGGCCCACTTCACCGTGACCGGGCTGCTGTTCTTCGGGCCGATCCTGAGCCAGGACCCGTGGCCGCGGACGACGGGCCACGGCGGCCGGATGCTCGAACTGCTCATCCCCATGCCGCTGCACGCCTTCTTCGGCGTCGCGGTCATGATGGCCGGCTCGCTGGTCGTGCAGACGTTCGCGCACCCGCCGGCCGGGTGGGGCGTCGACCCGCTCAGCGACCAGAGCACCGCCGGCAGCATCGCGTGGTCCTTCGGCGAGCTGCCGACGGTCTTCGTGATGGCGATCGTGCTGTTCTCCTGGATGAGCTCCGAGGAGCGCAAGGGCAGGCGCCTGGACCGGGCCGCCGCGCGCACCGAGGACGCCGAGCTGCAGGCCTACAACGAGCGGCTCAAGGCGCTCGCGGCCCGGGACGGCTGACCGGAGCAGCGACCCGGCCGTCCTCCCGTGCCGCGGCGCGTCCTCCCGCACGGTGTGCGCTGCGGGAGGACGCGCCGGGATCAGGTCACCTGGTCGTGGACGGCCTCAACCCACGTGGACGACGGCGTCGCCCTCGGCGGGCAGGTCGGCCCGAGTGGCCTTGATGAGCACCGCGGAGGCCAGCGCCCCGAGCACCAGCAGCGCGGCCGCCCACGTGAAGGCGGTCGTGTACCCCTCCACCTGCGCCTGGAGGCCCACCGCAGGGTCCTGCGGGTCCCCGCCGGAGGTGGCCACGCCGGTCACGTGGTCGGTGATCGCGCCGACCGACAGCGTCGCCAGCAGCGCGGTGCCGATCGAGGCGCCGACCTGCTGGGTGGCGTTCAACATGGCGCTGGCGGCGCCCGCGTCGTGGGCGCCGGCCCCGACGAGGGCCAGGTTGGACAGCGGCACGAAGGTGAAGCCGAGGCCCAGGCCCAGGAGCAGCTGACCGGGGAACGCGTGGGTCCAGAAGCTGCTGTCCACCGTGAGGAAGGACAGCACGAACAGGCCGCCGGCGGCGAGCAGGCCGCCGAGCACCATCAGCGGCTTCGGCCCCACCTTCGGGACCATCGCGCTGGCCGTGCCGGCCGAGATGAGCACCCCGAGGGTGGTCGGCAGCGAGGCCAGCCCGGCGTGCACCGGCTGGTAGCCCAGCACCTGCTGGAAGTACAGGCTCAGGAAGAAGAAGGCGCCGATCAGCCCGGCACCGACCAGCGTCGAGGTCAGGTAGGCGCCGCCGCGGTTGCGGTCCAGCACGATCCGCATGGGCAGCAGCGGGTTGCGCACCCGCAGCTCCACGACGACGAACGCCACGACCAACAGGACGCCGACGCCGATGAACGCCAGGGCGGACGGGTCGGTCCAGCCGTTCTCGGGGATGCCGGCGGCCGCGTTCTCCTGCGACTTCTCGGCGACCTGCGTGAAGCCGTACACGACCGCGGCGATGCCGGCGGTGACCAGGACGGCGCCGGGGATGTCGTACTTCGTGTCCCCGGGCGCCCGGCTCTCCGGGACGATCGGGATGGCGGCCACGACGGCGACGATCGCGACGGGCAGGTTCACCCAGAAGCACCAGCGCCAGTCGGCGTACTCGGTGAGGACGCCGCCGAGCAGCAGCCCGACGGCCGAGCCGCCGCCGGCGATCGCGCCGTAGACGGCGAAGGCCTTCGCCCGCTCCTTGGCGTCGGTGAACAGCACCGTGAGCAGCGCCAGGGAGGCGGGGGCGAGGAGTGCCCCGAAGGCGCCCTGCAGCGCCCGCGCGGCGAAGAGCATGCCCTCGTTCTGCGCCACCCCGCCGAGCGCCGAGGCGACGGCGAAGCCGCCGGCGCCGACCAGGTAGGTGCGCTTGCGGCCCCAGAAGTCGGCGATCCGCCCACCCAGCAGCAGGAAGCCACCGAAGGTGAGGGTGTAGGCGGTGACGATCCACTGCTGTGTCGCCGCGGTGACGCCCAGGTCGGCGGAGACCGCCGGCAGGGCGATGTTGACGATGGTGGCGTCCAGGATGACCAGCAGGACGGTCATGGCGATGACCCCGAGGGCCAGCCACCGCCTCGGGTACGGCTCCTCGCCGACGTGGCCGGCGCCGGAGGCGCGCGTGGTCATGGGGTCTGTCATGTGGGGGAGTCCTCGAGGTCGTCCAGGGGGAGTGTCCGGTCGCCGGACGACAGAGGAACCTAGCCGCCTGCGAGCATGGACACGTGCCGTCCTCCCTGGTGTTCACCTCGGACACGCACGTCCCCAAGCGCGCGCGTGACCTACCTCATGCGTTGTGGGCCGCGATCGACGCGGCCGACGTCGTCGTGCACGCCGGCGACTGGGTGGACGTCACGCTCCTCGACCGGATCGAGGCGCGCGCCCGCCGCCTGGTCGCCGTCCACGGGAACAACGACCACGGTGCGCTGCGCGAGCGGCTGCCCGAGGTGGCCCGCGCCGAGATCGAGGGGATCCGCCTGGCCGTCGTCCACGAGACGGGGGACAGGAAGGGCCGCGAGGCCCGCTGCGCGGCCCGCTTCCCGGACGCCGAGCTGCTGGTCTTCGGGCACAGCCACATCCCGTGGGACACCACCGCCGCGACCGGGCTGCGGCTGCTCAACCCCGGGTCGCCGACCGACCGCCGCCGCCAGCCGCACGGCACCTTCGTGACGGCGGTCGCCGCCGACGGCGCGCTGCACGACGTGACCTTCCACCCGGTCCCCCGGTGACGGGGGGGGGGGGGGGGGCGGGGGGGGGGGGGGCCCGGGGGGGGGGGGGGGGGGGGGGGGGGGGGGGGGGGGGGGGGGGGGGGGGGGGGGGGGGGGGGGGGGGGGGGCGGG
>NZ_JBJGYV010000019.1:0-107723 GCF_054050175.1 Geodermatophilus sp. SYSU D00697
CGGGTGGGGGGCGGCCGGGGGCGGGGGGGGCGGGGGGCCGGGGTGGTGGGCGCGCGGCCGCCGGACCGCGCCGCCCGCGCCCCCCGCCCCCCCCCCCCCCCGGTCCGCTACGGCGCCGGGCTCGCCGACCGCGTCCGGGAGCTGGCGCCCGGCGGGGTGACCGCGGCGGTGGACACCGTCGGCACCGACGAGGCCGTCGACGTCTCCCTGGAGCTGGTGGCCGACCGGCGGCGGATCGCCACCATCGCCGCCTTCGCCCGCGGCGCGGCCGAGGGGCTGCGCGTGCTGGGCAGCGGGCCGGGCGCCGACCCGGGGACCGCGCTGCGCGACGCCGCCCGGACCGAGCTGGCCGAGCTCGCCGGGACCGGCCGGCTCGAGGTCGTCGTCGCCGGCACCTACGCGCTGGACGACGTCGCCGCGGCGCACCGCGAGGGGCTCGCCGGGCACACCCACGGCAAGCTCGTCCTCATCCCCTGACGCCGGTGCGGGCACCGATCCGCGAGTGCCGGTAGCCGTAGCCGGCGTAGACGAGCAGGCCGAGGACCAGCCAGGCGAGGAAGCGCAGCCAGGTCTCGATGCTCAGGTTGAGCATCAGGTACAGGCAGGCCAGCGCCGAGACGGCGGGCAGCACCGGGGACAGCGGCACCCGGAAGGGCCGGGCCATGTCCGGGCGCGTGTACCGCAGCACGACGACCGCGACGGACACCAGCAGGAACGCGAACAGGGTGCCGATGCTGACCAGGTCGGCCAGCGTGCCCAGCGGCACGAACGTCGCCATGACCAGGACGAGGGCGGCGAAGGTGAGGGTGACCCGGACCGGCGTCCCGGTGCGCGGGCTGACCCGAGCCACGACCGGCGGCAGCAGCCCGTCGCGGCCCATGGCGAAGCCGATCCGGCTGACCGTGATCAGGTCGACCAGGATCACCGAGGTCAGCCCGGCGACCGCGGCGAGCGCGATCAGCGCCGCCGCCCACCCGAGGCCGACCTGGTCGAAGGCGTCGGCGATGGGGGCGCCGCGGTCGAGCCGGTCGTACCGGACCATGCCGACGACGACCAGCGAGACGCCGATGTAGAGCGCCGTCGACAGCCCGAGGGTGCCGAGCAGGCCCAGCGGCAGGTCGCGGCCGGGCCGGCGGGTCTCCTCCGACATGTTGGCCACCGCCTCGAAGCCGGTGTAGGCGAAGAAGACCACCGCGGCGGCGGTGAGCACCCCGCCGACGCCGAACGCGACCGGGTCGATGCCGGCGATCGCCTGGATCACCGGGCGGGCGAGGCCGCCGGACTCCTCGGCCGGCTGGGCGGCGGGGACGAAGGGGGTGAGGTTGGCGCCGCGGACGAACCAGGCCCCGGCGACGATCACGAAGACGCAGACGGCGACCTTGACGACCACCAGCGCGCCGGTGACGCGGGCGGACTCCCGGATGCCCAGCGCCGCCACGGCCGTGAGGACGACGACGATGAGCGCGGCCCCGACGTTGACCGTCGACTCCTCGCCGAACAGCGACGGCGGGAGGTCGAGCAGGTTGCCCACGTAGCCCGACCAGCCGCGCGCCACCACCGCCGCGCCGAGGGCGAACTCTAGGAACAGGTCCCAGCCGATGACCCAGGCGACCAGTTCGCCGGCGGTGGCGTAGGCGTAGGAGTAGGCGCTGCCGGCGGTCGGCGCCGAGGCGGCCAGCTCCGCGTAGCAGAGGGCGGCGAGCAGGGCGACGACGCCGGCGAGGGCGAAGGAGACCACCACGGCCGGCCCCGCGGTGTCGCGGGCCTCGACCCCGGTGAGGGTGAAGATGCCGGTGCCGATCACGACGCCGATGCCGAAGCCGACCAGGTGCCGGGCGCTCAGGTGCCGCCGCAGGTGCCCGACGTGCTCGGACTCGTCGTCCCCCAGCATCTCGACCGGCTTGGTACGGAACAGTCGCACCGGGTCACGCTAGGCGCGGTCGGCGGCTCCCGCCTGCCGGGCGGCCGGCTCGGCCAGCCACCGCAGGACCCGGTCGGCCGTGCCCCGCGGGTCCTCCACGTGGGGGACGTGGCCGACCCCGGGGAGCACCTGGACCTGCCAGTCCGGCCGGGTCGCCGCGAGCGCCCGGGCGGACGCCGCCGGGGCGAGCGGGTCGTCCTCGCCCTGCAGGTACAGCGTGGGGGCGGCAACGGCGTCGACCGTCGCGCGGAACCGGCGCGGTCGCATCAGCACCGCCATCGTGTCGGTGATCGCCCGCCACTGCGCCCGCTGCGCCGCGGCGGCGTCTGGCTGGGCGGCCCGCTCGCGGGTCTCGGCCACCATCACCGCCACCACCTCGGCCGGGATGCGGTCGGCGTGCGGCGTGGCTTGCCGGATCTGCGCCCCGACGGCCGCCTCGGGCGTCATCCGGCGCAGCTTCGCCGCGACCGCCCGCTCGACCGGGGGCAGCCGGAGGAACGCGCGGCGCGCGGCGAGGACCGGGTCCACCGGCAGCCGGGTGGGCCGGGGGACCGGCGGGCCGACGAGCACCAGCCGCCGCACCGTCTCCGGGGCGCCCGCGGCGTGCTGGATGGCCAGGACCCCGCCCATCGACTGACCGACGAGGACCACCGGCGCCCCGACCACCGTCTCCACGACGCGGCCGATCAGCCGCCGGTTGCCCGCGGCCGCGTCGGCGCCGGCCGACGAGGCGCCGTGGCCGAGGAGGTCCACGGCCAGCACCCGGTGCTGGCCGGCGGCGAGGAGCGGGCCGACCAGGCCGAAGGTGAGCGCCGAGGCGCCCAGGCCGTGCACGCAGAGCACGACCGGCGCGTCCGGGGGGCCGCCGAGGTGCAGCAGCCGCACGCGGTCGCCGCCCAGGGGCACGGTCGCCGACCGGGCTCCCGGCGGCCAGGGGACGGGCTGGGCGTCCACGGCGGCTCCCGGGCTCAGACCTCGACGACGTCGAACGTGCGGGAGGGTGCCACGAACTCCTCCTGCGCGGCGACGAGCAGGATCTCCCGGGACCCGGCGTCCTCGGTCTGCTCCAGCAGGCCGTGCACGGACGCCGCGGCCGCGCCCAGGGCGGTCCCGGCGTCGCGGCTGGCCAGCCAGTGGGCCAGGAACAGCGCCGCGATCGTGTCGCCCGCGCCGTTGACCGACACGTCGAGGCGCGGCGTCCGGACCCGGAAGTGCCGGCCGCCCTCGGAGGCGAGCAGGTCGACCGAGTCCGCCGGGGTGTCGTCGGTGACCAGGGACGTCGTCAGCACCACCCGGGGGCCCAGGGCCTGGACGGCGGCGACCGCGTCAGTGACCTCGCCGAGCGTCCGGGTGGTCCGGCCCGACAGCGAGTCGAGCTCGAAGTGGTTGGGCGTGACCACGTCGGCGGCGGGCACCGCGACCTCGCGCATGAACTCCGGGATGCCGGGCCGGACGAACACGCCGCGGCCGACGTCGCCGATCACCGGGTCGCAGCAGTACACCGCCTGCGGGTTGGCCGCCCGCACCCGCGCGACGGTCTGCACGACCGCGTGACCGATGTCGGCCGAGCCCAGGTACCCGGAGAGGACCGCGTCACAGCTGCCGAGCACGCCCCGCTCGGAGATGCCCTGCACGACCTCCTCGATGGCCGGGCCGTCGAAGACCCGCCCGCGCCACTCGCCGTAGCCGGTGTGGTTGGAGAACTGCACCGTGTGCACCGGCCACACCTCGATGCCGAGGCGCTGCAGCGGGAACACCGCCGAGGAGTTGCCCACGTGCCCGTAGGCGACGTGCGACTGGATGGAGAGGACGGCGACCATGCGCAGAACGGTCGCACAGCGCCGACCCGCCCAGGACGACCAGCCCTGCCGGCGGCCGGCTCAGCCGAGCAGCCCGACCAGCGCGCTCCCGCCGGTGTAGAGGGCGACGACGACCAGCAGGACGGCGAACGCGCGGGTGAGCGAGGAGGGGTCCAGCCGGTCGGCGACCCGCTTGCCGACCAGCGAGCCGGCGACCGCGGCGAGGGTGAACGGCGCGATGACCGCCCAGTCGAAGTGGGCCGTCCCCGCCCGCGCCACCAGGGCGGCGCCCGAGTTGACGGCGATGACGACCAGCGAGGTCCCGACCGCATGGCCCATCGGCAGCCGCAGCACGAGGGTCAGCGCCGGCACGATGACGAACCCGCCCCCGACGCCGAAGAAGCCGGTCAGGAACCCGACGACCAGCCCGACGCCCACCACCGCGACCACGCGGGAGCGTCCCGTCGGCGGCGCGGGCGCGCCGGCGTCCGCCGCGGGGCCGGCCACCGGTACCGGTCGCCGGTCCGGTGACCGGGTCTGCGCCAGCATCGCCGCGGCGGCCAGCAGGACGACCCCGGAGAACGCGAGCAGGAGCACGTCCGGGTCCACCCGCTGGTTCAGCGCCGTGCCGGCGAACCCGGCGGCGATCCCCGCCACGCCGAAACCCGCGCCGACGCCCCAGCGGACCCGGCCGCTGCGGGCGTGCCCGAGGGCGGCGACCACCGCGCTGGTGCCGACGATGAACAGGCTCGCGGTCGTCGCCGCCTGCGCGTCCAGGCCGAGCACGTGGACCAGCGCCGGCACGGTGAGGACGGCTCCGCCGCCGCCCAGCGCGCCGAGCACGACCCCGATGAGCAGCCCGAGCCCGACCGCGGCGACGCTCACGCGACCGTGCCCGGCTGCCCGTCGTCGGTGACCACGGACCGACCGGCCGCCGCCCAGGCCTTCATGCCCCCGGCCAGGTTGTGCACCGGGATCCCGGCCGCCCCGAGCCGGTCCGCCGCGGTGCCGGAGCGGTTCCCGGAGCGGCAGACGGCGACGACGGTCCGGCCGGGTGGCACCGCCGAGGGGTCGAGCAGGCCGAGCGGCACGTGGACCGCGCCCGGTGCGTGCCCCGCCCCCCACTCGGCGGGTTCGCGGACGTCGAGCAGCAGGGCCTCGCCTCGCTGCACCATGGCCGCGGCCTCATCCGGGCCGACGTCGGGGAGCCGGGACGAGTGCGCAGCGGCGGACATGGCGGTCCTCCCGAGGTCCGGCGGCCGTCGCGGGCTGCCGTTCCGCAGCGCACCACACGCACCCGCCGGGCACCAGGGCCCGAGGCGGGGGAGGCGCGGGACCGAGGTCCTCGCGGGAGGGTCAGAAGGGCACGGACGCCCGGTGCGCGGCGGTCACGGCGCCGACCACCCGGCGCCACAGCGGGAGCGGTGGCCCAGCGGGTGCGGGCGGGGCGGGGACGGGCAGGACGGGCGGGGCGGCGCGGTCGGTCACAGGAGGTCCTCGGGGTGCGGCGGGCGGGGGGCGGGGCCCACCGAGCGGGCGCTCAGCGGGCGGGGCGGCCCGCCGGACACAGCCGGTCGTCGACGGTCAGCGGGGTGACCGCGAGCAGGCAGACGCAGAACGCGTCGCGGCTCGAGCGCAAACCCCAGTACACAGATCGAGATAAGCACGATGTCCGGCCCGGCGGCAACCGGCCAGGCCAGGCGGGCAGGATGGCGGCATGGCACTGCCTCCTCTGAGCACCTCCGGGGTCGTCGGCGCCGCCGGCCGCGTCGGCGAGCCGATCGACGTGCGCACCGGCGACCTGCGGCTGGCCGGGCGTCCGCTGCCGGTCGTGAGCCCCGCCCGCGTCTACGTCTGCGGCATCACCCCCTACGACGTCACGCACCTCGGGCACGCGGCGACGTTCGTGTGGGCCGACGTCCTGGGGGCGGTGCTGCGGCTGGCCGGCGCCGAGGTGCGCACCAGCCGCAACGTGACCGACGTCGACGACGTCCTGACCCGGGCCGCCGACGCCCGCGGCCGCCACTACGACGAGTTCGCGCTCAGCCAGGAGTTCGCCTTCGAGCAGGACATGCGCGCCCTCGGCGTCCGGCCGCCGACGGCCGCGCCGCGCGCCCGGCACCACGTCTCGCACGTGCAGCAGCTGGCCGCGGCGCTGCTGCGGAACGACCGGGCCTACGTACGCGAGGGGCACGTCTACTTCCGCGCCGGGGACGTCGTCGCCCGCTCCGGGCTGGACGCCGGACGGGCCCGGCAGCTGGCGGCGGAGTTCGGCGACGGTCCCGACGACCCGCTCCGCGACGACCCGTTCGACGTGCCGGTGTGGCGTCCCTCCGGGGACCGGGACCCCGCGTGGCCCAGCCCGTGGGGCTGGGGGCGGCCGGGCTGGCACGCCGAGTGCGCGGCCATGGCGACGGCCACCCTCGGGCACGGGGTCGACGTCCTCGTCGGCGGCGCGGACCTCGCGTTCCCGCACCACGGCTACCAGACGGCCATGGCCGAGGCGGCGTCGGGCGTCGGACCGTTCGCGCGGGCGCAGGTGCACGTCGGGGCGGTCGCCCAGGACGGCGCCAAGATGGCCAAGTCCACGGGCAACCTCACCCTCGTCGCCGACCTGCTGCGGGTCGCCAGCGGCCCGGCGCTGCGCCTGCTGGTGCTCGACCGGCCGTGGTCGCAGCCGTGGGAGTACCGGCCGGAGCTGGTGGAGCGGGCCGCGGAGCGGCTCGACGCGCTGTACTCGGCCGCCGGGCGGCCGTCGTCCTCGCCGTCCGCCGCCGGTGCGGTCACCGACCGGCTGCTCGACGACCTCGACGTCCCCGCCGCCCTGGACGTCGCCCTGGCCGACGGGGGCGACGCCGCCCGGCTGCTGGTCCGCGTGCTGGCGCTGGGCTGAGCCGGGCCGGGACTCCCGGCACCGCAAGTCAGGACCTCCGGCCCGGCCGGTGCGGATACCCCCACGGGTTTCCTCTGGTGTATCGGCAGCGGCCGGAGGAGGGTCCCCGTGTTCTTCACCCAGTACTACCTCGACTGCCTGTCGCAGGCCTCGTACCTGGTCGCGGACGAGATGACCGGGCAGGCGGTCGTCGTCGACCCGCGGCGCGACGTCGCCGAGTACCTCGCGGACGCGCGGGCACACGGGCTGACGATCGTCGGCGTCATCGACACCCACTTCCACGCGGACTTCCTCGCCGGCCACCTGGAGCTGGCGGAGGCCACCGGGGCGTGGATCGGCTTCGGGCAGCGGGCCGAGGCGGACTTCCCGATCCGGCGGCTGGCCGACGGCGAGCGGATCTCCCTCGGGGACGTGACCCTGCAGGTCATGGAGACACCGGGGCACACCCCGGAGTCGATCAGCGTGCTGGTGTTCGAGCACGCCGGGGACGAGGTGCCCTACGGGGTGCTGACCGGTGACGCGCTGTTCATCGGCGACGTCGGCCGTCCGGACCTGCTCGCCTCGATCGGCGTGAGCGCCGACGAGCTCGGCCGGATGCTGCACCGCTCGGTGCGCCGGCTCATGAGCCTGCCGGACTCCGTGCGGGTGTTCCCGGCCCACGGCGCCGGCTCGGCGTGCGGCAAGAACCTCTCCACCGAGCGGCAGTCGACGATCGGGGAGCAGCGGGAGACCAACTACGCCTGCCAGCCGATGACCGAGGACGAGTTCCTGGCGATGGTCACCGCGGGCCAGCCGTCGGCGCCGGACTACTTCGTCTACGACGCCGTGCTCAACCGCCGCCGGCACCCGGTGTTCGACGCCGCCGCCGCGCCGGTGCCGCTGGACGTGGCGCAGGTACTCGCCCGCCAGGCGGCCGGGGCGGTCGTCCTCGACGCCCGGGACCCGCAGGAGTTCGCCGCCGGGCACCTCGCCGGGTCGCTGAACGTCCCCGCCGACGGCCGGTTCGCCGAGACCGCCGGCATGGTCGTCCGTCCCGACCAGGAGGTCGTCGTGGTCGCGCCGCAGGACCGCGAGGAGGAGGTGGTCGTCCGGCTGGCCCGCATCGGCTTCGACCGGGTCGCCGGCTACCTGCGCGAGCCCGAGGGCGCGTTCCTCGCCGTCCCCGACCGGGTGGTGCAGGCCAGCCGGCTGACCGTGCCGCAGCTCGACGAGGCGCTGGGCCGGGCGGAGCCCCCGGTCGTGGTGGACGTCCGCAACGCCGGGGAGCTGATCACCGGCACCGTCCCCGGCGCCCTGCACGTCCCGCTCGCCCAGCTGCCGCACCGGCTGGACGAGATCCCGCGCGACCGGCCCGTCGTCGTCCACTGCGCAGGCGGATACCGGTCCAGCGTCGCCGCCTCGCTGCTGCGCGCCAACGGGTTCGCCGACGTCTCCGACCTGCTCGGCGGGTTCACCGCCTGGTCCGCGGCCACCCGACAGCCGGTCTGAGCCCCACCCCCACGAGAGGAGCCGATCCCATGCCCCCCACCGATGCCCACCACGGCGTCCTCGTCGTCGGCGGCGGGACCGCCGGCATCACCGTGGCCGCCCGCCTGCGGCGGGCCGGCCAGGACGACGTCGGTGTGGTCGAGCCGTCGGCCACGCACCACTACCAGCCGCTGTGGACCCTCGTCGGGGGCGGCCGAGCGCCCCTCGCCGCGAGCGCCCGCCCCGAGTCGAGCGTCATGCCCAGGGGCGTGGACTGGATCCGGGACGCCGCAGCCGACGTCGACCCCGGCAACCGGCGGGTCACCCTGCGGTCGGGCCGGCACGTCACCTACGAGCAGCTGGTGGTGGCCCCCGGCATCCAGCTGGACTGGGGACGGGTCCCCGGCATGACCGAGGCCCTGGACACGCCCATGGTGTCGAGCAACTACACCTACGGACTGGCGCCCAAGACCTGGTCGCGGATCCGTTCGATGCGCAGCGGCACCGCGGTCTTCGCGATGCCGGCCGGACCGATCAAGTGTGCCGGTGCGCCGCAGAAGATCGCCTACCTGGCGGCGGACTTCTGGCGTCGGGAGGGCGTGCTGGGCGACATCCGGGTCGTCCTCGTGCTGCCGACGCCGGCGATGTTCGGCGTGGAGGTGTTCTCCCGCGAGCTCGAACGGGTGGTCGCCCGGTACGGGATCGAGGTCCACCTCAACAGCGAGGTCACCGAGATCGACGGCGAGGGCCGCTCGGCGATCGTGACCGACCACGTGGCCGGCACCAAGGAGGCCATCGGCTACGACTTCCTGCACGTCGTCCCGCCGCAGTCGGCACCCGACTGGCTCAAGGCGACGCCGCTGGCCGACCCGGCCAACCCGAACGGCTACGTGGAGATCGACAAGGCGACGATGCGGCACGCGCGGTTCCCCGACGTGTTCGCCCTCGGCGACGCCGGGTCGTCGCCGAACTCGAAGACCGGGGCGGCGATCCGCAAGCAGGCACCCGTGGTCGTGGAGAACCTGCTGGCCGTGCGGGAGGGGCGCGAGCCGACCGCGCGGTACGACGGCTACGCGTCCTGTCCGATCACCACGGCGCGGGACAGGATGCTGCTGTGCGAGTTCGACTACTCGATGCAGCCGCACCCGACGATCCCGCTCATCGACACCACGCACGAGCGTCACGACATGTGGCTGCTCAAGCGCTACGGCCTGCCCTTCATGTACTGGAACCTGATGCTCCGGGGGCTCGCCTGAGGGGGGTGGACCCGGCACCGCGGCCGTCCGCCGAGGAGTGGTCCGTCGGCACGGTCCGCGGGAGGGTCGGATGACGGTGCACCACCCGGTCTTCGCCCGCGTGTACGCCTGGCTGGCACCGGCGATGGAGCGCGCCGGGGCCGACGAGCTCCGGGATCGGTTGCTCGAGGGCATCTCGGGCCGCGTCGTGGAGGTGGGCGCGGGCACGGGGGCGAACCTCCCGCACTGCCCACCGGCCGTGAACGGGGTCCTGGCCGTGGAGCCCGAGGCCCACCTCCGTGCCCGGGCGGAGGAGGCCGCGCGGCACGCCCGCGTGCCCGTGACGGTGGTCGACGGCGTGGCGGACCGTCTCCCGGCCCCCGACGGGTCGTTCGACGCGGCCGTCGTCTCGCTGGTGTTGTGCAGCGTCCCCGACCAGGCCGGTGCCTTGCGGGAGATCCACCGGGTCCTCCGGCCCGGCGGGCGGTTGCACTTCTGGGAGCACGTCCGGGCCGACGGCGGCGCCCTCGCCCGGGTGCAGGGTGCGCTCGACCGGACGATCTGGCCCCGCATCGGCGGCGGGTGCCACGCGGGCCGGGACACCCTCGCGGCCATCGAGGCCGCCGGGTTCACGGTCGAGCGGGTGGAACGCTTCCGCTTCCCGGACTCACGTGTCCCCATGCCCACGGCTCCGCAGGTGCTGGGAACCGCCGTCCGCCGGTGACCCGTGCCGCCGCGGGGACGGGTCGTCCGGCGGGTGACCCCGGGACCTCCGACCCGGTGCCTCGGGCGGTCCGCCGCTGTCAGGCTGGGCCGGCCCGTCACCGAGCACACCGGAGGCCGCCCGTGGACCGTCTGCGCACCGTTGACCCGTTCGAGCCAGCTGCCCGGCAGGGCGAGGTGGTCGGCTTCGCCCCGCCCTACGAGCGGGACGGCGTCACGGTCATCACGGCGACCGCCTCCCGTGCGCACACCGCGACCCGCCGCGACGCCGGCGCGGCCGGTGATGGCGGCTTCGACGCCGAGATGGCCGGGGCCCGGCCGCTGGGCGCGTTCGTCATCCGCGACGGCCGCGTGCGCTGGCGTCCGGCGGTCGACCTCACCCGCGTGCTGACGACGGCCGAGGTCGTGGTCGGCGGTGTCCTGGTCGCCCGGCGCCTGGCGACCCGGCCGAGTGGCGCCAAGGCGCTGGTCGCCATGGGGCCGGGCGGCTGGGTGAGCATGAAGGGCGGGGCCATGGCGGTTCGCCCGGCCCGCCGCCTGTGGCGCCGTGCGAACCCCGCTCCGCCACCGACCCGGCGTCCGTGGTGGGCGCGGCTGCTGGCCGCCGTGACGCTGGAGTCGCTGGTCGGCTGATCGTTGCCCGACAGACCCCACAGCCCGCGCCAGGCGTTGGCGGTGGGCGGTGACCCCGGGATCCCGGACGCATGCGGCCGTCGGTCGCCGTGTCGCCGGTCGCCGGTCGCCGGTCGCTGGTCGCCGTGACGCTGGAGCCGCCGGCCCCTGACCTCACTGCGGCCGAGCCCGCACCCACGGCGGGCACGTGCCGTCGCCGCAGGTGGGGGTCGGGTCAGAAGGGTGGGGGGTCGGGTGCCGGGGGTGGTTGCGGCGGTTTCGGTGGGGGTCCGGCGAGCACGCGGGAGCCGGTGAGGGGCAGGGCCGGTCGCAGGCCGGGGGGCCGGCCGGTCCGGGTGATGCCGCTGGGGGTGGTGACGGTCAGGGTGCCGTCGGCGGTGAGGGCGTGGGTCCAGCCGCGGGCGTGGGTCTTGAGCCGGTGGTGGCGCCGGCACAGGCAGCACAGGTCCGCGCAGCTGGTCTGGCCGCCGCGGGCGTGCCGGAGCAGGTGGTCCAGCTCGGCCCAGCCGGCCCGATGGGCGCAGCCGGGATGGGCGCAGGTGCGGTCGCGGGTGGTCACCCAGGCGCGCTGGGCGGGGGTGGGCCGACGAGGTGACCGCGCCGCGCACCCGAGCAGGGAACTGTCTCGCTCTGAGGACGGCGGGCGTCCCCGGTCGGCGGGAGGATGGCGACCGTGGACGCGGAGTCGGGTCTGGAGCCGGACCGGGAGCCGAACCTGGACGAGTTCGTGCTCGCCCGGATCGCCGAGGACAAGCGGATCGCGGCGGAGGCCGCCGCAGCCAGCGGCCGCGAGGAGTGGGACGACGGGGACGCCGCGGGGTCGCCGCAGGGCGCAGGCGAGCACGTCGCCCGGTTCGATCCGGCACGGGTGCTCGCCGAGTGCGCGGCGCGCCGGCGGCTCGTGCTCGCCTGCCGGGAGTCGCGGCCGGACCTGCACTTCCTCGGGTCCCGTCCCCCGGGGCTGGCCGACTTCCCGCTCACGCCGACCGACCAGCACCAGCTCGCCGCGCTCACCCTGGCCCTGCTGGCGATGCCCTACGCGCAGCACCACGACTACCGCCCGGAGTGGCGGCCCTGAGCAGCCGGCCGGGCGGTCCGGCGAGTTCCGGTCCGGGGACGTTCTGCCCTACGGGTGCGGACCCGGGCAGGGTTGGGTGACACTCGGCAGGACGAGCTGGTGGTCGGTCGAGGACGGACCCGTGGCCGAGGAGGCGCCGTGACCGGGATCCCCAGCCCGCCCAGATCCTCCGGCCCGCCGCGCCGGGAGCGGTGAGCCGATGCGGCCGAGGGAGCTGCCTCGCGGCCGTCTCGCGGGAGCGGCGGGGTGAACGCCCGGCGAGCGCGCCGGTTCCGGTGGGGGAGCGCCGCGGCGGTCGTCACCGTTGCGCTCGTCGCGACCCCCACGGCGCACCCGCAGCCCACTCCCGCGCCGCGGTCGGATCCCTCGTCGCTGGTCGCGCGCACACAGCTGCTGGGTGCTCCCAGCGCCTCCGCGTCGTCCCCCGCCGTCCCCCGCCCGGCTCCCGTCCCGGCGCCGCCGCCGGCTCCCGCCCCGCCCCCGGCGCCGCCTGCGCCCGCGCCGGCCGGCGACGCGGCACCTCCACCGCGGCAGGCGGCGACCGGGCCGGCGGCGACCGGCCCCGCGTCCGGGCTGGCGGCCGCCGGGGTCCCGGTCACAGCACTGGACGCCTACACGGCGGCGGCCGCGGCCGCCCCTGCCGGTTGCCAGGTGCACTGGTCACTGGTGGCGGCCATCGGCCGGGTCGAGTCCAACCACGGCCGCTTCGCCGGCGCCGTCCTCCACACCGACGGCCGCTCGACGCCGCCGGTCCTCGGCCTACGGCTGTCCGGCGGCCCGGGCATGGCGGTGGTCCTGGACACCGACGGGGGACGGCTGGACGGCGACGCGCAGTTCGACCGCGCCGTCGGGCCGATGCAGTTCATCCCGTCGTCGTGGGCCCGCTTCGCGAGTGACGGGGACGGGGACGGCCGGCGCGACCCGTTCGACATCCACGACGCCGCCGCCGCGACGGCCCGCTACCTCTGCGCCGCGGGCGGGGACCTCTCCGGTCCCGCCGGCAAGGCGCGGGCGGTGTTCGCCTACAACCACTCGAACAGCTACGTGGCGACCGTCCTCGCACTCGCCGCCGCCTACGCCGGGACGCCGGTGCCGAGGGTGCCGGTGCCGGTACCGGACCCCGCACCGACGGTCGAGCCCGCGCACCCGGGCCCGCCTCCGGCTGTCGACCCGCCGGCCGAGCCCCCCGCCGTCGACCCGCCGGCCGAGCCCCCCGCCGCACCGCCGGAGAGTGCCCCGCCGCCGGCCGAACCGACCGACGTGTCCGTCCTGGCGGCGCCGCCGGCGGTCCCGCCCGCGGACGCCGGGCCGGATGCCCCCGGGACGACGGGCCAGTCCGAGCAGACGGCGCCGGACGGGGCACCGCCCGCGGATCCGCCGACCGCACCGCCGGACCAGCTGCCGCAGGCACCGACGACCGGTCCCGACACGGAGGCGCCGGGGGAGGCGCCGCCGAGTGGGCCGTCGGAGGAGGCGCCGTCGGCCCCCGCTCCGGAGACGCCGGTGGACGAGCCGTCGACGCCGAGTCCCGACGCGGACGCGCCGGAGGAGGCGCCGCCGGGCGAGCCGCCGCAGGACGAGCCCTCGACTCAGGCTCCGGAGACCCCGTCGGAGGCGTCCTCGACTCCGGCTCCCGAGACCCCGGCCGGCGAGCCCTCGACCTCGACGGTCGACGAGCCCTCGACCTCGACGGCCGACACCGCGCCGTCGCCGGAGGCGCCGCCGAGCGAGCCCTCGACCCCGGCGCCGGAGACGCCGGCGGACGAGCCCTCGACCTCAGCGGCCGACACGGAGCCGACGACACCGGCTCCGGATCCGCAGCCCGGCCCCGAACCACCCCCGACTCCCGAACCGCAGCCGGCCCCCGAGACACCGGTCCCGGAGCCACCACCGGCGCTCCCGGTGCCGGAGCCACCGCCGGCCGAGGAGCAGGCTCCCGAGACGCCGGCGACCGACTGCACCGCCCCCGCTCCGGTGGACGTCGTGGACGCCTCGGGCACCGGCGTCGCCGACGAGGTCGCCGCCGCGCTCGCCGCCGCCGGCCTCGTCGTCGGCACCGTCACAGAGAGCCCCGGGCGGCCCTCCTCGGCCGTCCAGTACGCCGACGGCCAGAGCGCCGGGGCGCAGCAGATGGCCGACGTGCTCCACGTGGCGGTCGAGCCCGCTGCGGTCGACGGCATCACCCTCGTCGTCGGCACCGACGGCGTACCCGCCCTGCTCGCCGTCCTGCCGGGCGTGCCGGCACCGCCCGGCGACTGCCCGGTCGACGACGGCCCGACCGGCTGAGCCGCGCCTCAGCCGTTGACGAAGGGGTCCACCGGGCCCAGGACGCCGACCGCCGCCTGGATGGCCGCGGCGGCGTCGAGGGCGCGGTCGTCGCGGAACGGTGCGGCCATGCACTGGACCCCGACCGGCATCCCGTCGGCCAGGCCACCGGGCGTGGCCGCCGCGGGCAGGCCGAGCAGGTTGGCCGGCATCACCGGCCGCAGCAGCTCCAGGGTGGCGGGCACGTGGTCGGCGTCCCAGCCGTGTGGGAACGCCGGCTGCGACCAGACCGGCGACAGCACCACCGGGTAGCGCTCGAAGAACTCCAGCCACGCCCGCGCGACCTGCCGGCGGCGGACGAAGGACCCGACGTAGGCGTCCAGGTCGAGCCGCGGGGTGCTGTCCAGGGCGACCTCGAGGAAGCGCCGGGCGACCGGGCCCATCAGCTCGGCCAGCACCGGCTGCATCGTCCGCAGGTCGGTGAACAGCCACGCGTGCCACAGCTCGATCGCGGCCTCGTAGTCCGGCGGCGTCACCTCCTCGACCTCGTAGCCGGCCGCCGCGAGGTGTGCACCCGCCTGCCGGACCACCGCGGCCACGGCCGCGTCGGTGCTGCCCCCGGGCGGCTCGGGAACCACCGCCACGCGCACCGGGCCCCCGGAGTCGGGGAAGGTCAGCGGCGCCGGCACGGACGCCGGGTCGCGCCGGTCCGGGCCGTTCATGACCCCCAGCCCCAGCCGCACGTCGGCGACGTCACGCGCCATCGGGCCGTTGACCGCCATCAGCTGGAACGACAGCGGCCCGTCCTCGGGTGGCAGCACGGTGGCGTGCGGGACCCGGCCGCTGGTGGGCTTGAGCGAGGAGACGCCGCAGCAGTGGGCGGGGTTGCGCAGCGACCCGCCGATGTCGTTGCCGGCGCCCAGCGGTGACATGCCCGCGGCGAGCGCCGAGGCCTCACCGCCCGACGAGCCGCCCGCGGTGAGGTCGCGGTGCCACGGGTTGCGGGTCAGGCCGCGCAGACTGCAGTCGGTCGAGATCCGCAGCCCCATGTCCGGCAGGTTGGTGCGCCCGACGATGATCGCCCCGGCCGCGCGCAGCCGCTCGACCAGCGGGGCGTCCGCCGCCGGGATCGCCTCGCCGAGGGCGACGACGCCGTTGGTGGTCGGCGTCCCCGCGACGTCGATGTTCTCCTTGACCGTGACCGGCACGCCGTGCAGCGGCCCCACCTCGCCGCCGCTGCCGAGCCGCTCGTCGGCGACCTTGGCCGCCGCCAGCGCCTCGTCGGCCAGCACCACGACGACGGCGTTCAGCTCGGGGTTGACGGCGTCGATGCGCGCCAGGTGCGCCTCGACCACCTCCACCGACGAGACCTCGCCGGCGCGGATCATCCCCGCCAGCTCGCCCGCACCCCTGCGCCACAACGGATCGGTCATTCCGCCTCCTCGGGAGTGCGCGGACCGTACTGCGCCCGCGCCGCCCGGGGGAGCCCTATCCCCGTCCGACGTAGGGCATCGCGGTGGCCAGCACGGTCAGGTTCGCGACGTTGGCGTCCAGCGGCAGACCGGCCATGTAGACGACGGCGCGGGCGACGTCCTCCACCGCCATCCGCGGCTCGGGCCGGACGCTGCCGTCGGCCTGCCGCACCCCGGTCGCCATGCGCTCGGTCATCTCCGTCGCGGCGTTGCCCACGTCGATCTGGCCGCAGGCGATGCGGTACGGCCGGCCGTCCAGGGACGTCGACCTCGTCAGGCCGGTGACCGCGTGCTTCGTGGCCGTGTAGGCCGCCGACATCGGCCGCGGCACCTGCGCGGAGATCGAGCCGTTGTTGATGATCCGGCCGCCCTGCGGTCGCTGGTCCCGCATGACGTGGAAGGCCTCGCGGGTGCACAGGAAGGTCCCGGTGAGGTTCACCGCCACGACCGCCTGCCACACGTCGAGCGGGAGGTCGCCGACCTCGGCCTCCGGCGCGGACCGGCCGGCGTTGTTCACGAGCAGGTCCACGCGCCCGGAGCCGGCGACGGCCGCGTCGAACAGCGCGCGCACGGACGCCTCCTCGGTGACGTCCGTGGGCACCGGGTGCATCCGCCCGGCCGGCCCCCGGTCGGCGACCGCCCGCAGCGGCTCGGGCCGCCGCCCGGCGAGGACCACCTGCCAGCCCGCGTCGGCGAGGGCCAGGGCCGTGGCCGCCCCGATGCCGCTCCCCGCGCCCGTCACGACCGCGACCCCGTCCTCCACCGTGCCTCCTCGCCTCCTCGCCCGGACGTCGGGGCGATCCTGCCCGGTGCGACCGGATCGGGAGTAGCGTCCGCACCCTCCTCCACCGGCGCGGACGGCGGGAGACGTCGCGATGGGTGCAGCACCGCAGCGGACCGGCACCCCGGCCACCGGCTCGCCGACCGTCGTGCGGCTGCGGGACCTCGACGCCTCGTCCCTGGCCCTGGCCGGGGGCAAGGCCGCCAACCTCGGCGAGCTCCTCCACGCGGGGTTGCCGGTGCCCGACGGCTTCTGCGTGACCACCCGGGCCTACGACGACGTCGCCGCCGCGGCCGACCTCGCCGACGTCGTCGCGCAGCTGGCCGCCTGCCCGCCCGACGACCAGGCCACCGCCGCACGCCTGGCCCGCGAGGCCCGGGAGCGCGTCCTGGCCACGCCGATGCCCCCGCCGGTGGCCGAGGCGGTCACCGCCGCGCTCCGGGACCTCGGCGGGTCCGACCCGGTGGCCGTCCGGTCGTCGGCCACCGCGGAGGACCTCCCCTCCGCCAGCGCCGCCGGCCAGCAGGACACCTTCCTGGGTGTCGTCGGGACAGAGGCCGTGCTCGACGCCGTCCACCGCTGCTGGGCGTCGCTGTTCACCGACCGGGCGGTGGTCTACCGGCTGCGCAACGGGATGGACCCCGCCGGGGTGCGGCTGGCGGTCGTGGTGCAGCGGATGGTCGACGCCGCGGTGGCCGGGGTGCTGTTCACCGCCGATCCGGTGACCGGCCACCGCGGGCACACCGTGGTCGACGCGAGCCCGGGCCTCGGGGAGGCCGTGGTCAGCGGCGCGGTCGACCCCGACCACTTCGTGCTCGACAGCGCCACCGGGAGCGTCCTCGAGCGGCGGCTGGGGGCCAAGCGCCTCGTCGTCCGCCCGCGGGCGGGTGGCGGCACGGAGACCGTCGAGCGCGAGGCGTCGACCGCGGCGAGCCTCGACGACGAGCAGCTGCGGGCCCTGGTCCGGCTCGGCGGCCGCGTCCAGGAGCACTTCGGCCGGCCGCAGGACACCGAGTGGGCGATCGACGCGGCGGGCACGCTGTGGCTCACCCAGGCCCGCCCGATCACCACGCTGTTCCCGGTCCCCGACGCGGGTCCGGCCGACGGCCCCCTGCGGGTGTGGTTCTGCTTCAGCCTCGCGCAGGGGCTGACCCGGCCGCTGACCCCGATGGGCCTGTCGGCCATGCGCGTGGTCGCCTCCTCCGTCGCCCGCCTGTACGGCCACCCGCCGGCGGACCCGGTCGCCGGCCCGCCACGGGTCCGCGACGCCGCCGGGCGGCTGTTCCTCGACGTCAGCGTGGCCCTGCGCAACACCGCCGGGCGGGCGGTCTTCCCCCGCGTGCTCGACGTCATGGAGGCACGGTCGGCCACGGTGCTCCGCGGCCTGCTCGACGACCCGCGGCTGTCGGTGGTCTCCGGGTGGGGTCCGGTGGTCCGCCGGCTGGCGTGGATCGCGGCGCGGTACGGCATCCCGCTCCAGGTCGGCCAGGCGGTCGTGCGCCCGTCGGCCGCGCGCCGGCGGGTCGACCGCCTGGGCACCCGGCTGCGGGAGCGCCCGCTGCCGGGCGAGGGCGCACCCGCCCGGCAGCGGCTGGACGCCGTCGTCCGCCTGCTGCTGGACGTCGCTCCCTCCGTGGCGCCGCGGATCGCCCCGCCGGCGGCCACCGGCTTCACGGGCCTCGCCCTGGCGGGGCGGCTGCTCGGCCCCGACGCCCGCCCCGGCGACCTCGCCACGGTCCTGCGGGGCCTGCCGCACAACGTGACGACCGAGATGGACCTCGCCCTGTGGCAGCTGGCGACGGCGGTCCGCGGCGACGGCGAGGCCGCCGAGGTGCTCCGGCGGACGCCGGCGGCGGTGCTGGCCGAGCGCTCCCGCGAGGGCACCCTGCCCGAGGTCCTCGACCGGGGGCTGCGCGGCTTCCTCGACCGCTACGGGTCCCGAGCCGTGGCCGAGATCGACCTGGGCGTGCCGCGCTGGGGCGAGGACCCCACCCACGTCCTCGGCGTCCTCGCCAACTACCTGCGGCTGGAGGACCCCACCGCGGCCCCCGACGCGGTGTTCGCCCGCAGCGCCGCGGAGGCCGAGGCCATGGTCGCCACGCTCACCGCGAGGGCCCGGCGCCGCGGTGCCCTCCGCGGCCGGGTCGTCGGCCTCGCCCTGGACCGGGCGCGGCAGCTCGCCGGGCTCCGCGAGCTGCCGAAGTACGACATCGTGCTGGTGCTCGGCCGGGCGCGGACGCAGCTGCGGGGAATCGGTGCGGACCTCGCGGCCGCCGGCGTCCTCGCCCGGGCCGACGACGTGTTCCTCCTCGACCTGGGCGAGGTCGCCGCCGCCCTCGACGGCCGGGACGTGCGCGACCTCGTGGTCCGGCGACGCCACGACCTCGCGCGGGAGACGGCCCGGCGGCACGTCCCGCGGGTGCTGCTCAGCGACGGCAGCGAGCCGGAGGCCGCGGCGCTGCCCGGGCCGGAGGCGGACGGCGCGCTCCGCGGCACCGCGGCCTCCGCGGGGACGGCGACCGGCCCGGCGCGGGTCGTGCTCGACCCGACGGGGGCGTTCCTCGCGCCCGGCGAGATCCTCGTCGCGCCCTCGACCGACCCCGGGTGGACGCCGCTGTTCCTCACCGCCGGCGGCCTGGTCATGGAGATGGGCGGGGCCAACTCGCACGGGGCCGTGGTCGCCCGCGAGTACGGCATCCCGGCGGTGGTCGGCGTCCCGGGCGCGACCGCGCGCATCACCACCGGCCGACAGCTCACCGTGGACGGCAGCCGCGGCCTGGTCACCCCGGCGCCGTAGGTCCGCCGTCCGCCCTCAGCCGTGCAGCCGCACCGGCAGGCGGGTCAGCCCGCGGATCACCATGCTCGACCGCCACGTCAGCTGGTCCGGGTCGGCAGCCAGCGCCAGGTCCGGGAAGCGCCCGATCAGTGTCCGGAACGCGACGTCCCCCTCCAGCCTGGCCAGGGGCGCGCCCAGGCAGTGGTGCAGGCCGAAGCCGAAGGCCAGGTGGCCGCCGGCGTCGCGCTCCAGGTCGAGGACGTCGGGGGAGGGGAAGTGGTCGGGGTCCCGGTTGGCCGAGGACAGGGCCACGAGGACGACCTCCCCGGCCGGGATGGTGGTGCCCGCGATCTCCACCGGCTCGACCGTGTGGCGGAACGTGGCCAGGTCGACCGGCCCGTCGAACCGGAGGAACTCCTCGACCGCGCGGGGGGTCAGGTCCGGGTCGGCGCGCAGCCGGGCGAACGCCTCCGGGTGGCGCAGCAGCGCGTACACCCCGTTGCCGATGAGGTTGACCGTGGTCTCGTGGCCGGCCACCAGCAGCAGGAAGGCCATCGCGACCGTCTCCTCGGCCGAGAGCCGGTCGGCGTCCTCCGAGGCCGCGACGATGGCCGAGAGGACGTCGTCCCCGGGGGAGGCGCGCTTCTCCGCGACGAGTGCGGCCAGGTACCCCGCCATCGACGACGCCGCGCTGGTGCGCTCGGCGGTCGCGTCGTCGGAGGCCAGCAGCGTGTTCGACCACGTCCGGAACGCCGAGCGCTCGCGGTCCGGGACGCCGAGCAGTTCGCAGATCACGCTCATCGGCAGCGGGAAGGCGAAGGCGTCGAGCAGGTCGACCTCCGCGGGCCCGGCCGCCATCGCGTCGGCCAGGTCCGTGGCGATCTGCTCGATCCGCGGGCGCAGCCCGGCGATCGCCCGCACGGTGAACGCCCGCCCCACCAGCTTGCGCAGCCGGGTGTGGTCGGGCGGGTCGGAGCTGAGCATGTGCCGGGTCAGCTCCCGGGCGAAGACCACCCGCCGCTCCGGCGGGACGGGGGAGGAGTCGAGGACCTCGGCGAAGCGGGCGCCGTCCTTGGACAGCCGCGGGTCGGCGAGCGCCGCACGGGCGTCCTCGTAGCGCGTCACCAGCCAGACGGGCAGGCCCACCGGCGTCCGCGCCCGTACCACCGGCCGCTCGTCCCGCAGGGTCGCGAACACCGCGTGCGGATCGGCGAAGAAGGAACGGTCGAGCTGCACCACCAGGTCGTCGGTCCGGGTCACGAGTCACCGACCAGGGTCTCGTCGGTCTCGCGGTCGTCGTCGACCAGGTGGACGGCGGCCTCCTCCGCGGAGGCCGCACCGCCGTCGATGCCCCGGTCGGAGGCGACCAGCTCGGACTCGGTGTCGGAGCCGATGCCCTCGTCCTCCTCGACCAGCCGCCCGGCCCGGGCACCCCCGACCTCGTCGTCGAGCAGCTCGCCGTCGGTGTCGGAGGCGTCACCCAACCCGTCACCGTCCGGGTCGGCGCGGTCGGGGAGCTCACGCGCCAGCCGCCGGTCCAGGCCCTCCCCGGCCTCCTCCTCCTCTCCGGTCATGCCCCAGTCGTCGACGGCCCACGGCCGCTCGGCCGGCGACCACCCCTCGTCGAGCGGGTCCACGCCGCGGTCGTCGAGGGAGTCCTCGGGGTCCAGGACGCCGGAGTCGTTCTCGCCGTCGAGGTCGTCGGGGGTGGTGTCGAAGGGCTGCACGGGAGGCTCCCTGCGGTCGCCGGTCGGTGGACACCGGCCGCGAGCGGTGCCCCGACCGGAACCTCGTCAGCCTGCTCCGCTCGTGGCGGCGTGGCCAGCACCCCGCACGCGGTCGTCCGGCCGGCGTGGCCACCCCTCGCGGCGGGCGTGCCGAGAGGCCGGACGGTGCGGTTCCCGTTGACCGTGTGCCGGGACGCGAGGACAACGACAGTGCCCGGACACACGACACCGGGGAGGAGGAGCCATGGACACCCAGCCGCTGGAGCACGCCACGTTCGACGAGCCGGACGAGGTCCGGGGGGGAGAACTGGCGGCTGGAACTGCTGAACCTGAGCGGGGGCGCCCAGGTCGGGCGGATCACGGTCCAGCCCGGCTGGCGGTGGTCCGAGCACGTCCGGCCGGTGGCCGGGACGGAGCTGTGCGAGGCGCCGCACCAGCAGTACCAGGTCTCGGGCCGCATCCACGTGGTCATGGCCGACGGCACAGAGCTCGAGGCCGGTCCCGGCGACGTGACGTCGCTGCCGCCGGGCCACGACGCGTGGGTGGTCGGGGACGAGCCCGTCGTCGCCATCGACTGGCACGGCGCGTCGGTCTGGGCCCGTCACGCCTAGCCGATCCGCGCGCCACGGTCCGGCATGGTCAGATCTGACCATGCCGGGTCCGTGCGCAAGTGGGCCCGTCCTGGTCATGTGCCGGGGTGGAGCACCCGTCAGAGTGAGAACGCTCACACCGTTCGGCGTCCGGAGGAACTGACATGGCCGCGGTCACCCGCGTCGCACCGGAGGCGGACACGCCGCTGCGTCCCGGCCGGGACGCCCAGGTGTCGGACATCCGTCCCGGCACCCGGTGGCTGCTGAGGGCCTTCTCGGCGCTCACCCTGCTCGCCGTCCTCGCCCTGCTGGTCTCGCCCGAGCGCGCTCAGGCGAACTTCGCGTGGAGCATCAAGATGGAGCTCACCGCGGCGTTCCTCGGTGCGGCCTACGCCTCCGGCGCGGCCCTCTCGCTCCTGGCGCTGCGGCGCCGGACGTGGGGCGAGATCCGCGTCGCCGTCATCACGGTCGCGGTGTTCACCGTCCTCACCCTCGTGGCGACGCTGATCCACGCGCACCGGATGCACCTGGTGCACGGGGAGGGCGCGGGCCAGGCCGCCGCGTGGTTCTGGCTGGTCGTCTACCTGGTCGTCCCGGTGGCCTCCGGAGCCGTTGTCGTCCTCCAGGAGGTCGGCCGGCGGCCGGTGCGGAGCGTCGGCCGCGGCATGCCCCGGTGGCTGACCCGGCTGCTGGGCGCCCAGGGCGCGGTCCTCGCGGCGGCCGGCGTGGCGCTCTTCCTGGGCGGGCTGGTGGTGCACCACGAGTCCGAGCCGGTCACCCGCTTCTGGCCGTGGGACCTGATGCCGCTGAGCAGCCAGGTGATCGGCGCCTGGCTGATCGCCCTCGGGATCGGTGCGGCGCTGGTCATCCGGGAGCGGGACCTGCACCGCCTGCTCGTGCCGGCGGTCGCCTACACCGCGTTCGGAGCGCTGCAGCTTGGCGTGCTCGTCCGGTACCGGTCGGACGTGGACCCGGGCGACCCGTGGCTGTGGGCCTACGTGGCGGTCTGCGTCGTCATCGTCGTGACCGGCGGCTACGGCGTGCGGGCGGCCCGGCGACCAGCGCCTCCTGCGGCTCCGGCCGACGGACCGGCGCGGGCGGACGTCGCCCACCGCGCGGAGCGGCCGGCCGGAGCCGGGCGCGACCAGCGGGTGCTCGAGGTCTGCTGACCCGCAGGAGCGCACGTGACCTCCGAGGGGACGGCCCGCGCGGAGTCCGCGCGGGCCGTCCCCGCGCCGTCCCCGCCTTCCCCGCCGACCCCGCTCCGGGCGGCGACCCGGGCGCTCGCCGGTGTGCGCCGGGTGCCCGTGGCGCGGGTCCTCACGGCCGGGCCGGTGCTGCGGGCCTCGGCCTACGCGGTCGCCGCGGCGGTCGTGGGCCGGGTGGTCCGCTCCCTGACCGGCCCAGGCCGGCCGGTCCGGCCCGTCCGGACGCCGCCGGTGGCCCGCCGCCCGCCGCCGTCCGCCGGCGGAGCCGAGTTCCGGGTCACCACCTGGACGGCGGTCGAGGTCCGTTGGCGGGTGGACTGAGCCGGCCGCGGGCCACGCGGCGCGGCAGGTCGTCGGCCGACGCCGGTCGCTGCGATAGCATGGACGGCGTAGGGGAGTACCCCTCCACGAAGCGTCGTCAGTACGACCTGACACCAGGTCCGGCGCGTCGGCCCGGGAGACCACCGGGCGGGGGAGACCTGCCGACCGTGTGGTGGAGGCCCCCTACCGTGAGTACTGCTGACCTGTCGACCGTCGCCGCGTCCGTCGAGGCCGAGGGCTGGGTGACGCCGACGTGGGAGCAGGTCGTCCGTGACCACTCCGCCCGGGTCTACCGGCTGGCCTACCGGCTGTCGGGCAACCCGCAGGACGCCGAGGACCTCACCCAGGAGACCTTCATCCGGGTGTTCCGCTCGCTGGCGGACTTCTCACCGGGCACCTTCGAGGGCTGGCTGCACCGGATCACCACCAACCTGTTCCTGGACATGGTGCGGCGCCGGCAGCGGATCCGGTTCGACGCGCTGCCGGAGGACACCGAGCGGCTGCCCGGCACCGCGCCCAGCCCCGAGCAGGTCTACGCCGACACCCACCTGGACCCGCAGGTGCAGGCGGCGCTGGACGCGCTGTCGCCGGAGTTCCGGGTGGCCGTCGTCCTGTGCGACATCGAGGGGCTCAGCTACGAGGAGATCGCGGCGACGCTGGGCATCAAGCTGGGCACCGTGCGCAGCCGCATCCACCGCGGCCGCGTCCAGCTGCGCCGGGCGCTGGCCCACCTCGACCCCCGCGTGGGCGCCGAGCCGGCGGAGTAGGCGGCATCAGCCGAGGACGTGGGTCTCCAGCCGGTCGTCGTGGAACGCCCTCGGGGCTCCAGCCGTTCGACCAGGCGCACGAGGTCCGCGTGCCGCTCGCAGCGCTCGGGGAGCACCGCGGCCGGTGCCGCGTGGTCCCCGGCACACCCCGGATGACGCGGCCGCCCGCGCGTGTTGTGCAGGAGTCCAACCACCGGCCGGTGGTCCGACCCCGGCCATCAGAGAGAACCACCATGGCACTGCGCACCCCCTGTTCCCGCCACGCCCGCTCCGTCTGGATCGCCAGCTGTGCCGACTGCACGGCCTGGCACCTGGCCGGCGCGCTGGCCGACCGCGACCGCGACCACCCGGCGCCCGGAGCTGCCGGGTCCCCGCCCGAGCCCCGGGACCCGGCCCGCGGGTCGGGCGAGGCCGAGGCCGCCTGACCGCCACCACCCTCGACGCACCGGCTCCCCGCCGTCCGGGACGTACCGGACGCAGCTGTTCCGCTCCGGGACGGCGGGGGTAGCGTCGAGGGAACGGCCGGGTCTCGGGTGGACCTGTTCCTCGCCCCGGCCGACGACAGAGGGGGGCCGACGTGTCGGCAGTGCGCCCGACCGGCGACTGGGACGGCTCGGGGTTCGCCCACGAGGCCTTCGCCTTCGGCACCGACCAGGAGGTCGTGGACCGCGTCGTGCCGTTCGTGCTCGAGGGGCTCTCCCGCGGCGAGCCGGTGCTCGTCGTCGCGGGCGAACGGGTCCGCACCGTGCTCGCCGGTCACCTCGGACCGGACGTGGCGCGGCTGGCGACCTTCGCCCCGGCCGAGACCTGGTGGCGGGGCGGGCACGGCACGCTGCACGCCTACGACCGGGACCTGCGTGCCCTGCGGGCCTCGGTGCCCACCTGGCGGCTCGCCGCCGAGCCGGTGTGGCTGGCCTCGGAGGACGGGCGGGAGTGGAGCCGCTTCGAGGCCGTCGCCAACCGTTGCTACACCTCGATGCCCTACTACAGCCTGTGCCTGCACGACCGGCAGCGTCTGTCGCCCGACGTGCTGGACGCGGTCGCCCGCACCCACCCGCTGACCTGGGGGGCGGGCGCGCCCGTCCCGGCCGCGGCCTACGAGGACCCGCGGCACTTCATCCGGTCGGCCCAGCCGGCGTGGCGCGAGCCGCCGGCCGGGGTGCTACCGGTCGCGGTGACCGCGCCGCAGCCGGCCCGCCGGCTCGCCGCGGCGGCGGCGGCGGGATGGGCGACCCGGACCGACGACGTCGTCCTGGCGGTGCACGAGCTGGTGACCAACGCGCTGCGCGTGGCGGCGTTCGCGTCGGTCTCGGCCTGGGCGGAGGGGGACACCCTCGTCGTCGAGGTGGCCGACGCCGGGCCCGGGCTGCCGGACGAGACGCTGGGCTACGTCCCGCCCGACGAGGACCCTGCCGGCGCGCGCGGGATGTGGCTGGCGTGGAGCGTCGCCGACGACGTCGCCGTGGCCTCCGGGTCCGGGGGCACGGCCATCCGGCTGTTCTTCCGCCGCTGAGGGCCGCGCCGCGGCCCCTCGCGGAGCCCCTGCGGTGAGGAGGGTGACCCCATGGACATCACCACCGTCAACGACCGCCACCTGTACCAGGCGCGGGTCGTGGTGCGCGAGGCCGAGGACCCGGGAGGACCGGTCGAGCTGCCCGGCCGGGTCGTCCGGTTCGGACCACCCGGCTGGCTCACCGTCGTGGACGAGCTGACCGACGACGCCGACGTCGAGCTCTACCCGATGACCCGGGTGCTGGCCGTGACGCACCTGCGCGAGTACGGCGGCGCGGCCCTGCGCTCCAGCGCCGACCACTGACGCGGTCAGGCCGCCAGGGCCGCGGCGCGCCGGTCGCCCGTGGCCAGGTACAGCTCGGCTGCCAGCAGGTTCGGCACCCAGGAGAGGAACGGGACCAGCAGATAGGCCCGGCCGAAGGCGGTGTCCCCGTCGACGCCGAACAGGCCGGCCTGGACCGCGACCAGCAGTCCGAGCTGCAGCCGCAGGGTGACCGCGGCGTAGGTGAGCGCGAACGTGCGGACCATCCAGCGCCGGTGCGCGGCCACGTCCCCCCGCCGGATCGCACGGAAGGCGGTGGCGGCACAGGCGAGCCACAGGAGCGCGAGGGTGCCGAACCCGGCGGTGCCGACCGGGCCCGCGAGGCTGTGCGCCGCGAGGACCAGCCCGGCCAGCCCCGCGACCGCGATCGAGACCAGGGTGAGCCGGCCGACCCACCGGTGCACCCCAGGAGCCCGGGCCCGCAGCCGGTGCAGGAACTGCAGCGGCGACAGCAGCAGCGCCAGACCGCCGAACCCGACGTG
Organism: Geodermatophilus sp. SYSU D00697; assembly: GCF_054050175.1. Classification (NCBI taxonomy): domain Bacteria; kingdom Bacillati; phylum Actinomycetota; class Actinomycetes; order Geodermatophilales; family Geodermatophilaceae; genus Geodermatophilus; species Geodermatophilus sp. SYSU D00697. The sequence goes on from NZ_JBJGYV010000019.1 coordinate 25,973, forward strand.
CAGGGCGAAGGCGAGCCGGACGAGCGGCGGTCGCGCGACGTAGTTCGCCGCCAGTGCCTGGCCCTCGGCGGCGAGGTCGGCCAGCGGGTCCAGCGCGTAGGGCAGCGGCGCGTACACGGCGACCACCAGCGCGCTGAGCAGGACCCACCAGGAGGCGGTGCGGGTCCGCCACGTGGGTGCCCGGACGGCGGTCGTCCCGGGGCGGGTCAGCGTCATGCGGGCGCTCCGTACTCCCCGCAGCGGCCCCGTGCGTCGCGAGGGTGCCGCGGGCCGGCCGGGCCCACCAGGGCCCGACGGCCCCGTCAGCCCCCGGCCAGCAGCGCGCGGACCGCGTCGACGGTGTCGGCCTCGGCCGGGGTCTTGTCGGGGCGGTAGCGCAGCACGCGGGCGAACCGCAGGGCGAGGCCGCCGGGGTAGCGGGGGCTGCGCTGGGCGCCGTCCAGGGCGATCTCGACGACCAGCTCGGGCCGCAGGAGCACGCCCCAGTCCGGGCGCTCGCGGGCCAGCTCGGGGAAGGTGCGCGTCTGCCAGTCCAGCAGTTCGTCGGTCATGCCCTTGAAGGTCTTGCCCACCATGACCGGCTCGCCGCCGTCGGGGTCGCGGGCCCCCAGGTGGATGTTGGACAGCTTCCCGGAGCGGCGCCCGTACCCCCACTCGGCGCCGAGCACGACCAGGTCGAGGGTGTGCACGGGCTTGACCTTCTGCCACGCCCGGCCGCGCCGGCCGGCGGCGTACGCGGCGTCGAGGGCCTTGACGACGACGCCCTCGTGGCCGGCGGCGAGCGCGCCGTCGAGCACCTCGGCCGCCTGGTCCGGTGACGGGCGGCGGACGCCGGGCATCCGCAGCGGCGCGTGCTCGTCGGCGGCGAGCAGCCGGGCGAGCGCGTCGAGGCGCACGCCCAGCGGCTCGTCGAGCAGGTCCGCCCCGTCGAGGTGCAGCAGGTCGAAGAAGAACGGGCTGAGCAGCACGTCCTCGCCGCCGTCGCTGCCGAAGCGGCTCATCGTGTCCTGGAAGGCGCGCGGGCGGCCGTCGTCGTCCAGCGCGAGGGTCTCCCCGTCGAGGACGGCGGCGGTGCACGGCAGCGCCCGCACGCGCGCCACCAGCTCGGGCACGCCGTCGGTCACCTCGCGGAGCGTGCGGGTCCACACCCGGACCACGTCGCCGTCCCGGTGCACTTGGATGCGGGCGCCGTCGAGCTTGTACTCCACCGTGACGTCCTCGCCGAGGTCGGCCAGCGCGGCGTCGAGCGAGGAGCCGGGGCTGGCCAGCATGGGCCGCACGGGCCGGCCGACCCGCAGGCGCACGGCGGCCAGGGCGTCGACGCCGCCGGCCAGGGCGGTCGCGGCAGTGGCCGGGAGGCTCCCGGAGAGCATGAAGGCCCGGCGGGCCTCGGCGGCCGGGACGTCGGCGGCCGCGGCCACCGCGTCGAGCACGACGCCCTCGAGCGCGCCCTGGCGCAGCTCCCCGGTGAGCAGCCGGACGAGGAACCGCTGCTCGTCGGCGGTCGCCGCGGTGAACAGGCCGCCCAGGACGGCGTCGCGGCGGGCCGCCGAGCCGGGACCGGTCGTCGCGGCGAGGTCGCTCAGGACCCCGTCGACGGCGGCAACGGAGAGCGTCGGGGCCGGCGCGGGGTCGTGCGCCCGCTGCGCGAGGGTCCGCCAGCCCACGCCGAGCCGTCCCTGCAGCGTCTCGCCGGACAGCCACGCGGTGACCGGCCGAACCTCGGCCGCGCCGGCCCGCCGGAGCAGGTCGGCGATCGCCGCGGCCTTCGCCGTCCGGGAGCGGGTGGCGGCGACCGCGGTGGAGACGGCGAGGACGTCGCTGAGCAGCACGGCGCGATCGTCGCAGCCGCGGCCGACGTCCGCCGCCGTCAGGCCGGGCGGCTGAGCAGCTCGCGCAGCGTCTTGTCGATGAACTCGTTGTCCGGGGCGTGCACGCCCAGACCGGCGAAGTGGCCGTAGATCGTGTCGATCACCCGGACCTCGCCGTTCGGGATGAACTGCGCGGCCCACTGCTCGTCCTCGGGCGGGAAGTACAGGTCGGTCCGCGCCGGCATCGACACCAGCGGGCAGCGGATGGACCGCAGCGCCGCCTCGGTGTCCCCGTCGAAGCCGGGCGTCGCGCCGACGTCCCCGTGCTCCCAGGTCCACAGCATGGCCAGCAGGTCGTTGGGGTCGCGGTGGTCGAGCCAGAAGCCCTCCCAGAACCCCACGAGGAAGTCCTCGAGCGAGGAGTAGCCCATCTCCCGGTACTCGCGCTGCCAGTAGAACGCCTGGGACAGACCCCACCCGGCGTAGATGCGGGCGAACGCGCGCAGTCCGGCGGTGGGCGGGGCGTCGGGGGAGTAGTGCCCGCCGCGGAAGGCCGGGTCGAGGGTCAGCGTCGCCCGCAGGCTCTTGAGGAACACCTGGTTGTGCTCGCTGGTCCGCGGTGACCCGACGATGGGCGCGGCACGCCTGACCATCTCGGGGTGGCTGACCGCCCACTGGTAGGTCTGGCCCGCGCCCATGGAGGAGCCCAGGACCAGCTCCAGCGACTCGATGCCCCACTTCTCCGTGAGCAGCCGGTACTGCGCCTCCACCTGGTCGTGGAAGGTGACCGGCGGGAAGTGCGGCCCGTCGAACGGGGGCGGCGTGTTGCTCGGCGACGACGACAGCCCGTTGTTGAGCTGGTTCGGGACGACGACGAAGTACCGGTCGGGGTCGCACGCCAGACCGGGCTCGATGGTCCACTCGTTGGCGTCGTGCCAGGCGCTGAACCAGGTCGGGTGGAGGATCACGTTCGACCGGTCGTCGGCCAGCCTGCCGTAGGTCTTGTACGCCAGTTTCGCCCCGCGCAGGGTCCCGCCGGACTGCAGGGGGAGGTCCCCCAGGTCGAACAGCTCGTGGTCGGTCGGTGCCGGCATGGCATGCCTCCGTCCGCTCGGGAGCCTCGGGGGCAGCCTCCAACCGGCCGACGGTGATGGCAATGCCCCTGAGCGCGCCGCGGGACGCCGTCGGGGCGGGGGGGGGGGGGGGGGGGGGGGGGGGGGGGGGGGGGGGGGGGGGGGGGGGCCGCCCCCCCCCCCCCCCCCCTCACCGGCGGCTCAGGCGCCGCCCTCCTGACCGATGCGCTGGTCGGCGAGGTCGCCGGCCTTGTCGGTCTGCGCGTCGAACTTGCCGCCGCTCTTCTCGTCGGCGAACTGCTCCGCCTTGTCCAGCGCCTGGTCGCTGCGCTGCTCGCCCTGCTCGCTGTTGAGGGCGTCCTTCGCCTTGTCGCCGAGACCTCCGACGTCCATGTCGTTCCCCTCTCTGTCGGGTGTCGAGGTGGTGCCCCTACCCGACCCCGACCGCCCCGACGCCTGGGGAACGGGGCCGGTCGCCGGGCTCAGTCCAGCGGGCGGGCGGCGCAGCGGGCGTAGGCGTCCGACCACGGTCGGAGGCGCTCCACCCACGCGCTCGCGGCGAGCACGTCGGCGTCGCCGTAGCGGCGGCCGACCAGCTGCATGCCGACCGGCAGCCCGTCGACGTCCCCGGCGGGGACGGAGGCGGCCGGGTGCCCGGTGAAGTTGACCGGGTAGGTCAGACACCAGCCGATGAGCGGGTCGACCTCGACGCCCTCGACGCTGCTCGGGCCGACGGTGTTGCCGTCGGCGGCGTTGTCCACCGGCAGCGCGCCGAGGGTGGGCGTGACCAGGAGGTCGTGCGTCCGCAGCACCTCCTGCACCCGGTCGTACACCGCGGTGCGCATCCGCTGGTCGCGGAGCACGTCCAGCGCGCTGAGCCGGTACCCCTCGTCGATCCAGCGCAGGTACTCCGGTGGGAGGTCGGCGCGGTGCTCCCCGAGCACGTCGACCCCCAGGGCCGCCAGCCCCTCGAGGCCCTCGATGTTCAGCGGCGCGATCAGCCGGCACCACAGGTCGCTGAGCTCGCGCTGGTCGGCGTCGAACCGCAGGCCGACCGCCTCGACGACGGCGCCGGCCTGCTCGAACACGCGCACCGCATCGGCGACGACCGCGGCGACCCGGCGGTCGACGGGGAACCCGCCGAAGTCGGGGCTGTAGGCGATCCGCAGGCCGCGGATCGAGCGGCGGGGAGCGCCGGCGAAGGTGACGGGCTCGTCGAGCGCGAAGGGGTCGCGGTCGTCGTAGCCGGCCAGCACGTCGAGGGCCAGGGCGGCGTCGTCGACGGTGCGGGTCAGCGCGCCCTCGAACAGGAACGGGTTGAGCGAGCCGAAGGCGTTGGGCCGGGAGGTCTGCGGCACGCGGCCGAAGGAGGCCTTGAACCCGTAGAGCCCACACCAGGACGCCGGGATGCGGATGGAGCCCCCGCCGTCGGTGGCCTCGGCCAGCGGGAGCAGCCCGTCGGCGACCGCGGCCGCGCTGCCGCCGGAGGAGCCGCCGGTGTTCTTCGTGGTGTCGAACGGGTTGCGCGACGGGCCGAACAGCGGGTTGTCGCAGGTCCCGCGGAAGCCCATCACCGGGCTGTTGGTCTTGCCGACGAGGACCGCCCCGGCGGCCTCCATCCGCTCGGCGTAGGTGCACCGGGCGGGGACGCTGAAGTCCCGCAGCGCACGGACGCCGCCGAAGGTCGCCGGCCAGCCGGGCTTGAAGTCGAACAGGTCCTTGAGCGCGGTGGGGACGCCGTGCAGCGGGCCGAGGGTCGCCCCGGACGTCAGGGCCCGCTCGGCCTCCCGCGCACGGTCGCGGGCCTCGTCGAACGCGGTGAACACCAGCGCGTTCAGGCTCGGGTTGCGCGCCTCGATGCGCTCGATCACCGCGTCGAGCAACTCGACGGGGGAGAGGTCGCGGCGCCGGATCCGGGCGGCGAGCTCGGTGGCGGGGGCGTAGGCGAGGTCGTCGGACACGGTCGTCCTCCGCACGGCGTCGTGGGGATCCCGGGGTGTGGGGAGTCTGCCCACGTCCGCCCACCGGGACAAGGCCGACCGGGACGAGGCCGACCGGGACGAGGCCGACCGGGACGAGGCCGACCGGGACGAGGCCGACCGGGACGAGGCCGACCGGGACGAGGCCGACCGGGACGAGGGCGGGCGGCTCAGCCCGTCGCCGGGAGCCGGCCGTGTGCGGCCAGCGTCTGCAGCGCCCGGAGCGTCACCCCGCCCCGCCACTCGACCCGCTGGCCCTCCGACCAGGCCAGCCAGGAGAACTCCCACCCGCCGTCCGGGCGCTGCCCGGCCTCCAGCCGGTCCAGGTCGGCCTCGATCTGCCCGGGGGTGAACAGCGCGCGGCTGCGCAGGCCCGGGCGGGGGGAGAGCTCCGCCGGGGTGAGGTGCTCGCCCTCCGTCCCCCCGGGGACCGGGATGGTCCCGTCCGGCCCGATCGCCGGGCGGAGCCCCTCCACCGCCGCGCGGGCGCGGTCGTCGTCCGGGACGGCGTCGAGGAAGTCCAGTGCGAACTTCACCCAGTAGGCGCCCAGCTCCGCGGGGGCCTCGACCCGTGACCAGCACCAGCCGGTGGCGTCGGCCAGCCAGGCGCCGTCCTCCCCGGCCCGGGAGAGCAGCGCGACGACGGCCATGGTGAGGAACGAGGGACCGTCGTCCGGCGCCATCCACGGTGCGTGCGGCGCGCCGGCGGCGCTCGGCAGGACGAAGGGCAGCGCCGCGTCGGGGCGCGCGGTGCGCGCCGCCCACTCCGCGGCGCCGGTGACCACGGGGTCGTCGAGCGCCCCGACCTCGGCGAGCACCTCCAGCGCGTGCAGCAGTGCCGCCGGTTGGCTGGCGGGGTCCCGGACGTCGGGCTCCAGGGCGTGGCCGAAGCCGCCGTCGGGGTTGCGGTAGGCCCGCAGGGCGGTGAGGACCGGCTCGACGGGGGCCCCGTGCAGCAGCACGGCGAGGCGGTGCCGGTCGAGCAGGCGGGCGGTGTCGAGCACGAACCGTTCGGCGGCGGCGACGTCGATGGGCATGCACCGCACGCTAGGGAGCGGCCGGACCGCCGTCTTCCAGGAATCGGACGGGCGTCGTCCCGGTCAGCCGGCGGACCTCGTCGGTCATGTGGGACTGGCTGGCGTAGCCGGCGGCCAGCGCCCGGCCGGCCAGGTCGGGGTGGGGGAGGGCGCGGAGCCGCGCGAGCCGCCCCACCCGGGCCAGCTGCTTGGGGCCGTAGCCGACCGCGGCGAGGGTCCGCCGGTGCAGCCGGCGCTCGGTCACCCCCAGGTCGGCGGCCACCGTCGCGACCCGCGCGCGCGGCGCGGCGAGCAGCCGGGCGGCGGCCGCGACGAGTGCGTCGGGGGCGGCCCGCCGGGAGTGCACGGCCTCCAGCAGCAGCGCGCGACGCACGGCCGGGGCCGCGTCGGCCAGCGCGGCCCCCAGCCGCCGGGCGGCCTCCCCCCACAGGTCGGCGAGCTGGACCTCCCGGTCGCGCAGCTGCGCCGCGTGCACCCCCAGCGCCGCGCCGGCCGCGCCCGGGCGGAGGCGGACGCCGGTCAGCAGCGTGCCCGCCGGCAGGCCCACCAGGCGGGGGCCGGTGTCGGCTCCCGCGACGACGGGGTCGCGCCCGCCTCCGGAGATGACGTCGAGGCAGCCGTCGGGGACGACGAGCTGGACGTGGTCGGCCGCCGCCCGCTGCTCCCAGACGCACGCCACGACGGCCGCGGCGGCACCGGACGGGGACAGCTCCCGGTACTCCGACGTCACCCGGCGACCCTACGACCGCACCACGGCAGACGTCCTAGACATCTGTTGCGAGACGGCCCGGTCCGTCGCAGACTTCCCGTGGGCGGGGCCCCGGGGCGTACCTCGGGTGCGCCCCGCCCGCCAACGTGCCCCGCGCGGGGAGCAGCCACCGTACGGCCGGGTGGTGATCTCGAGGACGTGGCCGTCGGGGTCGTGCCGGTACACGCCCCGGCCGCCGTCGTGGGTGTCGACCTCGGCGCGGTGCTGCTCGAACGGGTCGGCCGTGAAGGGATAGAGCCCCGGGGGCGGATGCGTCCGAGGATGGCGTCGAGCTCCTCCTCGGTGACGAGGAGCGCGTGGTGCCGCGGCTGCACCTGCCCGTCGTCCGCGAGGTCGAGCGAGACGTCGTCGTCCGGCCGGACGTCGGCGAGGAAGGTCGCTGACCGCTGCCTGTCGCGTGCGGCGACGACGGTGTGGTCCAGGTGGACCGCGGCAGGGCGGTTGGGCCCTGTCCGGCGACGGGGCGTGCGGGCGAGCATCGCACCGGACGCCCGAGCCGACGACCCCCCGGGGGACACAGACGATGCTCGACCAGCCCATCTCCGACGGCAGCCGCTTCCTCGAGGGGCCCTTCGCCCCGGTCACCGAGGAGGTCACGGCCTTCGACCTGCCGGTGACCGGCCGCCTGCCCGCCGAGCTCTCCGGGCGCTACCTGCGCAACGGGCCCAACCCGCTCGGCCTCGACGAACCGGTCCAGCACTGGTTCCTCGGCCCGGGCATGGTGCACGGCGTGCGGCTGCGGGACGGCCGGGCCGAGTGGTACCGCAACCGCTGGGTGCGCTCCCGGGAGATGGCCCGGGCGCTGGGGGAGGAGTGGGCCGGCGGCCCCATCCACGCCGACACGGACTTCGCCGCCAACACGCACGTGATCGCCCATGCCGGGCGCACCCTGGCCACCGTCGAGGCCGGCCCGCTGCCCTACGAGCTGACCGACGAGCTGGAGACCGTGGGCCCCTGCGACTTCGACGGCACCCTGCCCGGCGGCTACGCCGCGCACACCAAGCTCGACCGGCGGACCGGCGACCTGCACGCGGTCGCCTACTACTGGGGCTGGGACCACCTCCAGCACGTCGTCGTCGGCCCCGACGGGAAGGTCAGCAGCACCACCGACGTCCCCGTCGCCGACGGTCCGATGGTGCACGACTTCGCCTTGACCGAGCGGTACGTGGTCCTGCTGGACCTGCCGGTCACCTTCGACCTGTCCGCGGCGATGGCCGGCGCCCGGCTGCCCTACGCCTGGAACGCGTCCCACCCGGCCCGGGTCGGGTTGCTGCCCCGGGAGGGCGCGGCGCGCGAGGTCCGGTGGGTCGACATCGACCCCTGCTGGGTCTTCCACACGCTCAACGCCTTCGACGACGCGGACGGTCGCGTCGTCGTCGACGTGTGCCGGTACGAGGGCGCCTACGACCTGTCGGCGCTGGCCGGTCAGGGACCGCTGACCCTGGACCGTTGGACCGTCGACCCCGCGGCCGGCCGGGTGTCCGCGCAGCGGCTCGACGACCGCGAGCAGGAGTTCCCGCGGGTCGACGAGCGGGTCGTCTCCCGGCCGCACCGCTACGGGTACAGCGTCGCCGTGGGCGAGCTGAGCCCGGCCACCGTCCACCCGGCCGGCCTGTTCGCCGACGGCGCCTTCGCCAACGCTCTGCTCAAGCACGACATGACCGCCGGGACCGTCGAGGCCCACCCGTTCGGCCGGGACGCCACGGTCGGCGAGGCCGTGTTCGCGCCCTCGTCCCCGGACGCGGCAGAGGACGACGGCTACGTCCTCGCCTTCGTCCACGACCCCGACCGGGGCGCCACCGACCTCGTCGTCCTGGCCGCGCAGGACTTCACCGGCGACCCGGTGGCGCGGGTGCACCTCCCCGCCCGGGTCCCGCTCGGCTTCCACGGCAGCTGGGTCGCCGACGCCTGAGGTCCCGGCCTCCCCGGCGCCGTCGGACCCCTCGGGGAGACTGCCGGGGTGAACCGGGTCGTCCTCGTCCGCCGCGGCGAGGGCGTCGTGGAGGCGCGGGAGTGCACCGACGACGGGACGCCGGTCGCGGTCTCCCCGGTGCCCGCCGGAGAGCTCGCCGGGTTCGTCCGCGAGCGGGAGTCCTCGCCGGTCCGCTGGGTGTGGGACGACACCACCCGCTGGTACCCCGCGCTGCTGGCCGCAGGCGTCCGGGTCGAGCGCTGCACCGACCTGCGGCTGGGCCACGCGCTCCTCCGGCGGTCGCCGTTCGCCGACGCCGCGCTGCTCGGCGGGGAGCAGGCGCCCGGGTGGGACGCGCTGGAACCCGTGACGGAGGCCGATCCGGCGCTGTTCCCGCTCGACGACCCGGCCGACCGCCTCGACCCGGTCGCCGAGCACGACCGGCAGCAGGCCGTGCTCGCCGCGTCGGCGCAGCGGGCGCGCCTGGGCCTGCTGGTCGCGGCGGAGTCCTCGGGTGCGCTGGCGGCCGCCGAGATGACCTGGTCCGGGCTGCCGTGGCGGGCCGACGTGCACGAGCGCCTGCTCACCGACCTGCTGGGTCCGCGGCCGGAGGCCGGGGGGCGCCCGTCGGGGCTGGAGGCGCTGGCCCGGGAGGTGCGCGGGGCCCTGGGCGTCCCCGACCTCAACCCCGACTCGCCCGGCGCGCTGCTGCGGGCCCTGCAGGACGCCGGGCTGCCGGTGCGGGACACGCGGTCCTGGACCCTCGAGCAGCTCGACCACCCCGCCGTCCCGCCGCTGCTGGAGTACAAGAGGCGCTCCCGGCTCCTGACGGCCAACGGCTGGAACTGGCTGGACACCTGGGTGCGCGACGGCCGGTTCCGCTCGGTGTTCGTGCCGGGGGGCGTGGTGACCGGGCGGTGGGCGTCCAACGGCGGGGGTGCGCTGTCGGTGCCCGTCCAGGTCCGCCCAGCGGCGGTGGCCGACGACGGCTGGCGGTTCGTGGTCGCCGACGTCGCCCAGCTGGAGCCGCGGGTGCTCGCCGGGATGAGCGGGGACGCCGCGATGGCCGAGGCGGCCCGGTCGTCGGACCTCTACCAGGGCATGGTGGCCGCCGGCGCGGTGGCGACCCGCGCCGAGGCCAAGGTCGGGATGCTCGGGGCGATGTACGGCGGCACCCGCGGGGCGAGCGGCCGCATGATGCCGCGGCTGGCCCGCCGGTACCCCCGCGCGATCGGCCTGGTGGAGGAGGCCGCCCGCGCGGGGGAGCGCGGCGAGGTGGTGCACACCCTGCTCGGCCGGGGCTCCCCGGCGCCGGCCGGCGCGTGGGCGGAACGGCCGGTCGACCTCGGCGAGCCGTCCGACGAGGGGGCTCCGCGCGAGGAGCGGGACCGGGCCCGCCGCGCCTGGGGCCGGTTCACCCGCAACTTCGTCGTCCAGGGCACCGGTGCCGAGTGGGCGCTGTGCTGGCTGGCCGCCCTGCGCAACCGGCTCTGGCGACTGGGCGGCACCGGGACGGTCGACCAGCGCCCCCACCTGGTCTTCTTCCTGCACGACGAGGTCGTCGTGCACACCCCCGAGCACCTGGCCGACGACGTCGTGGCCGCGGTGCGGTCCGCCGCGGCGGAAGCGGGCCGGCTCCTGTTCGGCGCATTCCCCGTCGACTTCCCGCTCGACGTCGCCGTGGTGCGGTCCTGGGCCGACGCGGGCTGAGCGCACGAGACGCCGGTGCACGGCTGGGACCTCGCCCGCGCCGCGGAGGGGCGTTCCGGCCGACACGCGGCAGGGGTGCGCCGGACGCCCCCTGTAGCGGCACACGCGCGCAACCCCGCGGGCGGCCCGGCGGCCGGGGGCCCGGTCCGGCTGGACCTCGACTTCCGCGTCCGTGCCGGGCTACGGTCCCGCCCCACCACGGGCGCCCCGCGTGCCGCGTGCCCCGCCGGCCCCGCCCGTGGCGCTCACGACCGGGCACCCTCTGCTGCGGGTGCCAGTCTGGACCGTGGACCGTGTCCGACCCCTCCTCCGCAGGCACCCGCGACCGCAGCCGACGACCGCGGCACAGGGCCGGCTCGGCCGCCGCGGTCGTGGCGATGACGGCGCTGACCGCGGCGTGCGCGGCGGCCGGCGGTCCCGTCGGCGCCCCGGCGGCGTCCACGACGTTGCCCCCCGCGCCCCCGGCCGCGGTGCCACCGCTGCTGACCCAGGACCAGGTGGACACCGCGGTGGCCGCGCTGGACGGGCTGGTGACCGACGCGATGGACCGGACCGGGGTGCCGGGTGTGGCCGTCGCCGTGGTCCACCGCGACCGTGTCGTGCACGCGGAGGGGTTCGGGGTCCGCGAGGTCGGCCGGCCGGAGACGGTCGACCCGGACACCGTCTTCCAGCTCGCGTCGGTGTCCAAGCCGCTGGCGTCCACCGTGATCGCCGGCGTCGTGGGGCAGGGGACGATCGGCTGGGACGACCCGGTCCGGGCGTCGGACCCCTCCTTCGCGCTCAGCGACCCCTACGTCAGCGAGCACGCGACCTTCGCCGACCTGCTGTCGCACCGCAGCGGCCTGCACACCGGGGCGGGTGACCTGCTCGAGGACCTGGGGTGGGACCGGGGGTACATCCTCGACCACCTGGACCAGCAGCCGCTGGACCGGTTCCGGTCCAGCTACAACTACAGCAACTTCGGGTACACGGCGGCCGGGGAGGCCGCGGCCGCCGCCGCGGGGACCCCGTGGGAGGACCTGGCCCGGCAGGTCCTCTTCGACCCGCTGGGGATGACCTCGACCAGCTACCGCCACGAGGACTACGAGGCCGCGGCGAACCGGGCCGCCATCCACGTGCCGACCGGCGACGGGACCTGGGCGGCCCGGTACACCCGGGACGCCGACGCGGAGGCGCCCGCCGGCGGGGCGAGCTCGTCGGTCCGTGACCTGGCCCAGTGGATCCGCCTGCAGCTGGGCAACGGCGTCCACGCCGGCACCGGGGTCATCGACCCGGCCGCACTCGACGTCACCCGCGTCCCGCACTCGGTCTCCGGCCCGCCGGCGACACCGGAGGCCCGCACCGGCTTCTACGGCCTCGGGTGGAACGTCTCCTACGACGACCAGGGCCGGCTGCAGATCGGCCACTCGGGCGCGTTCGCGCTGGGCGCCGCCACGACCGTCCTGATGCTCCCCGGCGAGCAGTTGGGCATCGTGGTGCTGACCAACGGGCGCCCGCAGGGCATCCCGGAGGCGATCGCCGCCGGGTTCTTCGACGTCGCCAACCACGGCGAACCCACGGTCGACTGGCTGACCTTCACCGCCGCGATCTTCGAGCAGATCGAGCAGGCCGACGCTCCGGAGACCGACTGGACGCAGCCAGCGGCCGACCCGGTGCCGGCCCGGCCACTGGAGGCCTACACGGGGACCTACGCCAACTCCTACTACGGCCCGCTCACCGTGGCCGCCGACGGTGGCGCCCTGACGATGTCGATGGGGCCGCCGGACCGGCCGACGTCCTTCGCCCTGACGCACCACTCCGGGGACACCTTCACCTTCGAGACCATCGGCGAGAACGCCAACGGGCCGGCCGGGGCCGTCTTCACCGTGGACGGCGCCTCGGCCGCGACCGTGCGACTCGACTTCTACGACCGCACCGGGCTGGGCACCTTCACCCGTGCCTGACGGACCCCGTCAGGGCGTCCGGGCACCGCGCGGGACGGGACGGGAGTGCATGCGTGGGCGGAGCGGGACGGGGATAGGTTGAGCCGCATGTCGATCGAGTCGTCCGGGGGTGTCCCGGCGGGGACGGTCCGGGACCTGGGCCTGCCCGGCCGGGCGGTCTCCGCGCTGCTGCGCGCGGGGGTCACCAGGACCGAGGACCTGGCGCGGCTGTCCCGGCGCGACCTCGCCGCGATCGGCGGCCTCGGTCCCGGCATGATCGCCGCGATCCGGAACGTCGTCCCCGAACCAGTCGCCCGCGTGCCCCGTGCCGCGGCCCCGTCGGAGGCCGAGGTGCGCGCCGAGGCCGTGGCCGCGGGCATCGAGCCGGACGAGGAGGAGGGGCCGCCGTCGCCGGCGATCCCGTCGTTCGAGTCGCTGCGGGGCCCGCGGCGGCGGACGACGGTCGACCTGATCGTCCCGGCGACGCCGCCCCCGGCCGAGTCGGCGCCCGCTCCCGACCGGGCGGCGCGGACCGCTGCCGCGGAGGGGCCGCGGCCGGCCGAGTACGCCGACCTGCTGCGGCTCTGCGCCCGCGGGGTCCGCGCCGCAGCGGGCGTACCGGTGCGGCTGGCGTGGTGGTCGCTGCGCGCGCCGGTGGCGGGGCTGCGGCGGCTGCTCACCGACCAGGCGCGGTAGGTGCCGACCGGGGCCGGCGACCGCCCGAGGGCGCTGGCCCTCGCCACCGGCCTGGTCCTGGTGCTGGGCACCTGGAACAACCTCGTCGTGACCCGGCTGCCCGGGGCCCCGGCGTCCTACGTCCCGGCGAACCTGACCGCCGCCGGCGTGCTGCTGGCGGTGGCGCGCGCCGCCGGGCTGTCCTGGGCCGAGCTGGGCCTGGCGCGGTCGCGGCTGGGTGCCGGGCTCCGCTGGGGCGGGGTCCCCGCTGCGCTGGTGGCCTCGGGGTACGCCGTCGCCGTCGCCGTCCCCGCCCTGCGGCCGCTGGTGCGCGACGCCCGGGTGGCCGGGGCCGACGGCGCCGAGATCGCCTACCAGGTCCTCGTCCGGATCCCGCTCGGCACCGTCGTGTGGGAGGAGGTCGCCTTCCGGGGCGTGCTCCTGGCCGTCCTCGGGCGGGTGCTGCCGCTCCGCGGCGCGGTCGCGGTGTCCGCGGCGGTCTTCGGGGTCTGGCACGTCCGGCCCACGCTCAGCGGCCTGGCGGCCAACGACCTGGTCGAGGGTCCGGTCGCCCGGGCGCTGGCCGTCGCGCTCCTGTGCTCCGGGACGGCCGCCGCCGGCGCGTTCTTCGCCTGGCTGCGGCTCCGCAGCGGGAGCCTGCTCGCCCCCACCGTGCTGCATCTCTCGACGAACACCCTCGGGACCCTCGCCGCCGCCGCGGCACACCGCCTCTGACCAGGGGAGCCGGCGTCGTCAGGAGCCCGCGTCCGACCGCCGTCCGGCCGCCACCACCTCGGTCAGCGTCGCGTCGTCCCGCGCGACCCACGCCCGTCCGTCGTCGGTCAGCACGAGCGGGCGCTGGATGAGCCGCGGGTGCTCGGCCAGCACGCGGATCCACGCGTCGGCGTCCCGGGGCAGGTCCCGCAGCCCGAGCTCCCGGGCGAGGGGCTCGGACATGCGGGTGATGTCCCACGGCTCCAGCTGCAGGGCACGGAGCGCGGCGCGCAGCTCGGCCTCCGTCGGCGGGTCGTCCAGGTGGCGGCGCAGCGTGTACTCGACGCCGGCCTCCTCCAGCTGGGCCCGCGCGGTGCGGCACTTGGAGCAGGACGGGGTGAACCAGACCTCCACGGGCCCACCCTAGGGGCGGCGCCCCTGGCCTCTCCCGCGGCGCCGACGACGGTTCGTGCACGTACCGCGCTCTGCGGGCGCCGACCACCGCGGTCCGTGCACACGACGCGGGTGGCCCCGTGCACGCGGATCGTCGGCGCCTACACCACCCGGCCGTCGACCGGGGGAGGCGCGACACACATCACCCGACGAATCGACGGTCCGCGATTGTCACAAACACATAACGCCGGTTACGGTGGTCGGGTCCGGCCGGTCCTCACGTCCCCTGCCGGGGAAGCCGAGCGGACGCCGCCGAGTCGCCCTCCGGGGCGAGCCGGGGACCCACCGCAGTACTGGGGTGAACCCCGCTCCCGGGCCGTCGTCCGGGTAGCGGGCAGGGCCGCTTCCCGCCCGAACCCGTCAGCTAACTCGGTAGGCGGCCATCGGAAGAACGGAGAGCCGCCGGATGGCGTGCCCCAGCCCTGCCGGATGCCCACCCTCGCTCCGGCACCGCCGGCTCCGGGCGCACCCTCGCACGTGATCGCCCGCGGCCGTCCCTGACCCGCCTCCCGCGGACCCTCCCCGAGCACCCTCGCTCGACCGGCGTCCCCGCCGTCTCCGTGGTGTCCGCACCGGCCGGCTCTCCCGGACCGCCGACGTCCCCCGACCTCCCCGCAGCCTGCGCCCCTCCGTGCGCACCTGCGCCCGCACCCTCGGAGCACCCCACCCCATGGACCCCCGCACCACCACCTCCCGCCGCGCCGACCGCCGCGGCCGGATCGCTCCCTCGCGCCGCCGCCCGGCCCTCCTCCTGGCCGCCGCCGCGGCCGGCGCGGTCGTGGCCAACGTCGTCATCGGCGCGGAGCCGGCCGCCCAGGCCGACGCCGGGGCGTCGGAGTCGGTCAGCGTCGCCGCCCAGCTGGGGCTCTCGGCCCAGTCCGCGCCCGTCGAGGTCGACGCGACCCGGGACCTGCAGCCGCTGGCCGACCTCGCCGCCAGCCGCAGCACCCGCGAGGCCGCGCAGGCGGCCGCCCAGCAGGCGCAGGCCGCCGCCGACCAGGCCGTGCTCGACCGGCAGAAGGCCGAGGCGGAGGCCGCCGCCCGGGCCGCGGCCGAGGCCGAGGCGGCCGCGCAGGCCGCCGCGCGACAGCAGGCGGAGGCCGCGGCCGCGCAGGCCGCCGCCGCACCGGAGCCGGCCGCTCCCGCCCGGGCCGCCGCGGCCGCGGCGGGTGCGGTCGCGCGCATCACCAACACCGCCGGGAGCATCAAGCCGGCCGCGCAGGCGGCCGCCAACGCGGTCGTCTCCAACGTCCCGGGCGCCGCCGGCATCAGGCTGGGCGGCACCCGCGCCAGCGCGGCCGACCCCGGCGGTCACCCGTCCGGCCTGGCGGTCGACTACATGGTCATGTCCGACGACGCCCTCGGCGACGCCATCGCCCAGTACCACATCGACCACTGGGACGAGCTCGGTGTCGAGTACGTCATCTGGCAGCAGCGGATGCTCTCCTCGCCCAACGGCTCCTGGAAGCCGATGGCCGACCGCGGGGGCGTGACGGCCAACCACTTCGACCACGTCCACGTGAACTACCGGGGCTGACACCCCGCCGGTCGGGCCCGGCGCGGCCGGAGGTCAGGGTCCGGCTCCCGTCCACGGGCGACCGGGCTGGGGTGGCGGCGCCCGACGGCCGGGTGTGGCATGGGGCTCGGGCACCGTCCCCGCCTGACCCCACGAGAGGCCTCCTCGGATGAAGCTCCTGCTGCCCGACTCGGTCCCGCTGGCCCCGGACCTGCCCGAGGGCGTGCACGCGGTCGTCTACGACGCCGCGGCCCCCGTGCCCGACGAGCACCTGGACGCCGAGGCGATGGTCGTGTGGGGCAGCTCCACCGCCGACCTCGCCGCCGTCGCCGGCCGGATGCCCCGGCTGCGCTGGGTGCAGACCCTGGCGGCCGGACCGGACGCCGTCCTCGCCGCCGGCTTCCCCGAGGACGTCGTCGTCACCGCCGGTGCGGGCCTGCACAGCGCGACGGTCACCGAGCACGCCCTGGCCCTGACCCTCGCCCTGGTGCGCCGCCTGCCCGCCGCCGCCCGGGCGCAGGGCGAGCACCGCTGGGCCCGCGAGCTCGGCGGGCTCCAGCCGCTGCACCCCGAGGGTGCGGTGACCACCCTGATCGACGCCCGCGTGCTCATCTGGGGGTTCGGTGCCATCGGGCAGACCCTCGCGCCGGTGCTCGCCTCGCTGGGCGCCCGGGTGCGCGGGGTGGCGCGCAGCGCGGGGGAGCGCGCCGGGTTCGCCGTCGTCGCCGAGGAGGACCTGGAGGCCGAGCTCGGGCGGACCGACGTCCTGGTCATGATCCTGCCGTCGACCGCCGGCACCACCCGGGCCCTGGACGCCGGCCGGCTGGCCGCACTGCCGGCGCACGCCCACGTGGTCAACGTGGGCCGCGGCTCGACCGTCGACGAGCCCGCCCTCGTCGCGGCGCTGGTGGAGGGCCGCATCGCCGGTGCCGCCCTCGACGTGACCGAGACCGAGCCGCTGCCCGCCGACTCCCCGCTCTGGGACGCCCCCGACCTCCTGCTCACGCCGCACGCGGCCGGCGGCCGGCCGGTCGGCGCCGACGACCTGGTCAGTGCCAATCTCGCGGCGCTGCTGGACGGCGGCGAGCTGCGCAACGTGGTGGAGCGGTGACCGACGTGCTGGCCGCGCTGGGCCGGGCGCGGCTGGTCCCCGTCGTCGTCCTCGACGACGCGCGGGACGCCGAGCCCCTCGCCGGCGCCCTCGTCGAGGGCGGGCTGCCGGTCGCCGAGGTCACCTTCCGCACCCGGGCCGCGGGCGACGCGCTGCGCGCCATGGCCGCGCGGGGGGACGTGCTCCTCGGGGCGGGGACCGTCCTGACCCCCGCGCAGGTCGACGAGGCCGTCGCCGCGGGCGCGGCCTACGTGGTCTCGCCCGGTCTGAGCCGCGCCGTCGTCGAGCGCTGCGCCGAGCACGGCGTCCTCGCGCTGCCCGGTGCGGTCACCGCGACCGAGGTCCAGGCCGCCCTGGAGCTTGGCCTCACCACCGTCAAGTTCTTCCCCGCCGGCACGTCCGGTGGTGCCCGGGCGATCGCCGCCCTCGCGGCACCGTTCGGCGACGTGCGCTTCATCCCCACCGGTGGCGTGGGCCCGGGCAACGTGGAGGAGTACCTGCGCGTCGACGCGGTCGTCGCGGTCGGCGGCTCCTGGATGGTGCCCCGCGACCGCATCGCGGCCGGCGACTTCGCGACCGTCCGCCGGCTCACCGCCGAGGCCGTCGCCCTCGTGCGGGGCCGGCCGGCGCCGGCGGCAGGGGACTGAGACCCCGCCTCAGTGGTTGTGGCGCGGGACGCCCACGGTGGGCGCGACGCGCTGGTACCCCACCGCGGGGCGCAGGACCATGCCCTCGGACAGCTGACCGACCATCGAGCGCTGGATCTCCTGCCACGGCGTCTGGGAGGGCGGCACCGGGTACCCGCCGTCGGCCTCCAGCCGGCGGCGCCGTTCGGCGAGCTCCTCCTCGGGGACCAGGACGTCGGCCCGGCCGGCGGGGAGGTCGATCCGGACGACGTCCCCGGTCTGCAGCAGCGCCAGCCCGCCGCCGGCCGCGGCCTCGGGGGAGGCGTTGAGGATCGACGGGGAGCCCGACGTCCCCGACTGGCGGCCGTCGCCGATGCAGGGCAGCGCGTGCACGCCCTCCTTGATCAGCGCCGCGGGCGGCTGCATGTTCACGACCTCCGCCGACCCCGGGTAGCCCAGCGGGCCGACCCCGCGGATGACCAGCAGGCAGGTCTCGTCGATCGCCAGCGCCGGGTCGTCGATGCGGGCGTGGTAGTCCTCCGGCCCGTCGAAGACGACGGCGCGGCCCTCCATCACCCCGGGGTGCTCCGGGTCGGACAGGTAGCGCTCCCGGAACTCGGCGGAGATGACGCTGGTCTTCATGATCGCGCTGTCGAAGAGGTTGCCGCGCAGCACCAGGAAGCCCGCGTCGGGCAGCAGCGCCCGGTCGAAGGTGCGGATGACCTCGCGGTCGGTCGCGGCGCTGTCCCGGCAGTTCTCGCCGATCGTCGCGCCGTTGACGGTGCGGGCGTCCTCGTGGATCAGGCCGTGGGCCATGAGCTCGTGGACGACGGCGGGCACGCCCCCGGCCCGGTGGAACTCCTCGCCGAGGAACCGGCCGGCCGGCTGCACGTCGACCAGCAGCGGGACGGTCAGCCCCAGGGCCTGCCAGTCCGTCACGTCGAGGGGGACGCCCATGTGCCGGGCGATGGCGTTGACGTGGATCGGCGCGTTGGTGGAGCCCCCGATGGCGGAGGTGACCACGACGGCGTTCTCGAACGCCTCCCGGGTCAGGATCGACGACGGCGTGAGGTCCTCGTGCACCATCTCCACGATCCGCCGGCCGGTGAGGTAGGCCATCCGCCCGCGGTCCCGGTGCGGGGCGGGGATCGCCGCGCTGCCGGGCAGGTTCATGCCGAGGGCCTCGGCGATCGCGTTCATCGTCGAGGCGGTGCCCATGGTGTTGCAGTGGCCGGGGGAAGGGGCCGAGGAGGCGACCAGGTCGACGAAGCCGGCCTCGTCGATCTCCCCGGCGGCGAGCATCTCCCGGGCGCGCCAGACGATCGTCCCCGAGCCGGTGCGCTCGCCGTTGAACCAGCCGTTGAGCATCGGCCCACCGGACAGCACGATCGCGGGGAGGTCGACGGTGGCCGCGGCCATCAGGCAGGCCGGGGTGGTCTTGTCGCAGCCGGTGGTCAGGACGACACCGTCGAGGGGGTAGCCGAAGAGCACCTCCACCAGCCCGAGGTAGGCCAGGTTGCGGTCCAGCGCCGCCGTGGGTCGCCGCCCGGTCTCCTGGATCGGGTGGACCGGGAACTCCAGCGCCACCCCGCCGGCGTCCCGGACGCCCTCGCGCACGCGCTGCGCCAGCTGCAGGTGGTGCCGGTTGCACGGGGAGAGGTCCGAGCCGGTCTGGGCGATGCCGATGACCGGCCGGCCCGACTGGAGCTCCTCGCGGGTCAGCCCCCAGTTCAGGTACCGCTCGACGTAGAGCGACGTCATCCCGGTGTCGCGGGGGTCGTCGAACCACTCCTGGCTGCGCAGCCGTCGCCCGGGCGTCGCGTCGTCGTCCACCGGAGCTCCTCTCGCCGGTCGGAGCCGGCCGCCTCCGCGGGACGGCCCGGTCCTCTCGGGCGCGATTGTGGTCCGTCGGACGACGAGCGCGCCGCCCGGGAGCCTGCGACGCTGGACGCGGCCGCGACCCGGCCGGTCGTCACCGCCAGGAGCTACGGAGGCGAGGGACATGGGAGGCCAGGCGCCGCTCGAGCCCGTCTCGACCGCTCGGCAGGTGCCCCGGTGGTCCGAACTCCGCGAGGTCGTGCAGTTCCGCAGGCCGCGCCTGGGCCGCACCGCCCGCCGCCTCGAGCACTGCCTCACCGTCCGCGACCTGCGCGCGGCCGCCCGGCGGACGACGCCCCGCGCGGTGTTCGACTACGTGGACGGCGCGGCCGAGGAGGAGATCACCGCCGCCCGCAACGTCGCGGCCTACCGGCGGGTCACGTTCCGCCCCGACGCCCTGCGCTCGGTCGCCGACCCCGATCCGAGCGTGGAGCTGTTCGGGTCGCGCATCGCGATGCCGCTGGCCTTCGCGCCGACCGGCTACACCCGGATGATGCACCACCACGGGGAGGCGGCCGTGGCGGGCGTGGCGGCGCACGTCGGCGTCCCGTACGCCCTGTCGACGGTCGGCTCGACCTCGATCGAGGACGTGCGGGCCGCCGCGCCGGGCGGTGACCTGTGGTTCCAGCTGTACTTCACCGCCGACCGGGAGGTCAACGCGGGCCTGCTGGCGCGGGCCGAGGCGGCGGGCTACTCGACGCTCCTGCTCACCGTCGACACCACGGTCTCCGGGATGCGGCTGCGGGACGTGGTCAACGGCCTCACCATCCCGCCGACGCTGACGGCCCGGACCTTCCTCAACATGTCCCGGTTCCCGGTGTGGTGGTTCAACAAGCTCACCACCGGCGGGCTGGCCTTCGCCTCCCTCGCCGAGGTCCCGGGCAACCCCACCCCGGGCGAGGTCGCGAGCATGGTGTTCGACCCGGGCCTGGACCTCACGTCCCTGGACTGGGTCCGGGAGCGCTGGCGGGGCAACCTGCTGGTCAAGGGCGTGACGACGCCGGCGTCGGCCCGCGAGATCATGGAGCGCGGGGCCGACGGCGTGGTCGTCTCCAACCACGGTGGCCGCCAGCTGGACCGCTCGGCCGCGACGCTGGACGTGCTGCCCGACGTCCGCGCGGCCGTCGGGGAGCGGGCCACGGTGCTCATCGACGGCGGCGTCCTCCACGGCCAGGACGTCGTCGCGGCCCGGGCACTGGGTGCCGACGCCGTGATGATCGGTCGGGCCTACCTCTACGGGCTCATGGCCGGCGGCCGCGACGGCGTCCTGCGCGCCTACCAGATCCTCGCCGAGGAGTACCTGCGCTGCATGCAGCTGCTCGGGGTGCGGCGCAGCGCGGACCTCTCCGAGCGGCACGTCGCCTTCACGCCGCACGGCACGGGGGACTACCCGGACGTCTCGGTCTGAGCACGGCCCGCACCCCCGGGTTGCCGCCGGGACGCGAACGTGCAGGAATGGTCCCGCCCAGGAAGTGACGCAGCTCACAAGGGGGCCGCGATGGTCACGACCCGTCCGGGAGGCCGACCCTCCTCGGTGGTGGACCTGTTCCCGACCAAGCACCTGGCCGCACCGGCCGTGCGGGACATGCCGGAGCCGCCGGCGAGCTTCCGGCACGTCATCGGCCCGGGGATCATCGCCGCCGGCGTCGGGATGGCCAGCGGCGAGTTCATCCTCTACCCCTACATCGCCTCCCAGGTCGGCCTGGTCTTCGTCTGGGCGGCCTTCGTGGGACTGGCCACCCAGTACTTCCTCAACATGGAGATCGAGCGGTACACCCTCGCGACGGGGGAGACCGCGCTCACCGGCTTCAGCCGGTACTGGCGGCACTGGGGCCTGGTGTTCGCGATCATGGCCTACTTCGCCAACATCTGGCCGGGGTGGGCGACGAGCTCGGCGACGCTGGTCACCTACCTCGTGGGCGGCAGCGTGGTGCCGATCGCGATCGGCTTCCTGCTGCTCATCGGGATCATCCTCACCATGGCGCCGGTGGTCTACCAGGCCCTCGAGAAGATCGAGATGGTCAAGGTGGCGGCCGTGCTGCTGCTCATCGTCGTCGCCTCGATCGCCGCGATCGGTGCCTCGACCTGGGCGGACGTGCCGCAGATCGTCACCGAGGCCGGGCTGCCCGCCGAGGAGCTCGGGTTCGCGCTGCTGCTGGGGGCGCTGGCGTTCGCCGGGGCCGGCGGCGGGCAGAACCTGTGCCAGAGCAACTGGATCCGCGACAAGCGCTTCGGCATGGGCGCCTACGTCCCGCGGATCGTCAGCCCGGTGACCGGGCACCCGGAGGCCGCGCCCTCCACCGGTTTCGTGTTCGAGCCGACCCCCGAGAACCTCGGCCGGTGGCGCCGGTGGTGGAAGTTCGCCAACACCGAGCAGCTCACGACCTTCGTGGCGATCAGCTTCCTCACCATCCTGTTCACCTCGCTGCTGGCCTACGCGACCGTGTTCGGCCAGGAGGGGCTGGCCAGCGACATCTCGTTCCTGGAGGCGGAGGGCGAGGCGCTCAACGCGACCGTCGGCGGCTGGTTCGGCACCTTCTTCTGGATCATCGGCGCGTTCTCGCTGTTCGCCGCCGCGCTGGGCATCGTCGACTACACCAGCCGGCTCGGCGCCGACGTCCTCAAGACCGCGTACCTGCGCAACGCGAACGAGAGCAAGATCTACTTCGCGCTGGTGTGGGGCCTGGTCGCGATCGGCGTCATCGTGCTGCTGTCAGGGCTGTCGCAGCCGCTGGTCCTGCTGGTGATCTCCGCGGTGACCGGCGGGCTGATGATGTTCATCTACTCGGCGCTCCTGCTGCTGGTCAACCGGCGGACGCTGCCCAAGCAGATCCGTCCGGGCGCCGTCCGGATCGCCGCGCTGGTCTGGGCCTTCCTGCTCTTCGGCTTCCTGTCGCTGCTGACCTTCAACGAGCAGCTGGGCAAGCTCTTCGGTGGGTGAGCCCGCGGAGGTGACGGCGACGGGAGGGGACGCCGCCCCGCGGGTGGTCACCGCGGGCGAGACGATGGTCCTCGTCGTCCCCACCGCTCCCGGCCGGCTGCGGCACGCCGGCGCGGTGACGCTGTCCATCGGGGGCGCGGAGAGCAACGTCGCCATCGGGCTGGCGCGGCTCGGCGTCCCGGCCAGCTGGGTGAGCGCCCTCGGCGAGGACGAGCTCGGCGAGCTGGTCCTGCACCGGGTGCGCGCCGAGGGGGTGGACACCAGCGCCGTGCGGCGGGACCCGGACCGCCCCACCGGCCTCTACCTGCGCGAGGAGGTCGCCGGCGCGCTGCGGGTGTACTACTACCGGCGCGGGTCGGCCGCCTCGACGCTGGCGCCGGGCGCCTTCGACCCGGCCGTCCTCGACGGCGCCGCCTTCCTGCACCTCACCGGGATCACCGGGGCGCTGTCGCCGGAGGCGGCCGAGTTCCTGGCGTGGGCGGCGCGGACGGCCAAGGGGGCCGGCGTCCGCGTGAGCTACGACGTCAACTACCGCAGCCGGCTGTGGGAGCCGGCGGCCGCCCGCGCCGCCACCGAGGCGCTGCTGCCGCACGTCGACGTCCTGCTCGTCGGCGACGAGGAGGCCCGCGCCCTGTGGGGGTGGGACGACGAGACCTGCCTGCAGCGCCTCGCCGACGCCGGCCCCGGCGAGGTCGTGCTCAAGCTCGGCGCCCGCGGCTGCGCGGCGACGGTGGACGGCGAGCGGCTGACCGCCCCCGGCTTCCCCGCGCGCCAGGTCGACCCGATCGGGGCGGGGGACGCGTTCGCCGCCGGGTACCTCGCCGCGACCCTGTGGGACCTCGACCCGGTCGAGCGCCTGCGGACGGCGAACGCGATGGGCGCCTTCTGCGTGCAGAACCTCGGCGACTACGAGGGCCTGCCCAGCCGCCCCGAGCTGACCGCGTTCCTCGACCGGACCGTCGACCTCGGGAGGTGACGATGACCAGCGACCCGGCCGAGCTGCTCGAGGGCGTCTACGTGGCCAACGTGACGCCGTTCCGCGACGACGAGCGCTGCTCCATCGACGTCGACTCCTACGTCGGGCACGTCCGGTGGCTCGCCGACCAGGGGGTCACCGGCGTCATCCCGTTCGGGACCAACGGTGAGGGCCCCTCCATCGCGACCGGGGAGAAGCGCGCCGTGCTCGAGGCGCTGCTCCCCGCGGCGGGCGCGCTGCACGTCGTCCCCACGGTCGCGGAGGGCAACCTGCCCGACACCCTCGACCTGCTCGAGTTCCTCCAGGACCTGCCGGTGCGGGCGGTCCTGGTGCTGCCGCCGTACTTCTTCAAGCCGGTGTCGGCCGAGGGGCTGCGGCTGTTCTACGAGCGCGTCCTGGCCGCCACCCGCCACCCGGTGGTCGTCTACCACATCCCGAAGTACGCAGTCCCCGTCCCGGCCGACCTGGTGACCGGCCTGCCGGTGTGGGGGGTCAAGGACTCGGGGGGCGAGGCCGGCTACGCGCAGGCCGTCGCCGGGGCGGGGAAGGGGGTGCTGGTCGGCACGGAGGACGACCTGCCGGCCCGCCTGCGCACCGCCACCGGGTCGATCTCCGCGCTGGCCAACATCGTCCCCGAGCAGGTCGTCGCGCTCTACCGGCACGTCCGCAGCGGGCGCGCCGCCGAGGCGGCGTCCCTGTCCGCGCACCTGCAGCAGGTGCGCGCGATGACCAAGACGCACGCCAGCCCGGGCGTGCTCAAGCGCGTCGCCGAGGCGCGGCACGGGCACCCGATGGGCACCGTGCGCCCGCCACTGGTCCCGGTGCCGGCGTCGTTCGACGCCGCGGGCGCCGCAGGGCGCGCCGCCGCGGTCCCCGTCGGCTGAGGCGGCGCGGGGTGCGCGTCCTGGTCACCGACGCCGACTACGGGGACTCCGACATCGAGTCCGACGTCCTCGCCGCGGCCGGACACGAGCTGCGCACCGCGCAGTGCCGGACCGCGGCCGACGTCGTCGCCGCCGCCGGGGACGCCGACGCCGTCCTCGTCCAGTACGCCCCGATCACCGCGGAGGTGCTGGCGGCGCTGCCCCGGCTGCGGCTGGTGAGCCGCTTCGGCGTGGGGGTCGACGTCGTGGACACCGACGCCGCCCGCACCCGCGGGGTCTGGGTGTGCAACGTGCCCGACTACGGCACCGCCGAGGTCGCGCTGCACGCGGTCGCGATGCTGCTGGCGCTCCTGCGCGACCTCGCCGGGCACGACCGGGAGGTGCGCGCGGGACGGTGGGACCACCGGCTCGGTGGGACGCTGCGGCGTCCCGGCGGGCTGACCCTCGGGGTGGTCGGCCTCGGCCGGATCGGCCGGATGACGATGGAGCGGGCGGCGCCCTGGTTCGGCGCCTGCGTGGGCTACGACCCCCACCTCCCGGACGACGTGTGGCCGCCCGGGGTCGAGCGGGTCGGGCTGGAGGAGCTGTTCACCCGGAGCTCCGCGGTGACGCTGCACCTGCCGCTGACTGCCGGGTCCTCCGGCCTCGTGGGGGCCGACCTGCTGCGCCGGATGCCGCCCGGCTCCTACCTGGTCAACACCGCGCGCGGCGGGCTCGTCGACGTCGACGCGGTGCTCGCCGCGCTGGCGGACGGCCGGCTCGCCGGCGTCGCCCTCGACGTGCTGCCCGAGGAGCCGCCGCCCGCCGGCCACCCGCTGCTCACCCACCCGCGCGCCCTGCTCTCCCCGCACGTCGCGTGGTACTCGGAGGAGGCCGAGGTGGAGCTGCGGCGCAAGGCGGCCGGGAACGTCGTCGACTGGGCGCGGACCGGACGGCCGACGTACCCCGTCGTCGAGGGCCGATGACGTCGGGCCGTCGGGCCGGGACCCGGCCCGCCCGTCAGTGCGGCGGACCGGCGGCGGAGCGCTCGCTGTAGGACGCCGCGCCGCCCACCGAGTCGACCGCGGAGGTCACGTGGCCGACCGGGACCCGGCCCGCCACGGCGGCGGTCGCGGCGAGACCGAACCCACCGCACAGCGTGAGCTCGACCCCCTCGTCGACGAGGGCTCGTGCCACCTCGGGCGGCCACCGCCGCGTCCGGACGGCGACTGGTCGGGGTGGTCACCGGTGGACGAGCGTGTTCTGGCGGGCCAGCACCTGCCAGCGCCCGTCGCGCCGGACGAAGACGTACAGCGCGGTCATGGCGTGTCCGGCGTCGAGGGGGCGGCCGTCGGCGTCCGTCGCCCGGGCGTGCTTCTGCAGCACGGCGACGTCCGGTGCCGGGAAGGCGACGCGGACGACGTCGTAGCGCGCGTACTGCTCCCGCAGCGGCCCGCTCAGACCGCGCCGGTGGGCCTCGAGCAGGGCCTCGCGCCCATCCGCCTCACTCCCGGCGACGGTGACCGTCCAGGCCTCGGGGAGGAAGTGCGCCACCGACAGCTCCGGGTCCTTGGTGTTGGACCCGCGTTCGATGTCCGCGATGACAGCTGCCAACTGGTCCGTGTCCGCGTCCCGGTCTCCCATGACCCCTCCGATCGCTCGCCTCGTCCCAGCGTCGGAGGTCGAGCGCACTCGAGGTCAAGCGCCCCGCTCCGGCGGGGACGGCGACAGCGCCGCGAGGCCGGCCAGGCGGCTGACGACGTCGGAGCTCGGCGCGTGGACGACCCCCATGAGCGCGGCCTCCTCCAGGTGGGAGGGTCGGATGCCGGAGACGGCGTCGGAGGCGATGAGCACGCGGTAGTCCCGCGCGCTGGCGCCGTAGACCGTCGCCCGCGGGCAGTTCGGGTAGTTGCACCCCGCGAGGACCACGGTGGTGACGCCCAGCCCGCGCAGGTGGTCGTCGAGCGGCGTGCGGTGGAAGGCGTCCCAGCGGGGCTTCCACACCGCCCACTCGCCGTCCGCGAGGGCCTGCACCGCACCGGCGCGCAGTTGGTCCGGGTCGAGCGGCGCCGCGCCCGCGGGCTGCAGCTCCGGCACGATCTGGGACCCCGCCGAGCCGGGGCGCACCACCGGCGCCCCGGACGCGATCAGCGTGCGCCGGACCAGGTCGACGTCCTGTCCCTCGTACAGCCGCACGACGTGCACGACCGGGCGTCCGGCGTCCCGGTAGGCACGCAGCAGCGCGGCGATCCCGGGGACCACCTCGCTGGTCCCCGGTATCGGGCTGGCGCCCCCGTCGACGAAGTCGACCTGCGTGTCGATGACCACCAGTGCGGAGCGGTCGAGCTCAGGCGTGATGTGCGGGTCGAGGTCCTCCGGCCAGGCGCCCATGCGTGCTCCCTCCAGGTCGTGCGGTGGCGCGGTGCGGCGTCCGTGCCGCCACTGTGGCGCAGCGACCGCCCGACGTCACGGGACCGCGCGCCGTCCCGGCTCCGCGTCGTGGCGCGTCCGGGTGGTGCGGCCCCGGCGGTCGTGGTGCTCCCTTGACGTTCAGGAACGCATCCGTCCACGATGCGCGGCGTGACGCACATCACTCCACGGGCTCGTTGCCGGACCGGTGCACGCACCGCCGATGGGACGCCGGGGGGTGCCCGGTGAGGCTCGTGTCCTTCGCCGGCGAGGACGGGGTGCGCCTGGGGGTCGAGACCGCGGCGGGCGTGGTCGACGTCCGCACGGCCGCTCCCGACGCCCCGGCCACGGCGCGGGCGCTCATCGCGGCCGGCCCCGGGGCGCTGCAGGACCTGCGGCAGGCCGTGGGGTCCGCGACCGACGCCGTGCCGATCGAGCAGCTCCGGCTGGCCGCGGCCGTCCCGGACCCCGGGAAGATCATCTGCGTCGGCCTCAACTACTCGAAGCACGCCGCGGAGGGCGGGCAGCCGGTCCCCGAGCGGCCGATCTACTTCGCCAAGTTCCAGAACAGCCTGGCCGGCTCCGGGGAGGAGGTCGTCATCCCGGCGGCGACGACCAGGGCCGACTACGAGGTCGAGCTGGTCGCCGTCATCGGGCGGCGGGCCCGGAAGCTGTCCCCGGAGCAGGCGCTGGACGCCGTCTTCGGTTACGCCACCGGCAACGACCTGTCCGCCCGCGAGCTGCAGATGCGCAGCAGCCAGTGGACCTACGGCAAGGCCATCGACGGCTTCGCGCCCCTGGGCCCCTACCTCGTCACCGCCGACGAGGTCCCCGACCCCCAGGCGCTGGACCTGCAGTGCTGGGTCAACGGGGAGCTGCGGCAGAGCTCGAACACCCGGGACATGGTGTTCTCCGTCGCCGACCTGGTCAGCGACCTGTCCCAGGTCATGACCCTGGAGCCCGGGGACGTCATCTACACCGGCACCCCGGAGGGCGTGGTCATGGGCATGGCCGACCCCGTCTGGCTGCAGCCGGGCGACGAGGTGGTCTGCGAGGTCCAGGGCCTGGGACGCCTGGTGACCCGCCTGGTGGCCGACCCGCCCTGACCGACCTCCGCCCGCACCACCCCACCGCCGAGGAGCGCTCGTGGAACCGTCGCTGCTGTCCCTGCTGCCACCCCTGGTCACGATCGTCCTGGCCATCACCACCCGGCGGATCCTGGTCTCGCTGGGCGTCGGCATCGTCCTGGGCGCGCTGCTGTTCGCCCAGTGGGACGTCGGGACCGCCGCGGACCTGGTGCTGGACACGGCCGGCGGGCTCGTCGTCGCCGACGGGGAGGTGGCCGAGGAGGTCTACATCCTCGCCGTCGTCGTGCTGCTGGGCGTCCTCACGTCGTTCATCTACGTCTCCGGCGGCCTGCTGGCCTTCGCCTCCTGGGCGGTCACCAAGGTCCGGACGCGGGCGCAGGCGGCCTTCGTGCCCGTCGTCATCGGCTTCGTGATCTTCTTCGACGACGCGTTCAGCAGCCTGGTCGGGGGCACGGTCAGCCGCTCCATCACCGACCAGCACCGGATCTCGCGCGCCAAGCTGTCCTACCTGGTCGACTCCACCGCGGCGCCGGTGATCGTCCTGGTGCCGATCTCGGGCTGGGCCGCCTTCATCGCCGCCACGATGACCGGCATCCTCGACGAGAACGGCGTCACGGACATGAACGGCTACGAGGCGTTCCTCCGGACCATCCCGGCGATGCTGTACCCGATCACCGCCCTGCTGCTGGTCATCGCCGTCGCCTGGCTCACCATCGACCTGGGGCCGATGCGGCGGCACGAGCGGGCCGCGATCGAGCGGGGCGTGCTGTTCGACGACAGCCGGGGAGCCGTGCCCGGGGAGACCGACCGGAACCTGCCGACCCGGGGCGACGGGCGGATCGGGGACCTGCTCTGGCCGGTGGCCACGCTGCTGGGGGTCACCGTCGTCGGCGCGGTCTGGCTGGGGATCGCCGGGGCAGAGGGCTCGTTGAGCCCGATGGACATCCTCACCAACACCGACGTGATCCTCGCGCTCTTCTACGGGACGATCGCCGCCACGCTGGTCTCGGCGGCGATCCTCGTGGCGCGCCGGACGCCGGGCGGCCTGCTGGGCCGGGCGGCCTGGGCCGGTGTCCGGTCGATGCTCATGGCCGCGGCGGTGCTCTTCCTGGCCTGGATGACCGCGGAGATCATCTCCGAGCTCGGCATCGGCGAGTACCTGGCCGGGGTGGTCGACGAGGCGCTGCCGCTGGCCCTGCTGCCCGTCGTCCTGTTCGTCCTGGCGAGCTTCATCTCGTTCTCGATGGGGAGCACCTTCGGCACCTTCGGCCTGCTGCTGCCGATCGCCGGTCAGATCGCCGTGGCCCTCGACCCGGGCCTGCTGATCCCGGTGTTCGGGGCGGTCCTGGCCGGCGCGATCTTCGGGGACCACACCTCACCGCTGTCGGACACGACCATCCTGTCCTCGATCGGATCGGGCGTGCACCTCATCGACCACGTCAACACCCAGCTGCCCTACGCCCTGGTCGCTGCCGGCGCCTCGGCGGTGGGCTTCGTGGTCTCCGGGCTGACGGAGAGCACCGGCCTCGGGCTCCTGGCGGCCGTGCTGGCCCTCGCCGGGGCGATCGTCCTGCTGCGTGCCCGGTCCTCCGGCGTCGTGGCGAGTCCGGCGCCCGTCGAGGGCACCGGGTCCGCGCCCGGGAACGACCTCAGGCGCTGAGCGGGACGCGGCGCTGCAGGCGCAGGCGACGCCGCTCCCGCTCGGAGAGGCCGCCCCAGATGCCGAACCGCTCGTCGTTGGCGAGCGCGAACTCCAGGCACTGCGACCGGACGGGGCAGCCGGCGCACACCCGCTTGGCCTCGCGGGTGGACCCGCCCTTCTCCGGGAAGAACGCCTCCGGGTCGGTCTCGGCGCAGAGCGCGTCCAGCCGCCACGACTCGTCACCGGCCGGGACGGCAGCGGCCCAGGGCTGCGCCGGCGGCTCGGCGGGGACCGTGGGCGCGAGGGTCAGGTACGGACGCGGGGAAGACGACACGGGGAGCTCCTCAGGGAGTCGGGAAGATGCATGCCGGCGTGACGAACCGGTACGCCCTGATTTCGTTCCGTAACGCTACGGTCCCGGTGCGCCGCGGGGCACTGGCACAACGTGGAGGACATCGGTCCGCAGGCTTGGCGGGATCTGCCGGACTCGCCGGGTCGCCGCCCCACCCCCGTCCGGGGCGCGTGCCCGCGATGCCGTCCGGCGGATCCGGGGAGATGATCGAGGCGCCGTCGGTGAGCACCGCCGGCGCGCCCGAGGGACGTACGGAGGCGCGGCCATGGCGCGCAGCGACTTCCACGTGGCGCTGGCCAATGCACTGGCGCTGGCCCTGCCGCCCGAGGTGCCGGAGGAGTACGACATCGAGGCGGTGGTCGACCAGTGCATCGCCCTGCTCGAGCGGAGGGGCTGGCAGTTCACCCGGAGTCCGTCGGCGGGCTCGAGCCGCGGGCCGGGTCGGCGACCGTCGGCGTGAGGGCGGACCGGCCCGCCGTCAGGCGAGGATGCGGCGGCCGTGGAGGCGGTCGGCGGCCTCGGCGGCCAGCAGGATCCGGCGAGCCGGGCGGTAGCGGCCCTCGCGCAGGCTGCGGGCCTTGTCCGGATCCGTCCGGGCCAGCTCCGCGTTGGCGGCGAGGTTGCGCTTGTTGTGGGCCAGCTCCACCAGGCGGCCGAGCGGATGGGCGGCGGCGCGGTGGATCAGTCCGGCGATGTACGGCTCGCCGGGGCGCCGGGTGACCGCGTCGATCGCCTCGACGACCACCTCCGGGACGCCGAGGGAGCGCAGCCGGTCGAGGTCGTACCGGCGGTCCGGGTCGGGGTTGTCGCGGGTGTCCTCGACGATGTCGTGCAGCGCGCCGGCCATCTCCGCGTGCGGGCCGTACGGGCGCAGCGCCTCGGCGATCGGCTGCAGGTGCGCGAGGTAGTGGTCGCGGCCGTGCTGGTCCACCTGCCCCTCGTGCGCCCGCAGTGCCAGCAGGTGAGCATCGGGAACGGTGAAACCCACGGACCCGAGGTTAGGCGTCGTCGCCGGACGCCGACGTCAGGACGGCACCGTCGCGGCGGCTGTCTCCGGCGGCGGCTCCCGCCGGATCGGTGACCGCGCGTGCCGCGCACCCTCAGGCCGGCTCGGGGTGCCGATCCGGCGTGAACTCCTCCCGCAGCCGGTACTTCTGGATCTTCCCGGAACCGGTCAGGGGGAACCGGTCGACGAACCGCCAGTACCGCGGCGTCTTGTGGGGTGCCAGGCGCTCGCGGCAGTGGGCCACGAGCTCGACCTCCGTGGGCCGGGAGGCCGGCGCCGGCCGGATGAACGCGGCGACCTGCTCGCCCCAGACCGGGTCCGGGACGCCGACGACGGCCACCTCGGCCACCCCGGGGTGGACGAACAGCACGTCCTCGATCTCGCGGGGGTAGATGTTCTCGCCCCCGCGGATGATCATCTCCTTGAGCCGGCCGGCGATCCGGCAGTAGCCGCGCTCGTCCATGGACGCCAGGTCGCCGGTGTGCAGCCACCCGTCGGCGTCGATCGTCGCCGCGGTCTGCTCGGGCGCGTCGAAGTAGCCGGTCATCACGGAGTAGCCACGGGTGCACAGCTCGCCGACCGTGCCCGGGGCGACGGTGGTGCCGTCCGCCGGGTCGACGATCGCCACCTCGGTCGCCGGCAGCGGGCGCCCCAGGGTCTCCGCCCGGTCGGCGGGGTCGTCGTCGGCCCGCGTCATCGTGATGCCGGGGGAGGCCTCGGTCTGCGCGTAGATGATGTGCATCGGCACTCCGAGGGCCTGCTCGACGCGGCGGACCAGCGGTGGGGGCACGGGCGCCCCGCCGGAGAGGGCCCAGCGCACCGACGTGGTGTCGGTGCGGGGGAAGTCCGGGTGCGCCAGCAACGCGAGGAGCATCGTGGGGACGCCGGCGAAGCCGACGCTGCGCTCCTGCTCGACCAGCTGCAGGTGCAGGCCGGGGTCGAAGGACGGCAGCAGCACCTGCGTGCCCAGGCTCGCGATCGACGAGAGCGTGGCCAGCACACACCCCGCGGTGTGGAACAGCGGCATGGCGTTGACCGCCGCCTCGCCGGGCCGCAGGCCCAGCACCTCGACGTAGGCCAGCCGCGCGTTGTTGGTGATGCCGCGGTGGTGCAGCACCGCACCCTTGGGCAGTCCGGTGGTGCCGGAGGTGTACTGGATCTGCGCCGGTGCGTCCGGGGACACGGCCGGCAGCGTCTCGGTCGGCGTCCCGGACGCGCAGAACCGGTCCCAGTCGTCGAACAGGACGCTCTCCCGCAGCTCGGGCAGGTCCGGCCGCAGCGCCTCGAGGGTGTCGGCCATCGGGTTGCCGCGGAACTCGCGGAGCGAGAAGACGCCGGAGGTGCGGGACTGGCGCAGCACGTGGCGCACCTCGTCGGCGCGCAGCGCG
Source organism: Geodermatophilus sp. SYSU D00697 (assembly GCF_054050175.1). NCBI lineage: Bacteria > Bacillati > Actinomycetota > Actinomycetes > Geodermatophilales > Geodermatophilaceae > Geodermatophilus > Geodermatophilus sp. SYSU D00697. The sequence goes on from NZ_JBJGYV010000019.1 coordinate 57,824, forward strand.
GGGTTCACCGTCACCAGGGTCAGGCCGGCCAGGGCCGCGGCCATCTCCAGGACGACCCACTCGGGGACGTTGTTGGCCCAGACCGCGACCCGCTCGCCCGGGGTGAAGCGGCCCAGCAGCGCACGCGCCGCCCGTTCGGAGCCGGCGAGGAGCTCGCCGTAGGACCACCGGCGGCGATCCGGACCGGTCACCCCCTCGACCAGCGCCGTGGTGTCCGGTGCCCGCTCGGCGGCGCTCCGCAGCAGGTCGCCGACCGTCTGCTCCTGCACCGCCTCGGTGCGCTCGGCAGGCCAGTACGCCCTCGTCAGCATGCGTGCCCCCTCGGTCCGGCCCCGTTACGCCCATGGTCGGGCGGAGGCGCCCCGGCCTCCACGGCCCTTGGGCCCGGGGACGGACCCGGCGGGGCTCAGGTGCCGTCGGGGCTCAGGTGCCGACGGTGCTCAGGTGCCGACGCGGGTCACCGGGGAGACCCCGAAGCGCTCGGCCACCATCCGCTTGATCCCGGCCGGGAAGTCGGCCGTCGCGGCGCGGTGCGCGGCGGTGAGTTGGACCTGGGCGCCGCCGTCCCCCGCGAACGCGGCGACGCACGGTTCGGGCGCGGCGTTGGCCAGCGCCAGCAGCGCGCCCGCGACGCCGATCGCCCCGCACATGGTCAGCAGCGCGGCGGAGCCGGTGTAGAGGTCGCCGTCGAAGACCTCGACCTCCTCCAGCAACCGCTCTGCGTCGCCGGAGGAGTCCTTGAGACCGGAGACCGGCAGGTCGGGCAGCAGGTGCACCGGTACCCCGGGGCTGGACGCGAGCGGGAAGTGGTAGGCCAGCAGCGGCCGTCCCGCCGCGGTCTTCGCGATCCGCTCGAAGTACGCGCGCGGGTCGGCCACCCCCGGGGGAGACAGCGCCAGCGCGGCGTCGGCACCCGCGTCGAAGGCCTGCTCGGTCAGCGCGGCGGCGCGGGCCCCGGTCGGCGCTCCGGTGCCGGCGATCACCGGCACGTCCGCGGGCACCGCCGCGCGCACGGCGCCGACGAGGGTGCTGCGCTCGTCGGGGGTGAGCGTGGACGCCTCGCCGGTGGTCCCGGCCACCAGGACGGCCCGGACGCCGGCGTCGACCAGCCGGGCGGCCAGGTCGGCGGTCGCCGGGGCGTCCAGGTCGCCCGCGTCGTCGAAGAGGGTGACCAGCGCGACGCCGACACCGGTGAAGGAGGCAGACATGGGGCCATCCTGCTCGGCCGACCGCCGGCGCGACAACGGTCGCCGCGCCCCGACGTCTCCGGGCGGGTCGCCGACGCCGGTGTGCCACAGTGCCGCATGAGGCGCTGGCTGGTGTCCCTCGTCGGTCCCGTGCTGCTGGTGCTGCCCGCTGCGCCGGCAGCGGCGGCGGAGCAGGCGTGTGCGGCCGGGGAGGTCCGCCTGACCTTCGACGACGGGCCCAGCCGCAGCGCCACCCCGCTCATCCTGGACACCCTCGCGGCCCGTGGTGTGACGGCGACGTTCTTCGTCGTCGGTGCGATGGCCGCGGCCAGCCCCGGCATCGTGCGCCGCGCCAGCGACGAGGGCCACCAGATCGGCAACCACTCCTGGAGCCACCCCGACCTCACGACGCTGGACCAGGAGCAGGTGGAGACGCAGTTCCGGCGGACCGACGACGCGATCGAGGAGGCGACCGGGGTCCCTCCCACGCAGTGGCGCCCGCCCTACGGGGCCACGAACGCCGCCGTCGCCGCCACGGCCCGGGACGTCGGTCTGACCTCGATGGTGCTGTGGACCGTGGACCCGATCGACTGGTCCGACCCCCCCGCGACGACGATCCGGGACCGCGTGCTGCAGGCCGTGCGGCCCGACGGCATCGTGCTCCTGCACGACGGCTCCGGCGCGAACACCGCCGAGGCCCTCCCGCTGATCCTCGACGGGCTGGCCGAGGAGGGGTACTGCGTCCGGTGACCGCCGGGCCGCAGGGGTCGTCGCGGTGGCACCGGCGCCGTCACCCCCAGCGGGGCGGGCGCTTCTCGGCGAAGGCCGTGCGGCCCTCGACGTGGTCGGGGTGTGCCGCGGCGTCGCCCTGGTGGCGGGCCTCCATCGCCAGGGCCGCCGCGAAGGAGAGCTCGCCGACCGCGCGGAACTGCCGCTTGGTGAGCGCCAGGGCCCGCGCCGGACCGGAGGCGAGCTCCCGGCCCAGGTCTTGGGCCCGCTCGGCGAGCCGGTCGGCGGGGACGACCTCGTCGATCAGGCCGAGTTCGAGGGCCTCGGCCGCGAGGACCGCGCGGCCGGTCGCGGCCAACCGGAACGCCCGGGTGTAGCCGAGTTCGCGCACCAGGTACCACGAGGCGGCGGTGTCGGGGACCAACCCCACCTTCGCGAAGGCACACGAGAACGAGGCCGTCACGGCCGCCAGCCGCAGGTCGCAGGCGAGGGCGAGGCCGAGGCCCGCGCCGACGGCCGGGCCGTTGACCGCGGCGACCACCGGCTGGGCCATGTCCGCGATGGTCTGCGCGATCGGGTTGTAGGAGCCGGCCACCGTCTCGTCGGCGTGCTCGAGCTCCTCGACCGCGGCGAGGTCTTGGCCGACGCAGAAGGCCCGTCCGGCACCGGTGAGCACCACGGCGCGCACGCCGGCGTCCGCCGCGACGTCCCGGAGGGCGCCGACCAAGTCCCAGCGCGTGTCACGCGCCAGCGCGTTGAGCCGGTCGGGGCGGTTGAGGGTGATCGTCGCGACCGTGCCGTCCTGGGTGACCTCGACGGCGCTCACCGGGTGCCGCCCGGACCGTGGGTCGCGGCGTCGGGGTGGACGGTGCTGCGCTCGGCACCGGGCACCGAGTAACCCCGCTCCGGATAGGGGAAGCCGTCGAGCTCGGTGGTCTCCGGCCGCAGCTGGTAGTAGGAGCGGATCTCGCGGATCAGCCCGTCCTCGCACGTGAACCACTCGGCCCCCCGGGTGGCCACCCGCTCGGGTGCCCCCTCGGGTGACCACCACATCGTCCACTCGATGACCGCCTGATCCGGGGTCGCGCAGATGCTGTCGACCACCCACCGCGCCTCCAGCATCCCGGTGACCCGGCGCCAGTAGCGGGCCAGGTGCTCGGCCCCCTCCACGGCCGTCGACCCGGTGTTGGGCGCGAGGAACCAGTGGACGACGCGGGGGTGGAGGGTCCCCAGGATCAGGTCGACGTCGCCGTCGCTGCAGCCGTCGTAGTAACGGCTGATGAGCGTGGTCCAGGCGGCGGTCGGGTCGGCCGCCGTCCGGGGGTCGGCCAGGTCGGCCATGCGGTGTCCTCTCAGGCGTCGGGGCGGGAGCCGGCCGCGGACGTCAGTGGTGCAGCGTGCAGGCGTCGGCCGGTCGCGGTCCAGCGGACTGCGCGGCGGGTCGGCCGGCCGTGCCGTGGGCCCGACGGCGCTGCGCGGCGTCGAGCGCGGCCTTGACCAGGTTGACGTAGCCGGTGCAGCGGCACAGGTTGCCGACCAGGGCATCACGGACGTCCTGCTCGCTCGGGTCGTCCTCGGCGTCGAGCAGGTCCCGCGTGGCGAACAGGTGACCGGGGAGGCAGAAGCCGCACTGGAAGGCGTCGTTGTCCCAGAAGGCCTGCTGGATCTCGTCCAGCCCGCCGTCGGGTCCGCCGACGCCTTCGATCGTTGTGAGCTCGGCTCCGTCGGCCGAGGCGGCCAGCACCAGGCACGACTTCGTGATCTCGCCGTCGACCTGCAGCGTGCAGGCGCCGCAGTCGCCGTTGTAGCAGCCGATCTTCGTGCCGATCAGGCCGAGCTGGCCGCGGACAACCTCGACGAGGAGCTGGCGGTCGTCGATCCGTACCCGCCTGCGCCGTCCGTTGACGGTCAGGGAGATCGTGCGGCCGGGGACGTCCTCGACGTCCTCGGGGAGGGGGGACGGGGTCTGGTCGACGGTCATGCGGGCACTCCCTCGAGTTCGGAGACGGCACGGGCGGCGACGGCGCTCGCGATGCGGGCCCGGTAGTCACCGGGTGCGAGGACGTCGGTCCACGGTGAGGTGACCGCGCCGCGGACGCGGTCGGCCAGCGCCGCCCGGTCCACGGGGCCGTCGGTGACCAGCTCGGACACGTCCACGTGCAGAGGGGTCGCTTGCACGCTGCCGAGGGTCACGGTCATCGAGCCGTCGGACCGGCGGGCGGTCGCGGTCGCGATCGGCCAGCTGCCGGAGCTGTGCTTCACCTTGGCGTAGCCGGTCGCGGCGGCCGTGCGCGGGACGGTGATGGCCCGCAGGAACTCACCGGTGCCCAGGGTGGTGGTGAACGCGTCGACGTAGAAGTCCGACGCCCGGACCTCTCGTTCACCGTCCGGCCCGCACAACCGGAACGTGGCGTCGACCCCGACCAGTGCGGCCGGAGCGTCCGACCCCGGCATCGCGAAGCAGGCGGAGCCCGCCAGGGTGCCGGTGTTGCGGATCTGCCGACCACCGGTCACGCCGCGTGCGACCCGCCGCAGGTGGGGAGCGGCCTGATCGAGGTCGGCGGACCGGAGGACGTCGGCGTAGGTTACGAGTGCCTCGAGGACGACCTGCTCGTCGGTCACCTCGATGCGGCGCAAGCCGAGCCCGCGGAGGTCGACCACGTGGCCGACGTGCACCTGGTCGCGGTTCATCTGGGGCAGCAGCTGGGTGCCGCCGCCCAGCACGGCGACGTCTCCGGCGTGCGCCACCAGCAGGGCGCTGACCTCCTCCGGCGTGGTGGACCGGTGGTAGCGCAGTGCTGTCCGGATCACCGGGCGCCTCCGCGGGTGCTGGCCGCGTCGAGGGCGGCGAGGACGTGAGGGGGGTTCAGCGGCAGTCGGTGGGCCGTCGCCCCCAGCGGGCGCAGCGCGTCGTTGACGGCGTTGACGCAGGCGGCCAGGCCGCCGCCGACGCCGCTCTCGCCGGCGCCCTTCGTGCCGAGCAGGGTGAAGGGGCTCGGCGTGTGCTGGGAGTCCAGCCGAAACGTGGGCAGGTCGCCGGCGCGGGGGGTCAGGTAGTGCTTGAACTGGGTGGCGACCGGCTGCCCGTCGTCGGTGTAGGGCTGGTGCTCCCAGAGGGCCCCGCCGATGCCCATGCTGATGGCCCCGTAGAGCTGGCCCTCGACGAAGCGCGGACTGACGACGTTGCCGCAGTCGTCCACGGCGTGGAACTCGAGCAGGTCCACGACGCCGGTCTCGGGATCGACGTCCACGACGGCCACGTGCGCGGAGTAGGGGAAGCTCGGGTACGCGCTGAACCGTCCCTGGTCGTCGGGTGCGTGGTGGAAGTTGTGTGGCAGGTCCACGCGGGTGACCTCGAGCAGCGGCTGGTCCAGGCCCGGCGCGGCGAGGCCCCGGCGGTACACCGTCTCGGCCACCTCCGCGAAGGCCAGGTCCGCCGTCCGATCGCTCGCGGAGGTGACCCTGCCGTCGGCGAAGCGCAGGTCGTCGGCGGGACGGTCGAGGAGGGCGGCCGCGGCGTCGGCCATCCGGCTGCGGATCTCCCTGGCGGCCAGGACGGCGGCAGCGCCGCCCGTGGCCAGGCTTCGGCTGGTGAAGTTGCCGAACCCGTACGGGCAGGTGTCGGTGTCGCCCTGGACGACGCTCACCTGTTCGCTGGGGATGCCGAGCTCCGCGGCCACCAGGTGCGCGATGCTCGTCTCGTTGCCGGTCCCGGGGCTCGTCACGCCGGTCAGGACGGTGACCGCGCCACTGGGGTACACCCGGACCGTCGAGGTGTCGAACCCGCGGACGAAGCTCCCCGCGAAGTCGCCGCCCTCGGGTGTGAGCTCGAAGGCCAGGCCGATGCCGAACAGCCGACCTCCGGCACGCGCCTGCTCCTGACGAGCGCGCAGGCCCGGGTAGTCGGACAGCGCCAGCACCTTGTCCAGGGCGCCGGCGTAGTTGCCGCTGTCGAGGTGCTTCGCGGCGGTCCAGAAGGGGAACTCGTCCTCGGGGATGAAGTTGACCCGCCGCACCCGCGCCGGGTCGAGTCCCCGCTCGGCGGCGATCAGGTCGACCATGCGCTCCAGCGCGAGGCAGGCGGTCTCCTTGCCGTAGCCCCGGGCTCCGTTCCAGGGGGCCTTGTTGGTGACGACCGCGTGCGACCGGATGTCGTAGTCGGCGACCTTGTACGGCCCCGGGAAGGTCATCCCGGCCGGGAACGTCATGCTCCAGCCGCCCCAGGTGCCCAGGGCGCCGATGTTGCCGACGACGCGGTCCTGGATCCCGAGGATCCGTCCGGTGTCGTCGTAGCCGACGGTGAACCGGTGCGAGAACTCGCGCGCCCCCACGAGCAGGGCGTCCGCGCGGGTCTCGACCCACTTGACCGGGCCACCGGCGGCGCGTGCCAGCAGGCAGACCAGGGGCTCCTCCGGGTAGCCGTTGAACTTGTGGCCGAAGCCGCCGCCCAGGCGGGTGGCGATCACCCGGATGCGGTCCTCCGGCAGCCCCAGGACGGTGGAGAGGTTCGTGCGCAGGGGGTACGGGTTCTGCGTCGACCCCCAGAAGGTCAACTTGCCGGCCCGGTCCCAGCTGGCGATGTAGCCGCGGGTCTCCATGGGGGCGGTGTGGTGGCGCTGGGTCTGCAGTTCGCCGGAGAGCCGGTGAGGGGCGGCCGCGATGGCCGCCGCCGCGTCCCCCTCCGCGAACGGGAAGACCGCGAGGACGTTGTCGCCCCACTCCTCGAAGACCAGCGGCGCGCCTGGGGCCATCGCGTCCTCGGCGTCGACGACGGCAGGCAGGACCTCGTACTCGACGTCGATGAGCGCCAGGGCGGCTTCGGCGTCGGCGAGCGTCTCTGCTGCCACGGCGGCGACCGCCTCGCCGACGTAGGTCACCTTCTCGCCGGCCAGCACCCGGAACGTGCTGGTCTTGCCGCCCACGATCGACGGCTCGAAGAAGGCCGGCAGGGGAGCGGCCTGGGCGTTGGCGTCCGCGGGGGTGAGCACGGCCCGCACGCCGCGGGCCTGCTGGGCCGCGGTCGCGTCCACGCGCAGGACCCGGGCATGGGGGTGCGGGCTGCGCAGCACGGCCGCGTGCAGCAGGCCGGGCAGTGCGATGTCGTCGAGGAACTCCGCCCGACCGGTCAGCAGCAGGTCGCCGTCCCGGCGCAGGGGGTGGGCCCGGCCGGGGGAGGGCTCGCGGTCGACGGCGTGGTCGGCGTCGGCCTCCGGCGTGACGGCGAAGGGTGGCGGCGTGGTGACCTCGCCGTCGTCATGGGGGCGGGGACGAGGGGGCGACTGGGTCACGGGCTGGTCCTTCCCGGCACGCCGATGTGCCAGCGAGGGTTCTACCTTCCGGCCGGTAGGTGAGTGTTGTGGTGCGCCTCACGCCCTGTCAAGGAGGCCTGAGCCCACCCGCGGAGGGGACGCCTGGCTACCGGCCGGTTGGTAGGTTCGGCCGCTGACGGCGACCGCCGTCGCAGCGCGCACCGGCAAGGAGCGGGGACCTGACATGGCCGACCGGACCGACGGGGTCTCGCGTCGAGCGCAGATCATCGACGTGGCCGCCCGGCTCTTCGAGCAGCGCGGCTACCACGAGACCAGCATGGAGGTGCTCGCCCAGGAGGTGGGCATCCGGAAGGCGTCGCTGTACTACTACTTCTCCAACAAGGACCTCATCCTCGTGGAGATCCACGAGGAGATGATCGACCACCTGCTGGTCCGGGCCCGGGAGCGGGCCGGTTCGCCGGTGGAGCGGCTCGACGGCATCGTCTTCGACCTGGTCAGCCTGATGGAGCTCTACCCCGGCCGGCTGCGGATCTTCTTCGAGCACTACCGAGAGCTGCCCGCGGAGCAGCGTCGCGGGATCACGGTGAAGCGGGACGAGTACCAGGGGCTGCTCCTGGCGACCCTGCGGGACGGCGTCGCCGACGGGAGCTTCGTCATCGAGGACGTCGAGGTCGCCGCGCTGGCGATCCTCGGGATGTGCAACTGGACCTACCAGTGGCTGCGACCGGGCGGTGCGCTGAGTGCCCGTCAGGTGGCCGACCGGTTCCTGACGCTCGTGCTCCAGGGGATCCGTGCGCCCTCGACCGTGCCCGGTCGGTAGTCCGGCCGCGCGCCACGGGGGAGAGCCGTCGGCACGGAGGCGTCAGCGGACGGCCAGGGCGCTCACGGGGGAGCCGATGCCGCCGGTGAGCGGCAGCGGGTCGGCGCAGAAGAAGAAGTCGGAGTGACCGTCGCGCGCGCAGGCCCGTGCGATCGCCTCCAGATCGAAGATCTCGCCGATCGCCAGCCCCATGTGGGTCAGGCCGACGATGTGGAAGGGCTGGAAGAAGCCGATCTCGTTCGGCCGGACCTCGACCCCCCAGGTGTCGGTGGCCACGGCGGCGACCTCCCGCTCGTGCAGCCAGGGCAGGGTGTGCAGCGACAGCCCGGGGGCGTCCCCACCCCGGCCGTAGTCGCCCCAGTCCTTGCGGCGGTGCTCCAGGAAGCCGCTGCGGACCACGAGCGCGTCGCCGGTGCGCACCTCCACCCGCTGGCGCGCGCAGGCGGCCTCCAGGTGCTCGACGGTGATCGGGGTGCCCTCCGCGAGGTGGTCGACCCCCAGCAGGCGCGGGATGTCCAGCAGGACGCCGCGGGTGACCAGCCGGCCGTGGTAGTTCTCGATGCCGTTGTGCCGGGCCCCGTGGCTGTCCACCTCGGCTGCCGAGCGGCCGTTGTACATGTGCCCGTCGAAGAAGACGTGGGCCAGGGAGTCCCACTGCGTGCCGACCTGCGTCGGGGTGACCAGGTAGTCGTCGGCGTAGCCCATGCCGCGGGCCGGCCCCCAGGACCCGGGCAGGGGGTCCTGTCGCCCGGCCAGGTAGTCGGTCCCCGTGGCCAGCGGGAACAGCTGCGGGTTGTTGCGTCCGATCCCGCCGATCTGGGGGCCCGCGGAGTCGTAGGGGAGGGTCATCGACACCACCTCGCCGGTGCGGATGCACTCCCGGGCGGCGAGGACCTCCTGGGGACCGATGTGGTTGAGCGTGCCTCGCTGGTCGTCGGGCCCCCAGCGGCCCCAGTTGCTCAGTCGGTCGATCATCGCCCGCAGCAGGACCTCATCGGCGTCGCCGCCGGCCGTTCCCTCCGCGGCCTCAGCCACGGCGCGCGCCGATCGTGTTGCGCAGGACGCCGATGCCCTCGGCCTCCAGTTCCACGACGTCGCCGGGCTGCAGCCAGGGGAAGGCCTCGCCGCCGTGCAGGCCGGCCAGCTCCATGATGCAACCGGTGGCCGCCGTCCCGGAGCCCAGGACGTCACCCGGCCGCAGTCGGGACGCCGTCGAGGCGTGCGCGATCAACCGGGCGAAGGAGTGCTGCATGTTCCCGAGGTCGTCCCCGCCGTACTCGCGGCCGTTCACGCGGGCCCGCACCCGGCCGCGGGGCGCGCCCGGTACGCCCCCGAACTCGTCCGGCGTGGCCAGGCAGGGGCCGAGGGCGTGCGCGAAGTCCTTGCACTTGCTCGGCCCCAGCCCCAGGGCCATCTCGACCCGCTGCACGTCTCGGGCCGAGAAGTCGTTGAACAGGGTGTAGCCCGCGATCAGGTCGGGCGCCTCCTCGACCGACACGTCGCTGCCGCCCCGCCCCAGCACGACGGCGACCTCGAGCTCGTAGTCGAGGCACGCGGTCTCCGGGCGGGGGATCTCGGAGTCCGGTCCGTGCACCACCGCGGGGTTGGTGAAGTAGAACACCGGTGTGCGGTACCACTCGGCCGGGATGTCGGCGGCCCCGGTCTGGCCGAGGAGGAAGTTCGCGTAGTGGTCCTCGAAGGTGAGGAAGTCGCGGATGCTGGCCGGCTGTGCCAGCGGCGACAGGAGGGTCACCTCCTCGACCGGCAACGCGGGCCCGGTCTCGTCGGGCCGCTGCCGGCTCATCGCGATCTCGAGCAGCCGCGCGTCGCCATCGTGGTCGGCCGGGGCCACGGCGACGACGGTGCCGCCTGACAGGACGCCGATGGAGGGTGGACCCTCCGCAGTGGTGAACCGAACCAGGCGCACTGCCCTCTCCTTCGGTCGACCGGTCTGCCGGCCCGACCGTAGCGCCCCTACCGTCCGGACGGTAGACGAGCGCACGGGTGCACGTGCGACGGCGGGGCGGTGTCGTTCGTGCCACATCCGGGCCCAGGGCCGTTCGCCGGCTCCCGGCGGGGTACGGGACCCCGATGCCGAAGCCGGAGTTGAAGCCAGTGCGCGAGCAGGTCGTCGTCGTCATGGGCGCGTCGAGCGGGATCGGCCGGGCGACTGCTGCCCGGTTCGCCGCGGAGGGGGCGCGGGTCGTCGTCGCAGCCCGGGGGGAGGCCGGGCTCCGGTCGCTGGTCGAGGAGATCCGGGCCGGTGGCGGGCAGGCCTGCGCGGAGGTCGCCGACGTCACCGATCCGGCTCAGGTGCGGCGGGTGGCCGAACGAGCGGTCACCGAGTACGGCCGGCTGGACACCTGGGTGCACGCCGCCGCGGTCCTGCTCGTCGCGCCGTTCGAGGAGACGACGCCTGAGGAGTTCCAGCGGGTGATCGACGTCAACCTGATGGGGCAGGTGCACGGCGCGATGGCCGCCCTCCCGCACCTCCGCCGCGAGGGCGGGGCGCTGGTCTCCATCTCGTCGATGGGCGCGAAGCGGGGGGTGCCTCTGCAGACCGCCTACTGCGCCGCCAAGCACGGCATCGACGGGTTCCTCGAGACGCTCCGGATGGAGGTGCGCAAGGAACAGCTGCCGGTCAGCGTCACCAACGTCATGCCCGCGACGATCAACACGCCGCTGTTCGACCAGGCCCGGACCAAGATCGGCGTCAAGCCGGTCGCGCCCCCGCCGATCTACCAGCCCGACGTCGTGGTGGACGCCGTCCTGTACGCCGCGCAGCACCCCGTGCGGGACCTGGTGGTCGGCGGGTCGGCGAAGGCGCTCATCGTGGGGGAGAAGGTCGCCCCCCGCCTGCTCGACGCGCTCCTCACCCGCTTCGGGTTCGAGGCCCACGACACCGGGGAGCCCAAGGCGGCCGACGCCCCGGACAACCTGTTCGCCCCGCTGGAGGGCCGCTACGACACCGCCCGGGACGGGTTCGACCGCAGCGCCCGGCCGCGCAGCCTCTACACCTCGCTGCAGCGACACCCCCTGGTGGGGCGGATCCCGCTGGCGGCCGACGCGCTCGCGCTGGCGGGGTTCGTCCTCAGGCCGTTGGTCCGGTAGGCCGCGCGGCGGTCCAGGAGCCGGCCGCGGCCACGGCGTCGTCGACGAGCCGGACCACGCGCGCGGGCACGTCGGCGACGGCGCTGTGCCCGGCGAGCGGCAGGACGCGGAAGCGCGCGCCGGGGACGAGCAGCGCCAGCCACGCGGCCTGGCTGAGCGTGAGGACGTCGTGGCTCCCCTGCGCCACGACGACCGGGCACGAGACGGCCCAGAAGTCGATCGTGGCCTCGGGCAGGACGGCGTGCCGGAGCAGCCGCCAGAAGTCCTCGGCCTCCGCGAAGCCGCGGACGAGGGTCGCCGCCTCGCCGGCGGGCGTGCGCCACCCGCGCGCCCGGAGCAGACCCAGGACGGCGGTGCGGAGGACGGCCGGGCGCAGGAGCGGACCGGCGGCCGGGGCGAGCGCGCCGAAGGCGAGCCGGGCACCGGCGAGAGCGGCCGCCTGGTAGGCGCGTTCGGGAGGGGTCATCGGACCGGTCGGGGCGATCGCGACCACCGACCGTGCCCGCTGCCGCCGGGCCAGCTCGAGACCGAGGCGACCGCCGAGCGACACGCCCAGCACGTGCGGCGCGCCGACCCCCTGCCGGTCGAGCTCGCGCTCCACGGCGTCGGCCAGTGCCGGGACGCGGGGCCGGACCGACCGGGGCAGGGCGGGGGACCGACCCTGCCCGGGCAGGTCGAGGGCCAGCACGTCGTAGCGCTGCGCCAACCGCGGCACGACCGCTCCGAACTCCGCCAGCGTGCTCCCCAGACCCGGCAGCAGCACCAGCGCGGGACCGCTGCCCTCCCGGTGCACGTACAGCCCCGTCGTCCCGTCCACGCGGCCGATCCAACACCGGCCACCGGCCGGCCGGGCGTCCGGGCGCGGGCGCCGGCCTCAGGCCGGGTCGAACCAGGTCACCTCCTCCGGCGTGGCGGAGAACGGGTTGGCCCACTCCGACGGCGCACCGGTGATCGGCGCGGCGTCGGTGACGACGACGAACGGCGTGCCCGGGTACACGGCGAGCACCCGCGAGGACGACGACAGGTGCTCGGTGCGCTCGACGAGCTCGCCGCGGCGGAGCTGCCGCGTCGTCCGCCGTCCGCTCAGCTCCTCCCCGACCTCGGCGACCCACTCGGCTCCGTCGGGGGAGGAGAAGGCGATGGAGTGCACGCGCCGGCTGGCGGGGGCCGGCTCGCACCCGGCGAACTCGGCCAGGGCGGCGTAGAGCCGCTCCGCCTGCTCGTCGTCGGTCGCCCGCGGGAGGAAGAAGGCAGCCATGCCCCGATCCTCGCCGTCGCCACCGACAGGATGGCGGTGCGGGCGGAGCGGGCCGCCCGACGTCGGGACCCGGCTGGTGGCCCTGCTCCGGGCACCGGGTTGTCGCAGGCGCCCCCGGACCGGCAGGCTGCGCCCGTGGAGGTCCCGCTGACCGCCGAGGACCGAGTCATCCTGGCCCTCGAGAGCCCGTCGCTGGTCGGGCACACGTGCACGGTGGTCCGCCTGCCGGCGGGGGCGCCGACCCTGGAGGAACTGCGCGACGCGGTGGCCCGGAGGCTCCCGGACGCGCCGCGGCTGACCTGGCGCCTGGCGGGGACCGCCGAGGAGCCGGTGTGGGCTCCGGACGAGGCGGTCGACGTCACGGCGCACGTCGGCGCCGTCGTCGCGGCCGGCCCGCTCGACCCGGCCGGGCTGCGCGGCGAGGTCGCGCGGCTGTTCGCGCAGCACCTGGACCGCCGCCGGCCGCTGTGGCGGATGGACCTGGTCGGCCCGCTCGCCGGGGGTGGCGCGGCCCTGGTGTGGCGGGTGCACCACGCCCTGGCCGACGGGACGACGGCGATGCGCCTGGCCTCCGCCGTGCTCTGGGACCCGCCGCCGGTGCCCGCGGCCGGCCGGCCCGCGCCCGGCGCCGTGCCGCCGCGGTCGCCCGGCGCCGACCCGCCGCGCCACCACCGCGCCGCCGTCCTGACCGGCGAGGTCCTCCCGGGGCTGCGCCGCTCGCCGTTCGACGCGCGGGTGGGACCCGACCGCGAGGTCGCCTTCGCCGACGCCCCGCTGTCCACGCTGCACGACGCCGCCCGGCTGCTGGCCGACGCGACCGTGAACGACGCGGTGCTCGCCGTCGTGGCGGGCGCGCTGCGGCGCTGGCTGGAGCACCGGCACGGGCCGCTGCACGACCTGCGGGTCAAGGTGCCGGTCACCCTGCACGCCGAGGGCGACTCGGTCGGCAACCGCGACTCGTACTTCCGGGTGGACCTCCCGATCGACGAACCGGACCTGGCAGCCCGACTGGCCGCCGTCCGGGCGGAGACCGCCCTGCGCAAGGCGCACTCCGACGCGCAGGAGCTCGACGAGCTGATGTCCCGGACGGCCCGGTTCTCACCCCGCCTGGCCGACTGGTCGCAGCGGCTGCTGCGGAGCGGGCGGGCCTTCGCCCTCAACGTGTCCGACGTCCGTGGACCCGACCGGGAGGTGTCGGTGCTGGGCGCCCGCGTCGAGACCGTCCACGCCCTCGCCGAGGTCGCGCAGCACCACGCCCTCCGGGTGGCGGTGCTCTCCGCCGCCGACCGGCTGTGCTTCGGGCTGGTCGCCGACCCCGCGGTCGTGGGGGACCTGGACGGGCTCGCCGGTGCGGTCGAGCGGGAGGCGGCCGAGCTGGTGCGGGCCGGCACGGCGACCGGCCGGCCCGCACCCGGGCCCCGCGCGCCCGCGGACGCCGGTCACACCGGCTCGACGACCTCCGACTCGCCCGGGACGCCCCGGTCCACCACCACCGGGGGCCCGCCGGAGCGTGGCCAGACCCGGTAGTCGCGGAAGGACATCGGCAGACCGCGGGCGGTGGACGCGTCCGCGGCGTCCATGACCTGGACGTGCACGTGCGGCTGCGTCGAGTTGCCCGAGTTCCCGCACGCGGCGACCGTCCGGCCGGCGGGCACCGGCTCACCCTCCCGCACCTGGATCGACCCGGCGCGCAGGTGGGCGAGGACGACGTAGCCGCCGCCGTCGGCCAGCTCGAGGACCACGTGGTTGCCGGCGAGCGCGCCGGCACCCCCGCGGGCCCGCGCCGCCTGGGTCAGGGCGTAGCGCAGCAGGGCCGGCTGCGACCGCCGCGCCTCGTGGTCGGCCTCGCCGTCGTGGACCGACACCACCCGGCCGGCCGCGGGGGCGAGGACCGGCTGCCCGAAGGCGACGAACCGGTCCGCGGGCTCGGTGGCCAGCACGGTGCGCCAGTCCCGCGTCGCCGCCGTCCGCCGTCCGCGCACGGCGATGAAGTCGATCGCGTACGTCGTGGCGAACCGGTGCGTGCCGTGGCTCGGCACGCGCCGCGCGGGGCTGTTCCGCGCCAGCCACGTGCCGCGGAACGGCAGTCCGAGCACCACCCCGTTGGATCCGGACACGTCGCCTCCCTCCGCTGCCGGGGATGGTGCCGCACCGAGTGGCGCTCAGGTGACGACGACCTCGTCGCGCACGCGCATCCGCTCACCGACGAACCCGCCCACGACGGTGACCAGCGAGACCCCGATCAGCAGGACCGCGGGCACCCACGGGTCGTCCCCGATGGCGCCGGTCATGGCGGTGGCCACGAAGGGCAGGAACCCGCTGAGGGCGCCGGCGATGTTGTACGCCAGCGCGACCCCGCTGTAGCGGTACCGGGCGGGGAAGAGCTCGGTGAGCAGCGCGCCGGTGACGGCGTAGGCGATCGAGAGGGCGGCGATCCCGGCCGAGATGGCGAGGACGACGGCGGCCGGCGAGCGGGTCGTCAGCAGGGCGAAGACCGGGTAGGCCAGGACGGCGCTGGCCACGCCGCCCCAGAACGTCATCCGGCCCGGGCCCAGCCGGTCGGCGAGCCGGCCGATCACGACGATGACGACCATCTCGACGACGGCGGCCACGAGCGTGGCGTTGACCATGAGGCCGCGGGACAGGCCCAGGGAGTCGACGCCGTAGCTGATCGCGAACGTGGTCAGCACGTAGAACCCGCCGACGCCGAGGAACGCCGCGGCGATGGCGACGACCAGCCGCACCCAGGCGTGCCGGAAGACCTCACCCGCCGGGATCTTGGGCCGGTCGGCCTCGTGCCTGAGCAGCTCGTCGAAGATCGGCGACTCCTCTACGCGGCGGCGGATGTAGAAGGCGACGACCAGCAGCGGGAACGCGGCGAGGAACGGCAGCCGCCACCCCCAGGAGTCGAAGGTCGCGTCGGGCAGCAGCAGGACCAGGGCGAAGGCGCCCGAGGACATCAGCGTGCCCACCGGGGAGCCCAGCTGGGGGAGGGCGGCGTACCGGCTGCGCTTGTCCGGCGGGGCGTGCTCGACGGCCAGGGTGACCGCGCCGCCCCACTCGCCACCGACGGCGACGCCCTGCGCGAGGCGCAGGAGCACCAGCAGGGCCGGTGCGGCGACGCCGATGGCGGCGAAGTCCGGCAGCAGGCCGATCAGCCCGGTCGCCGCACCGATCAGGACCACCGTGATCAGCAGGGCGGGGCGGCGGCCGATGCGGTCCCCGACCGCGCCGAAGACGACCGCGCCCACCGGCCGGGCGACGAAGCCGACGCCGAAGGTGGCGAAGGCGGCCAGCGTCGCCGCCGTGGGGTCGAGCGTGCTGAAGTACAGCCGGTTGAACACCAGGGCGGCGGCGGTGCCGAAGAGGAAGTAGTCGTACCACTCCAGGGCGGTGCCGACGAAGGCGGCGAAGGCCACGCGACCGGCGTCCCGGCTGCTCACGGTCGCGTGCGGTGTCGCGGTGCGGGGACCCGCCCCGGCTCCGGCCGGGACGGCGGTCGAGTCGCTCATGGGTGCGCTCCTCGGGTGTGCTGGTCGGGTGTGGCAGGCAGGTCCTGGCCGGCGAACACACCGGTGTCGTGCACCGGCGTCCCCCCGAGCAGCGTGGCCAGGACGCCGATGGCGCCGATCCGGTCGGGGTCGACGCGCTGCGGGTCGTCGGTCAAGACCACCAGGTCGGCGAGCTTGCCGGGGCTGACGCTGCCGCGGCTGCGCTCGTCGTGGCTGGCCCACGCCTCGTCGATCGTGTAGGCCCGCAGCGCCTGGGCGGCGCCGACGCGTTCGTCGGCGCCGATCACGGCCCCGCCGGAGGACAGCCGCTCGACCATCGACTGCATGCCGAGCAGCGGCGCACCAGGGGCGACCGGCCGGTCGGAGCTGCCGGGCACCCGCAGCCCCGCCTCGAGGAAGGAGCGGTGCCGGTAGAGCCAGTCCGCCCGCTCCGGGCCGACCGCGGCGGCCATGGTGTCGCCGACCGCGTACAGGAAGCGCGGCTGCGGGACGGGCACCACGCCCAGGTCGGCGAAGCGGGCCAGCTGGTCGGGGCGGACGACACCGGCGTGCTCGATGCGGTGTCGGACGTCGTCGCGCGGCGAGGACCGCCGGGCCTCGGCGAAGGCGTCCAGCGCCAGGTCGACGGCGTCGTCCCCGATGGCGTGGGCGGCCACGCGCCACCCGGCGCGGTGCGCGTCGACCACCAGGCGGCGCATCCGGTCGGGGTCGTCCTGGTACACCGCGGTCCCGTGGTCGCAGAAGGGTGAGGAGAGCGCGGCGGTGCGGCCGATCAGAGACCCGTCGAGCCAGATCTTCATGGGGCCCAGGCGCAGCCGGTCGTCCCCGAAGCCGGTGCGCAACCCGAGGTCGAGCCCCACGCCGATGTCGTCGTCGGGGTGCGCCCTCAGCGGGTGCAGCGTGTCACTGGCGACCATCAGCTCCACGCGGGTGCGCAGCAGCGCCCGCTCCCGGGCGACGGTGTAGGCCGCGGCCTCGACCGGGGTGCGGCCCAGCAGGCCCAGGCCGATGCCGGCCTCGACCACGTGGGTCAGGCCCTCCGCGGCGTAGACCGCGCTCGCCCGGCCGAGCGCCGCCGCGACGTCGTCCACCGGATAGGGCTTGACGAGGGCGTCGACCAGCTCCTGGGCCCGCTCCTGGAGGAGCCCGGTGGGCGACCCCGCGCCGTCCCGGACGACGACCCCTCCGGCCGGCGCGTCGGCGTCGCCGTCCAGGACGCCGCAGCGCCGCAGCACCTCGCTGCTGACGACGCTCATGTGGCCGGAGCGGTGCTTGAGCCACACCGGCCGCCCCTCGCCGGCCCGGTCCAGCAGCTGACGGTCGGGGTGGGCGCCGATGACCGTGTCGTCGTAGCCGGAGCCCACCACCCAGGTGTCGCGGGGCAGGGCGGCGGCGTCCCGCGCCACGGCCTCCTCGAGCGCGGCGAGGGTGCCGGCCGCGGAGAGGTCCACCTCGCCCAGGGACTGGCCGAACCAGGCCATGTGGTTGTGCGCGTCGCCGAACCCGGGGACCACCACGGCGCCCTCGCCGTCCACGACGGCCCGCGCGGGCAGCGACTCGACCTCCTCGTCGAGCCCCACGATGCGGCCGCCGAGCACGCCGATGGCCGACGCCGTGGGGCGCGCGTCGTCGACGGTGACCACGTGCACGTCGCGCAGCAGCAGGTCGAGCACGGTGGCTCCGTTCAGGCCAGGGAGTGCAGGCGGGTGAGCGGCAGGTCGGTGGCGTGGTGCACGGGCACCGGGCGGCCGTCGACGAGGACGGGGTCCGGTCCGGTCGGCACGGCGACCGCGGGGGTGGCGGTGTTGTGGACCATGTCCGCGCTGGTCAGCCCGCGGCTCGCCCGGACGGCGGCGTAGCGCACACCCGGGGGCAGCGCCCCGCGGGCGCGGGGGTCGTCGAGGCACTGCTCGGAGACGAAGACCCGCGACAGCCGGCGCGGCGCAGCGCCCAGCCCGCCGAAGTAGGGCCGCAGCACGCGGGGCTGGGTCAGCCGGGTGGAGCCCGAGCCCGACCCGGAGGTGCCCCACGCGACGAAGCCGGACTTGAGGACGAGCTCGGGCGCGGTGCCGAACCGGGCCGGGTGCCACAGCGCGATGTCGGCGAGCGCGCCGGGCCGCAGCGACCCCACCTCGTGGGCCATGCCGTGCGCGATGGCCGGGTTCAGCGTGATCTTCGCCAGGTACCGCAGCACCCGCGCGTTGGCCGGGTGGTCGGGCCCGGCCTCCCCGGCCAGGTGCGCCTGCACGTGGGCCACCTGCCAGGTGCGCCGGGCGGTCTCGGCGATGCGGCCCATGCCCATCGAGTCGGAGTTGACGATGCTGATGGCGCCCAGGTCGTGCAGCGCGTTCTCCGCGGCGATGCCGTGCTCGCGGACGCGGCTGCCGGCGATCGCGACGTCGCTGTCGACCCCGGCGTGACCGCGGTGGACGGTCAGGGTCATCGGCAGCAGCTCCTCGACGGTCGCCCCGGTCAGCGGCAGCGTCGGCGTGGTCGAGGAGGTCAGGACGTGCGGCTCGGTCACCACCTGCAACAGGTCGGGGTGCCCGCCGCCGCCCTCGACGTGGTAGGCGTGCACGGTGCGGCCCCGGGTGGCCGACAGCGTGTCGGCCAGGGCGCCGGACTCGTTGAGGGTGTCGGTGTGCAGGGCCACGGGGAGGTCGGCCTCCTCGGCCACGCCCAGGCACGTGTCGACGATCCGCGGGGTCGCTCCCCAGTCCTCGTGGATCTTGAACCCGCCCGACCCGGCCAGCACGGCCCGCTCGAGCAGGTCGGTGGAGGACGTCGAGCCCCGGGCGAGGAAGGCCACGTTCACCGGCACGTCACGCCAGCCCGTGATGAGGGTGTGCAGGTTGGCCGCCGGGTTGGCGCCCATGTCCCAGACGCCGCCGATGCCCATGCCCACCAGCGAGGTGACGCCGGCGGCCAGGGCCGCGGGGACGACCTCGGGGCTGGACAGGTGCACGTGCGAGTCGACGATGCCCGGCGTGGCGACCAGGCCCTCACCGGTGATCATCGCCGTGTGGGAGTCGACGACCAGTTCGACGCCGTCGGTCGCGTCCGGGTTGCCGGCCCGGCCGGTGCCCACGATGCGGCCGTCCTTGATGCCGATGCTCGTCTTGCGCACCCCGAGCAGGGGGTCGATCACCACGACGCCCAGCACGACCATGTCCAGGGCGCTGTCCCCGGGGGCACGGTCGGTGACGAGCAGCCCGTGGCGGGCGGTCTTGCCGCAGCCGCCGAGCAGTTCCTCGCCGGGCTCGGTGTCGTCCCCCTCGATGCGCACCCACAGGTCGGTGTCGGCCAGGCGCAGCAGGTCCCCGGTCGTGGGGCCGTACAGGGCGGCGTAGCGGTCGCGGGAGAGGCTGCTCACCGCCGGCCGCCCCGGGCCACGACGGGGACGACGCGGGTGGCGCCCGGTGCGAGCTGCAGGCTGACCCCGGCCGGGAGGTCCAGCCGGAAGCCCCGGACCGCCTCGCGGTCGAGCTCCAGCGCCGGGTTGAGCTCCTCGAGCGGGAAGTGCGAGGAGATCCACACCGGCCGCCGGCCGCGGTTGGTCACCTCCACCGCCTGACGGTCGCGGCCCGGAGCGAGCTCGATCTCGCCGTCCTGGGACAGGACGGCGCCCGGGCCCACCGGGTCCGGCGGGCCGAACGGCTCGGGCACGTGCACCAGGGAGGTGCCGTGCGGGAAGAGCGCCTCGACCTGCAGGCTGGGCACGGTGGTCGCCACGCCGGGCAGCACCTGGTCGGCGGCCACGACGTCCCCCGCGCGCCGGACGACCTCCCCGAGCGGCAGGCCGTCCCAGGCCATCTCCAGGACCTCGTCGCAGACCAGGGCGATCGCCTCGGTCGCTCCCAGGCGGGCGCCGCGCGCCAGCCGCCGCCGGGCGAGCTCGGCGGCGGTGAAGATCGACAGGCGCTCCTGCTCCCGGGGCGTCATGTGCACCGCGGACCTCCGGACCGTGTTCCGTCGGTGGGCGTGCAGCAGGTACCCGGCGCCCGCGCCGGTCACCCGTCGATCGCAGGGCTGCCGTGCCGCTGCCGGGAGGCCGTGCAGCCTCCTCCGACGGCCCGGCCGCGGCGGGACGGTCGCGACCGGGACCCGCCGCGTGCGCCCGGAGCCGTGTAGCGCCACGGATGCGGGGAACTCCACAGGGGGCGGGCAGCGACCTCGCACACCGGAACGGACGGAGCAGGCGTGACCACGGTCGAGAGGGGCCGGCAGATCCTGGGCGACCGCTACGAGCTCGAGCAGCTGATCGCCACCGGTGGGATGGGCGAGGTCTGGCGCGGCCACGACCACCACGTCGACCGTCCCGTAGCGGTCAAGGTCCTGCGCAGCCAGTACGCCGACAACCCGACCTTCGCCGCCCGGTTCCGCGCCGAGGCCAGGCACGCGGCGGCCCTGCGTCACCCGAACATCGCCGCCGTCCTGGACTACGGGGAGACGACGACGGAGGCCGGGGAGAACGTCGCGTACCTGGTCATGGAGCTCGTGGAGGGCGCGCCGCTGTCCGAGCGTCTCGCCGCCGAGGGACGGCTCAGCACGCAGACCGCGCTGTCGGTCCTCGAGCAGGCCGCGGCCGGGCTGGCCGAGGCGCACCGCGCCGGCGTCGTCCACCGCGACGTGAAGCCGGCGAACATCCTGGTCCGCGACGACGGTGCCGTGAAGCTGACCGACTTCGGGATCGCCTGGTCGGCGGGCAGCGTGCCGCTCACCCGGACCGGTCAGGTGATCGGCACGCCGCAGTACATGTCGCCCGAGCAGGCCCAGGGACAGCAGGCCGGCCCGGCCAGCGACGTGTACGCCCTGGGTCTGGTCGGCTACGAGTCACTCACCGGGCACGCCGCGTTCGAGGGCGACAACCCGGTGACCCTCGCCCTCAAGCAGGTCCAGGAACAACCGGAGCCGCTGCCCGCCGACCTGCCCGCCGGGGTGCGCGAGCTCATCGACTCGGCGCTGGCCAAGGACCCCGAGGCGCGCCTGGCCGACGGGAGCGCCTTCCTGAGTGCGGTCGAGGGGACGATCCGGCGTCAGGTGCAGGACACCGCAGCCCGCACCCGTCCCGTCGGGCCTGCCCTCCCGCCGGTGCCCCACGGGTCCGGGACGCCGAAGAGCCCTCCACCGCGGCCCCGGCGTCGCCGGGCACTGGTGCTGGTGCTGGCGCTGGCGCTCGTCCCGCTGCTCGTGCTCCTCGTCGTCGGCGTCCTCGCGGCGCTGCGCGACCCGTCCGACGGGGGAGGGGCCACCGGTGCGGTCCCCTCGCCGTCCGCATCCACATCCGCATCCGCGGACGTCGGCGTCGTGCTGGACGCGGATCAGCACCGGGGGCGTCCGGTCGACGAGGTCGTCGCCGAGCTGAGCGCGCTCGGCCTCCTGGTGGAGCGGCTGGACCAGGTCACCGCCGACTCGCCCCCGGGCACCGTGACGCGGGTCGACCCGGTCGGCACGCCGCTCCACGCCGGTGACCGGGTGCAGGTCCACGTCGCGGTCGCCCCGGCCCCGCCGCCCGCCGAGGTCACGGTGGAGGAGCCCGCCGGGACCGGTGGGACGCCCGGGCCCGCGGAGGCGGGGCCCCCGTCCCGGGCGGACGACGCGGCGCCCGCTCCCGAGGAGGCCCCGGTGCGCACCGCGCCGGAGTCCCCGCCCGGTGCCGACCCGACCGCGGGGACGCCGACCGGTGCCGGCACCGACACCGTGCCCGCGCCGGGCACGGCTCCGGGGACCGCCGTGCCGGGCACGGAGAGCCCTCCCGCGCCCAGCGACACGACGGACCCCGCACCTGCGGAGGACGGCGCCCAGGGGACGACCTCCCCCGGGACGGGCGCACCGGAGGCAGGGACCACCGAGCCCGACGCCACCGAGCCCGACGCCACCGAGCCCGACGCCACCGAGCCCGACGCCACCGAGCCCGACGCCACCGAGCCCGACGCCACCGGAACCGGCGCACCCAGCGACTCCGCGGGCACGGAGACCCCGCCCACCTCCGGGCCCGGCGCCCCGGACCCCGGCTCGGCGGACCCCGGCTCGGCAGACCCCGGCTCGCAGGACCCCGGCTCGCAGGACCCCGGCTCCGCAGACCGTGACACCGCGGAGTCCGGCGCGCCGGGGGACTCCGCGTCCTCGCCCGCCGGCGAGACCGACCCGGACGGGAGCCGCACCGACTGACCCCTGCGGGACGAGCCGGCCGCGCCCGCTCCGCCCAGCGGCGGCGTGCTCCTCGGCTCGCCGTGCCGGGACGGCGCGGGGACGGGAGGATCCCGTCGACGGACAGGTACTCCCTCTGCCTCCGGGCCGGTGAAGGAGCTGCGATGTCTGAGCGCGAGCACGGCGGGTTCGTCCGGACCCTCGGGCGGTGGGACGTGCTGGCGGTCGCCTTCGGGGCCATGATCGGCTTCGGCTGGATCGTCCTCACCGGCGGCTTCCTGGAGGGTGCCGGCACCTTCGGGGCCGCGCTCGCCTTCGTCATCGGTGGGGTGGTGGTCGCCCTGGTCGGGTTGACCTACGCCGAACTGGTGTCCGCGATGCCGCACGTCGGTGGGGAGCACAACTACGCCCTCCGGGCCATGGGCAGCCGGCCGGCGTTCGTCACCTCGTGGGCGCTGGTCCTCGGGTACGTCTCCGTGGTCGCGTTCGAGGCGGTCGCCCTGCCGCAGACCATGCTCTACCTCTTCCCGGACATGCTGGTCGGACGGCTGTGGACGGTCGCCGGTTACGACGTGTACGCCAGCTGGGCGGCGGTCGGGGTGGTCGCGGCCGTGGTGATGACCGCGCTCAACTACGTCGGCGTCCGGCCGGCCGCGGTGTTCCAGACCGTGGCGGTCCTCTTCCTCCTCGCGGTCGGGCTCGCGCTGCTCGTGGGCAGCCTCGTCGGCGGGGACACCGAGAACATGCAGCCGCTGTTCACCGGTGGCGCGGCCGGCCTGATCACGGTGCTGGTGGCGACGCCGTTCCTCTTCGTGGGCTTCGACGTCATCCCGCAGTCGGCGGAGGAGATCGACCTGTCCCACCGGCGGATCGGTCAGCTGCTGCTGCTCTCGGTGGGGATGGCCGTCGGCTGGTACGTCCTGATCATGCTGACGGTCGGGTCGTCGCTGCCGGTCGGCGAGCTCGCCGCCTCGGAGCTGGCGGCCGCCGACGGCATGGCGGCGCTGTGGGACAGCGACCTGATGGGCGACATCCTGGTGATCGGTGGCATCGCCGGGATCCTGACCTCGTGGAACGGCTTCCTCATCGGGGCCAGCCGGCTGCTCTACGCGTTGGCGCAGTCGGGGATGGTGCCCGCCTGGTTCGGGCGGCTCCACCCCCGGTACCGCACGCCCGGCAACGCCCTGCTCTTCATCGGGGGGCTCTCCGTCGTCGCGCCGCTCTTCGGACGGCAGACGCTGGTGTGGATGGTCGACGCCGGTGGGCTGAGCATCACCGTCGCCTACATCATGGTGGCGGTGAGCTTCGTCGTCCTCCGGCGTCGTGAACCCGACATGAGCCGCCCCTTCCGCGCGCCCGGTGGCCAGGCGACCGGTGTGCTGGCCGCCGTGCTCGCCGTCGGCCTGGGGGTCCTCTTCCTCCCCGGCATGCCGGCGGCGCTGGTGTGGCCGTACGAGTGGGTGATCCTGGCCGCGTGGTGGGTGCTCGGGCTGGTGTTCGTGCTGCGCCTGCCATCGGTCGGTCCGGGGCCGGACGCCGAGGCACGGGTGCTCGCCGCGCGCAGACGCTGACCGAACGGGCCCGGCGCCGCGCTCGGCAGGCGCGGCGGCCGGCCGCGGTGGCACGACGACGCGAACTGGTCCCGGAGCGCCGCCACCCCCAGTCCCTAGGCTGGCCGGGTGACGGGTGAGGACGGAGCCCCGAGGAGCCGGATCCGCGTCCCGATGAGGGAGCGGGCGAGCGACGAGCCGCACCGGGTCGCCAGCCCGCTGGAGCTCCTGTTCGACCTCACCTTCGTCGTGGCCATCGCCAGCATCACCGCGCAGCTGGCGCACGGGATCGCCGCGGGCCACGCGCTCGAGGACGTCGCGCCCTTCCTGCAGGTGTTCTTCGCCATCTGGTGGGCGTGGATGAACTCCACCTGGTTCGCCTCGTCCTACGACACCGACGACGTCCCCTACCGGTTGCTGACCATGCTGCAGATGGCCGGGGTGCTGGTGCTCGCGGCCGGCGTCCCGGTGGCCTTCGAGGAGGCGGACTACCGTGCGGTCACCGTCGGCTACCTGGTGATGCGCGTCGGCCTGGTCGGGCAGTGGCTGCGCGCCGCCGCCGAGCACCCCGAGGGCCGCAGCACGGCACTGCGCTACGCGGCGGGCACCTCGCTCGTGCAGCTCGGCTGGCAGGTGCGCCTGGTCCTGGCCGAGGCCGGCGTGCTCCCGGAGGGCTCCCTGGTGCCGGTGTTCCTCGTCCTCGTCGTCCTGGAGCTGGCCGTCCCGCGGTGGGCGGAGCGGACGCGGCGCACCAGCTGGCACCCGCACCACATCGCCGAGCGGTACGGGTTGTTCGTGATCATCGTGCTCGGCGAGAGCGTGCTGGCCGCCTCCACGGGGGTGCAGGCGGCCTTCGCGGCGCGGGGCCTGCACTGGTCACTGCTGACCGTCGGGGTCGCCTCGCTGGTGCTGCTCTTCGCGCTGTGGTGGCTGTACTTCCTGCAGCCGGCCGGGCCCGGCCTGGCCGCCCACCGGGACCGGTCGTTCCTGTGGGGCTACGGCCACTACGGCATCTTCGCGGCCCTCGCCGCCGTCGGCGCCGGGCTCGAGGTCGCGGTCGAGCAGACCGGCCACCACCTCGACGTATCCGCGGTCGGCGTCGGCTACGCGGTGACCGTCCCGGTGGCCGTGTTCCTGGTCCTGCTGTGGGCGGTGCACGTGCCGCTCGTGGCCCGGCCGGTCATCCGGCCGGGCCTGGTCCTCGGTGCCGCCGTGGTCGTCCTGCTGCTCCCGTTGGCGGCCGACTCCCTCGGCGTCACCGCGGTGGTGGCGACCACCGCGGCGGTGTGCGCGGCCGTGGTCGCGAGGACGGTGCTGGAGTCCTCACGCACCGCCGGCCGACGGGCCACCTCGGCGCGCTGACCCCTCGGCGGACGCGGCCGGGCCCGGGGACCAGTGAGGCCACGGGCCCGGTCGCGCCGTGGTCAGGGGGCCTCCGGTGCGACGGGGACCAGCCCGGACGCCAGGAGCGCCCGGCAGACGTCGGCGAGGTCGACCGTCCCGACCAGCCGCCGGCCGTCGACGACCGGCAGGTGCCGGACCCCGGTGGACAGCATCAACCGGGCGGCCTCGGCGGCGTCCACACCGGTGCTGACGGTCGAGGGCCGCCGGGGGAGCAGCTGGCTGACGCGCGTGGTCTCGAGGTCCCGACCGTCGGCGACCGCCCGGGTGATCTCGGCGTCGGTGACGACCGCGAGGGGCTCGGAGGTGCCGTCGGCCGTCACGACGAGCGCCGACTCGTGCGCGTGCGCGAGCAGGTAGGCCACCGCGGCCAGGTGCGCCGCCGGCTCGATCGTCGTCGGCGGCCGCATGAGCTCGCCCACGACCGGCAGGCCCGGGGAGCGCGCGGTGCTCGCCCCGGCGGGGGCCGCGGGGTCCGCGCCGGCCGCTCGCGCCGGGCTGTGCCGGGTCCGTGGCGCGGGGACGTCGGATGGGTCGTCCACGGGTCATCGCCCTCCGGGGTCTCGGGGACCGGTCCGGTGCTCCGCGACCTACCGCTGGGACGCGGTGCGGAGCCAGTCCTCGAAGCGGGTGTCGAACAGGACGGCGCCCTCCCCGGGCAGGAGGGTGCGCTCCTCGATCTCGGCGCCGTAGTAGCGGCCGGAGGGATCGGTGACGACGGTGCGGGGATCGGACCGGGCGCGCAGGCCGTGCCGGACGAACTCGTCGAGCCGGAAGACCTCGGGCCCGGCGACCTCGACGACGCCGTGGAGTGGTGTGCCCAGCGCGGTCCGGGCGACCGCCGTGGCGACGTCGTCGGCCGCGATGGGCTGGACGAGCGCGGGTGGCAGGCGCACCGTGTCGCCGTCGGTGGCGGCCTGCGCGATGGGGACGAGGAACTCGAAGAACTGCGTCGCGTGGACGATCGACCAGGGGATCGGCGATCCCTGGACCAGCTTCTCCTGGGCGCGCTTGGCCCGGAAGTAGCCGATGTCGTTCGGGCGGTCGGTGCCCACGACCGAGAGCGCGACGTGGTGACCGACGCCGGCCGCGGCCGCGGCCTCGAGGAGGTTGCGGGTCGAGGTCTCGAAGAACTCCAGGACGGCGGCGTCCTCGAAGGAGGGCGAGTTCGAGACGTCGACGAGCACCGCGGCGCCGGCGAGCACGTCGGCCAGCCCCTCGCCGGTGATCGTGTCGACGCCGGTGGAGGGTGCGGCGGGGACCGCCTCGTGGCCCTGCGCGGCGAGCTTCGCGACGACGGAGGAGCCGATGCGCCCGGTACCGCCGATGACGACGATCCTCATGGTCGACCTCCCGTGCCGGCGCGGGTGCGGCGGTGGTGCGGACCCGGCCGGGTGTCGCCCGGTCCCCGGCGCCGTCGCGCCGGTCGGGACCCCGTCACCTGACGGGTCCTCGGTCCTCCGGACCCCGGTGGTGCCCGGGCCGCCGGGGGAGGAGGCACGGGCGATCGTAGGAGCGGCGCGATCCCCCGGACAACCACCGGAGCGACGCACCGGAGCCCCGTCGGGCGTGCGCGGGCCCCGTGCTCCGCGGTCGGGACCGCGAGTGCGCGGCACCGGACCGGCTGGTCGCGCGCGGCGGGAGCTGGTCGTGGCACCCGCGCGAGGTGTTCGCCGAGTTCGACACCAGCTCGCGCCGGCAGCTGCACGGGGCGCTGCCGGAGTCGGGCCCGGCCGGCTGACGAGGCGATCAGCGGAGGAACGGGGCCACGGCGGACGACGCCGTGGCCCCGCTCCCGGTGCTCAGATCGCGCGGACGTTCTCCGCCTGCGGGCCCTTCTGGCCCTGGGTGATGTCGAACTCGACGCGCTGCGCCTCGTCCAGCGACCGGTACCCGGTCCCGGTGATCGCCGAGAAGTGGCAGAAGACGTCGGCGCCGCCGCCGTCCTGCTCGATGAAGCCGAAGCCCTTCTCCGCGTTGAACCACTTCACAGTGCCCTGAGCCATGTCGTTCTCTTCTCCGTGCTGGGGGTGTCAGGACCGGCACACACCGGTCCCGGGTCGCCGCACCGACCGGCAGGACCGAGAGGAACGTCAGGCAGAGACGACTGCGGACGTTCGGGAACGAGGCAGAGGCACGACAGCGACCGACGCCGACTGTACGGGGCTGTTCGCCGGTGCGGGGGCCTGCACCCGGAACGAGAGGCAGGTCTCAGGCCGGGACGCCGGTCACCAGCGCAGGGGGTCGGTCAGCCGGGACTGGGCCGTGCGGCACGCCCGGCAGTTCCCCCACGCCAGGAGGGCCAGCGGCGTCGTGGCGGACCCGCACTCGGGGCACGCGACGGACTCGTGCGATCGCGTGCGAGCCTCGCCGAGTTCGCGGGCGCGCTCCTCGTGGATGGTCTCGTCGCCCCGGCAGGGGCAGCCGAGATGGGTGTCAGCGCAGCGTCCGCGGTGTGTGGCGATGGGGCCTCCTCCAGCCGTGTCGACGCTACCCCCGCGGTCACTCCCGCGGCCGCGCAGGACCCGCGCGCCGGGGCGCCTGTGCCGCCGGCTGGTGGTGTCACCCGACGGCGGCACCGGGGGCGCGACGTTCAGGCCTCCCCGCCCAGTTCGGCGTCGTCGAGTTCCCGCTGCCGACGCCGGTCCTCGGCGATGTCGGCGCGCTCCTCGGCGCTCCCCTCCGGGAGCTGGCCGGGAGCGCGTCCGCTCGCGGTGCGGGCGTCGGGGGACTGCGGCTCGGTGCTCACGGGCCGGGTCTCACGGTCGGGGAGCCGGCGGGCTCAGCGCTTGCCGTCCCGTGTCAGCCGTTCCATCTGCGACGTGGCGTCGGCCTTGGCCTTGCGCTCGACGCGCTTCTCCTTGATCGACTTGCCGGACTTCTTCGACATCGAGTGTCGAGGGGACTTGTCGGCCATGGGTGCTCCCTCATCGGGAACCTGAGCGGCTCCGTGCCAGGACGGTACGCCGTCCGCGGGCGTGCCGAGCGGAGCGGTGCCGCGGTGCCGGGGACCGGGAGGAGGGGGACAGTCGTGGCATGACGGATGCGGAACAGCCCCCCGAGGTGGAGCAGCGGCTGGCGCAGGACCTGGACCCCGAGCGGCACCGGAAGCCGTCCGAGGGCGTGCCCCAGGAGCTGCCCGACGACGACGCCGAGGAGGCGCCGTCCACCTGACGCAGCGGGACGCGCGACGGCCGCCCCGGGGTGGACGTCACGCGGGTGTCCCCGGCGGGAGCGCCTGCTCGGGAGGGACCCAGGTGGTCAGGTCGCGCCAGGTCAGGCGGCGCCGCCCGGCCATCGGTGCCGGTCCGCCGGCTGCGGGCAGGCCCAGGCACAGGAGCATCTCGGCGACCCAGCCCTCGGGCAACCGCAGCACCACCCCGACCGCCGCGCGGCTGAACGAGGTCACGGGGCCGGCGCCGATGCCGAGCGCGGAGGCGGCGAGCATCAGGGTCGCCGCCGCCGCGCCCACGTCGCTGTGCGGGCCGGCGGCGTCCGGGGGGAAGCCGTACTCGGCGGCGAGCCGGCGGTCGGTGCAGATCGCGATCGCCGCGGTCGGGCGCGGGAGCATGCCCGGCGACACCATCCGCAGGACCCGCAGGGTCGGGCGGTCGTCGGTCACGACGAACCGCTGGAGGTGCCGGTTGCCGGCGGTCGGTGCCCACCGGCCGGCGTCGAGGATCGCCTCGAGGGTCGCCCTCGGCACGGGGTCGTCGGTCATCGCGCGCACCACGCGGCGGCTCCGGATGGCGGCGAGCACGGCGTCGGCGTCGCCCGGGTGCGGCCCGGTCACCCGCGCTCCCCGTCGGCGAACCGCGCGGTGAGGTGCGCCGCGAGCTCCCGGCACAACTGGTCGAGGCGCGCGAGGTACTCCTCGCGGCCCTCGCGCGGCACCGCCAGCTCCGGCACCCGGGACAACGGCCCCTCCAGGAAGGCGGCCGTCGCGTCGGACGACCGGGGCGCGACCCGCTCGGCGAGCCGGCGGGCGGCGGTCAGCAGGCGCATCGGGCCGTACTCGGCGGCCTCGTCGGCCTGGGTCCGCGCGGCCGTGACGAGGTAGGCGAGCAGCTCCAGCGCCTCGTCCTCGTCCAGGACCCACGCCGGGCCGGTCACCGCTGCCCCGCCCGCTCCCGCTGCAGGAGCGCGGTCAGGTGGGCGCTCAGGGCCTCGTCGTCGGCCCGGCGGGACAGGTGGCCGAGGTAGCCGTCGGGCCGGATGAGGGCCATCCCGCGGTCCCCGATGCCGTAGCGCCGGGCCACCGCCCCCGCCGGGTCCACCAGCGCGTCCGCGGGGGCCCCGGCAGCGTCCGCGACCACGGGCACCACCGTGCCGAGGGAGCCCAGCGCGGCGCGCAGCCGCTCGAGCACCCCGGGGTCGTCGTCGGTGCTGAGGAGCAGGTGCCCGGGCCGGCGGAGCAGGTCGCCGATCCAGGCCCGACCACCGGAGACCGTGGAGAGCCCGGGGACGTCCGGCGCGTGGTCCCCGGGGGAGGCGTGCCGCAGGCCGTCCCCCGAGCCGCTGACGACGGGACTCCTGCGGTAGGCGACGGCCGTCTCGGCCAGGCCTGAGGCGACCTCGTCCTCCAGCGCCCGGACGTGCCCCAGCACGAGGAGTGCGAGGTCGCGCAGGTGGGCCGCGGCTCCCGCCGTGGCCATCGCGTCGGTCATCCGGGTCGTCGTCCGGACCACCGCGGCGCCGACCGGGTGCCGCTCGGCGTGGTAGCTGTCGAGCAGGGCGGGCCCGGCCCGGCCGGTGCTCGCCAGCGCCAGCTTCCAGGCCAGGTTCACCGCGTCCTGGATGCCGGTGTTCATGCCCTGCCCGCCCGCGGGACTGTGGACGTGCGCGGCGTCCCCGGCGAGGAACACCCGGCCGTGGCGGTACTGCGGGACCTGACCGTGGTGCACCTCGAAGTGGACGAGCCACCTCGGGTCGCTGATCTGCCACCGCGCGCCCAGCCGCTCGTCGACCAGTTGCCGGGCCTGCCCCAGGGTCGGCACGGCGCCCGCCTCGGGGGCGCCCACCTGGAACATGAACCGGCCGCGTCCGCCGGGCATCGGGAACTCGGCGGCGAGTCCGTCCGGGTGGGCGGACATGCGGATGGTGTCCGTGGACATCCCGGTGGCCACGGCCACGTCGGCGAAGAGGAAGTGCTGTCCCCGGAACACGCCTTCGAGCCGGGTGCCGACGGCCGCCCGGACCCGGCTGTGGCCCCCGTCGGTGCCCACGACCCAGCCGTACCGGTGCCGCGTGGTCCCGGTCGGGGAGGTGAGCGTGACGGTCACCCCGTCGTCGTCCTGGACCAGGTCCGCGAGGGAGATCCCGCGTTCGACGGCGACGCCCAGTTCGGCCGCCCGCGCGGTGAGGATCGACTCCGTCCGCGGCTGGGCCAGGTCCAGCACGCGCCGGTACCGGGAGTCCAGGTCCTCGGTGGTGAGGTGCACCCGGGGCGTGGCCTCCCGCCCGGTGGCGAGCTCGATCGCCGTGATCGCGACCCCCTCGGCGGCGACCCGGTCCAGCACGCCCATCGCCGCCAGGTGCTCCTGCGTGCGCGCGTGGATGACGACCGCCCGCGACTGGTCGGTCGGCTCGGGCAGGGCGTCGACGAGCCGGACGCGGGCGCCCTGGCGGACCAGCTCGCACGCCGCCGTCAGGCCCACGGGCCCCGCCCCGACGACCAGGACGGTGCCCGGGTCGTCGGCTGCCGCGACGACGGGGGCGGGGGTCGGCTCGGTCATGGGTCCTCTTCCTCGGGGGTCCGGCGCGTCGGGGTGGTCCCATGGGCTCGAGCTCGGTGGGTCCGGGTCACGGTGGCCCCCCGGGGGAGGCGAGCGGGTCCAAGGGAGGGGCGGCGCGGGTCGTCGGCGAGCCCGCGGCCCGTGGGCGTCACTGTGGACCACGAGCTCGGGCGGGGATCAAGGCCACCGTCCACCGCCCCGGCCGAGCCCCGCCGGTCTGGAGCGGTCGGCGCGCGCCGTGCTCGTGGCGTCAGCGCCCGATCGCGGTCGGTGCGCGCACGGCTCCGGGTCCGACGGGCACCCGTCCGCCGGCGTGCGCGAGCCTCCGGACCTCCGGGAGCCATGTGGGGCCGTGCGCCGCTACGCCCGCATCGTCCGCGGCCACGCGGCCACGCGCCGGGCCGACCCGCGGATCGCCACCGCCGTCCACCGTCCGCTGGCGGGCATGGCGGGCATGGCGGGCATGGCGGGCATGGCGGACGTCGTGGACGTCGGCGTCGGCACCGGGGCGTCCGAGCCGGCCGGGACGACCGCGCCGTGGAACCGAGCGCCGGCCACGCACCAGGAGGCGGACTCCTCCAGGGGCGGTGGAGCCGGGCCGGAAGTCGGTTGTCGGAGAGAGGTCGGGCGACGATCGTCGTCTCCTGCAGGGGCTCCCGCGCAGCCGGACCGGCTCTCCGTCCGCCGGCTCGACGACGGCGCGGGCACCGCCTCCGAGGGGGAGGGAGCAGCCATGACGACCACCCGACCGGCGTTCGAGGACCTGCTCGCGTGGCTCGAGGCCGGCCGCGCGCAGGGCCAGGTCCACTTCGACGACCGGCAGCAGTGCTGGCAGGTGCTGGGTCATCCCGAGGCCGTCGCGGTCCTGTCCGCCCCGGCCGTGTTCTCCTCCGACCTGACCGCGCTGCAGCCCGACCAGGACGACTTCGCGCTGTTCTCGCGCGGGAACATCGTGCGGATGGACCCGCCGCAGCACCGCAAGCTGCGCACCCTGGTCAGCCAGGCGTTCACGCCGCGGGTCGTGGCCGACCTGGAGCCGCGCATCGCCGAGCTGACCACCCAGCTGCTGGACCAGGTCCCCGAGCGGTTCGACCTGGTCGACGCCCTGGCCTACCCGCTGCCGGTGATCGTGATCGCCGAACTGCTCGGCGTCCCGACCGCCGACCGGGCGCTGTTCCGCACGTGGGCCGACGCGCTGTTCAGCCAGGAGATCGACCCCGACGAGTCACTGCGCGAGGCCGGCGAGCGGGCCGTGGAGGCCGTCGCGCCGACCATGCGCGAGATGAACGCCTACTTCCTGGACCACATCCGGTCCCGGCGGGCGTCCCCGGGCGAGGACCTGACGAGCCAGCTGGTCCAGGCCGAGGTCGACGGTGAGCGGCTGGCCGACGAGGAGATCATCGGCTTCGTCGGGCTGCTGCTCATAGCCGGGCACATCACCACCACCGCCACGCTGGGCAACAGCGTGCTCTGCTTCCAGGAGAACCCGGACGCCGCCGCCGAGGTGCGGGCCGACCCGGCGCTGCTCCCGGCCGCGATCGAGGAGGTGCTCCGGACCCGCACCCCCTTCCCTCGCCTGGCCCGGATCTCCACGGTCGACACCACGGTGGCCGGCGTGCGCATCCCGGCCGGGCAGGTGGTGCTGCCCTGGCTGACCGCGGCCAACCGGGACGAGCGCGTCTTCGCCGAGCCGCACCGGTTCGACGTCCACCGCTCGCCCAACCCGCACCTGTCCTTCGGGCACGGCATCCACTTCTGCCTCGGCGCGCCGCTGGCGCGGCTGGAGGCACGGGTCGCCCTGCGGCTGATGCTGCAGCGCTACCGCGACGTGGAGGTGGCCGCCGACGAGCCGGTCGAGCAGCGCAACCCCTGGACGATGGTGGCCGTCAACCGGCTGCCGCTGGAGGTCACGGCCGCCTGACCACCCCGCCTGCGCCCGTGCACGCCCGGCTCCTCCGGCTGCTCGCCTGCACGCTGCTCGCCTGGCTCGTCGCGACGACCGGAGCCGGACCCGCCGCCGCACAGGCGCCCGGCCCCCATGCGGCGCGGCTGACCGGCCTCCTGGAGGCCGCGCTGGCCAGGACGCGGCTGCCCGGCGTGGCCGCGGCGGTGGTCGACGGCGACCGCAGCACGTTCCTCGCCGGCCTCGGGGACGACGGGCGCGGCGGCACGGTCACGCCGCGCACCCGCTTCCGGGTCGCGTCGCTGAGCAAGTCGTTCACCGCGGTGGCCGTGCTCCGGCTGGTGCAGGAGGGCCGCCTCGACCTCGACGCGCCGGTCCGCGCCGCCCTCCCCGAGTTCGCCCCGCGGGAGGCGGCGGGAGCCGACCGCGTGACCGTCCGCCACCTGCTCAACCAGACCAGCGGGCTCACCGACGCCGGCTACCCCGGGATCGTCGACGACGGAGCGACCGACCTGCGCACCCGCGTCGCCCTGCTGCGCACCGCACGGCTGGTCGGCGAGCCCGGCACCCGGTTCCGGTACTCCGACCTGAACTACCAGGTGCTCGGCCGGCTGGTGGAGGTGGTCAGCGGGATCCCGCTCGCGCGGTACCTCGACCAGCAGGTCTTCGCGCCCCTCGGCATGACCGACACCGTGTCGCTGACGACCACCGCAGACGGCGCGCACCTGCCCCGTCTCGCCCGCGGGTCGGTGCTGCTCTTCGGCTGCCCCGTGGCCCGCGACGAGCTCGACGGTCTCCTCGCCGGGTCCAGCGGCGTGGTGACGACGGCGGCGGACACGGCGCGCTGGCTGCGGTTCCAGACGACCGGGCGCACCACGGACGGCGGAGCCCTGCTCTCACCGGAGCTGCTGGCGGAGAGCCACACCCCGCCCGACGGCGTCCCCGGCGGCTACGCCATGGGCTGGCAGCGGGTGCGGTCGGGCACCGGTCCGGAGCGGCTGGAGCACACCGGCGTGCTGTCCACCTCCTCGGCCCAGCAGGTGCTGCTGCCGGGCACCGACCTGGGGTTCGCGCTGCTCTACAACGGCAACAGCGCGCTCGCCGACACCGCCCACGTCGCCGACGGCATGGCGGCGCTGCTCACCGACCGGCCGGCACCGGGCATCCGCAGCACGCTGTGGACCGCCGGTCTGCTGGCCGCCGCCGTCCTCGCCACGGCCGTCGCGGTGGGACGGGGCCTGGTGCGGGGACCGTCCTGGGCGGCCCGTCGACGCGGCCGGCGCCGATGGGTCACCGCCGTCCGCCTGGTCCCGGCAGTCCTCCCAGCGGTGCTGCTGGCCTGCCTCCCGGCGCTGGTGCGCGCCGGTCTCGGGCGGACGTTCACCCACTGGCAGCTGGCGCTCAGCGCGCCCGCGGTCGCGGTCCTGCTGACCGTCGCCGCGGTCGGGGGCCTGGCGGTGACCGCGGTCCGGGCGTGCGCACTGGTCCGCGCCCGACCCGCCGGACGCCCCGGACCGCGCTGACGCGGACGGTCGCCTCGGTCGCGCGCGGTCCAGCCGTGGAGCAGGATCTGCGCGGCGAGGCGGACGACGGTGAGGGGTGGGCCCGGGATGGCGTCCAGCGAGGCCGACCTGCGGGAGCGGTGGTCCCGAGGGCGGGCCTGCCACGGCTTGTGGAGCCTGCTGCCCGGCGCGGTGACCGGCGAGGTGCTGGCGCGGACCGGAGCCGACTACGTCGTCGTCGACCTGCAGCACGGCGCCACGGCCGAGGCCGAGCTGCCCGGCGTCGCGGCGGCGATCACCGCGGCGGGCTCGGTGCCGCTCGTCCGGACCCGCAGCCCGGCCTTCGCCGACGTCGGGCGCCCGCTCGACCTGGGCACCCGCGGCGTCATCGTGCCCAACGTGCGCGACGCCGACCACGCCCGCGAGGTCGTCGCCGCCAGCCGCTACGCACCGGCCGGGGGGCGGTCGATCGGACGGCTCTCCGGAGGGGCCGACCGGCCGCTGGTGGTCGTCATGGTGGAGGCGGCGACCGCGCTCGAGGACCTCGACGCCCTCCTCAGCGTCGACGGGCTGGACGGCGTGTACGTCGGACCGGGCGACCTGTCCCTCTCGCTGGGGCTGACCGGCCCGGAGCGTCGGGAGGAGCTGCGCGGCGTGCTGTCCTCCATCGTCGCGCGGGCCGTCGCCGCAGGCGTGCCCGTCGGCGTGCACGCCTACAGCGGGGAGGAGGCCGCCGGCTTCGCCGCCGAGGGAGCGACCATCGTCACGGTCGCCGTCGACGTCGCCGCCCTGAGCGCGGCCGCGACGCACCACCTCGGCACGGCGCGCGGCGCTCAGGAGCCGGAGCCGCGGTGACCGGGCGGGGTGTCGGCTCGGGGGCCGGCCGGGTCACCCGTCGTGCACCGCCGCCTCCGGTGGCAGCCCCGGCGCCCGGCTCGTCCCGGCGGTCTCCCCGCGAGCGACGGCGTCCGGCGCGGCCTGTCGGGGGATCCCGGCGGCCGCGTACGCCTCGTCCTCGTCGAGGGTCTCCCGCTCGAGCAAGGCGTGCGCGAGCCGGTCGAGCTGGTCCCGGTTGTCGCGCAGGGTGCCGACCGCCTCGGTGTAGCAGTCCTCGATGAGCCGGCGGACCTCGGTGTCGACCAGCTCACGGGTGGCCGGTGCGACGCCGTCCCCCTCGAACGGCGAGCCCTGGTCGGGGCGCGGCAGGACCGAGACGGGACCGACGGCCGGGGACATGCCCCAGCGGCCGACCATCTGGCGGGCGAGCCGGGTCGCCTGGTCCAGGTCGCTCTCGGCTCCGGTCGTGACCTCGCCGTAGACGACGTCCTCGGCGGCGCGGCCCCCCAGCGCCCCGACGATGCGGCCGCGCAGGTACCGCTCCGTGTAGCCGTACCGGTCGTCCTGCGGGGTCTGGACGGTCACGCCGAGCGCCTGGCCGCGCGGGATGATCGTCACCCGGCGCACCGGGTCGGCGCCCGGGGTCAGCATGCCGAGCAGGGCGTGGCCCGACTCGTGGTAGGCGGTGCTCAGCTTCTCCTCCGGCGAGAGCATGATGCCGCGCACGGTGCCCAGCAGGACCTTCTCCAGGGCCTCGCCGAAGTCGGTGCCGGTGACCCGCTCGTGGCCGTGCGCGGCCGCCGCCAGCGCCGCCTCGTTGACCAGGTTGGCCAGGTCCGCGCCCACCATCCCGGGTGTCGCGGCGGCCACGGCGGCGAGGTCGACCTCCGGCGCCAGCGGGACGCTGCGGCTGTGCACCCGCAGGATCGCCAGCCGCCCGGCCAGGTCCGGCGCGTTCACGCTCACCCGGCGGTCGAAGCGTCCCGGCCGGAGCAGGGCCGGGTCCAGGATCTCCGGGCGGTTGGTGGCGGCGAGGACGACGACACCCTCGTTGCCCTGGAACCCGTCCATCTCGGTGAGGACCTGGTTCAGGGTCTGCTCCCGCTCGTCGACCCCACCGGCGGAGAAGGCGCCGCCGCGCGCCCGCCCGATCGCGTCGAGCTCGTCGATGAAGATGATCGACGGCGCCACCTGCTTGGCCTGGTCGAACAGGTCCCGCACCCGGCTGGCCCCGACGCCGACGATCGCTTCGATGAACTCGGAGGCGGAGATCGAGAAGAACGGCACCCCGGCCTCGCCGGCCACGGCCCGGGCGAGCAGCGTCTTACCCGTCCCGGGCGGTCCGGAGAGCAGCACGCCCCGCGGGATCCGCGCCCCGAGGCGGGTGTAGCGCTGCGGGTCGCGGAGGAAGTCGACGATCTCCCGCACCTCGTGCTCGACCTCGTCGATGCCGGCCACGTCGGCGAACGTCGTCCGCGGCCCGGCGTCGGCCTGGTAGCGGGTGGCGCGGGACCGGCCGAACCCGCCGAGGCCGGACAGGCCCGAGGCGCTGCGCCGGGCGAACCACAGCAGCAGCCCGACCAGCAGCAGGGTGGGTCCGAACCCCAGCAGGACCTGCTGGATGAGCGGGGGAGGGGCGTCCGGTGGGTCGGCGTTGACCTCCACGCCCTTGCTCTGCAGCGTCGCGAACAGGTCGTCCTCGGCGAACGTGGGCCGCTGGGTCTCGACGGTCCGGACGTCGGTCGCGGTCTCCCCACCCGAGGTGTAGGACACCGCCTCGCGCAGGTCCCCCTGGATCGCGTTGCCGGTCGCGGTGATCGCCCGCACGTTGTCCGCGTCCACCTGCGCCACGAAGAACGTGTAGGAGACGTCGGTCCGCGGCTCCGGGCTGACCAGCAGCGACATCACGACCCAGTTGACGACCAGCGCCGCGGTCACCCACCACCAGAACCGGCCGGCGCCCGGCCGTTGCGGAGGCCGGTCGCCGCTCCCGCCCGGGGCCCCCTCCACCCGCCACGGCTGCGGCCGGTCGGGTTCGGGCCGGCCGCGGAGCCGGTCCAGGAGCCCGCGCCGGGGGCGGCCGGTGTCCGGGGCAGTCTGCTGGTCGGTCGCCATCGAGCCCGCCTCCCGGCGCCGTCGGGGTCGTGGGTCCTGGTCGGGCTCTCAGCCGAAGGTGAGGACGTAGGCCTCCGCGCCCGGCGCGAGGAACTCGATCTCGAACTGCCGGTCGACGATCGGCTGCGGTTGCCGGACCAGCTGGTACAGCCGCTGCTCGGCGAGCACCCCCGTGCCCTCGTCGTCCACGTCCTCGCCGCCGGCAGGCCCCGGCGGCCGCCCGTCGAGGAGCACCCGGAAGGGCACGGACGCGCCCCGCGCCGGCGGTCCCAGGACGAGGTTCAGGTCCCGGGCGGAGAAGCGGTGGGCGATCCGCCCGCCGGCCTCCTGCAGCACGCTGGCCTCGCCGCCCACGGTCCAGGTGCCCGACAGCGCCCACGAGTTGAGCCGCAACCGGTCGGGGACCGTGTACGCGCGCGGGGCGTCGGGCGCCAGCCCGGCGGGTGAGGCGAAGTCGGTGGTGCGCGCCCAGCCGAGGTAGGTCTCGCCGGACTGCAGGTGGTCCCAGTCCGCCTCGGCCTCGACCCCCTCGCCGACGACCGAGCCGAACGGCGTGCCGGCGAGGTCGGCGCCGGTCTCGGCCAGCAGCCGCTGGATGACCATCTCCGACTGCACGAAGTCGCCTTCGCCGAAGCGGTGGTGGCGGATGCGCCCGGTCGCGTCGACGAAGTACAGCGCCGGCCAGTAGTGGTTGCCGAACGCCTCCCAGACGGCGTACTCGCTGTCGAGCGCGACGGGGTGGGTGATGCCCATGGCCTCCACCGCCCGGCGGACGTTGCCGACGTCCCGCTCGAAGGAGAACTCCGGTGTGTGGACGCCGAGGAGCACCAGCCCGTGGTCGCGGTACCTCTCGGCCCAGGCGCGGATGTGGGGGAGGGTGCGGATCCAGTTGATGCAGGTGTAGGTGCAGAAGTCGACGACGACCACGCGCCCGCGCAGCCCGTCGGTCGTCAGCGGCGCCGAGTTGAGCCATCCGGTCGCGCCGTCCAGCGACGGCATCCGGCGCTCCGTGCGCAGCAGTCCAGCGATGGCCATGTCGTCCCCCTCGGGTGCGGGAGCCGGGTCAGCGGCGCGGTTCGGGGACCCGGGGGCCACGCAGCGACCGGAAGCCCGCGCGGACCTCCTCGGCGAAGAGCTGGGGCTGTTCCCAGGCCGCGAAGTGCCCGCCGCGGTCGAGCTGGTTGTAGTGGATCAGTCCGGGATAGGCCCGTTCGGTCCAGCTGCGCGGAGCCTGGTACTGCTCGCCGGGGAAGACGCTGACCGCGACCGGGAGGGTGACGCCCTTGGC
The DNA here is from genome assembly GCF_054050175.1 of Geodermatophilus sp. SYSU D00697. Taxonomy (NCBI): domain Bacteria; kingdom Bacillati; phylum Actinomycetota; class Actinomycetes; order Geodermatophilales; family Geodermatophilaceae; genus Geodermatophilus; species Geodermatophilus sp. SYSU D00697. The sequence continues at coordinate 96,192 of NZ_JBJGYV010000019.1, forward strand.
GTCGAAGAAGCCGCCCCGGTACTCCCAGTACAGGCGGGACGCCGAGACCCCGGTCCCGGTCAGCCAGTACAGGGTGACGTTGTCGAGGACCTCGTCGCGGGTCAGTTCTCCCGTGGCGCTCGCCGTCCGGTCGAGCGCGGCGGCGATCGCCGCGGCCGGCTGGCCGTCGGCGTCGTTGTGGTCGAGCAGCCAGGCCGCGAGCCCCACCGGGGAGTCCGCGATGCCGTACAGGGTCTGCGGGCGTGCGGCCATGTACCGGGCGTACTCGACCTGCCCGAAGGTCCGGATCAGCTGCTGGTAGGCGCGTCGCTCCTCGGCCGAGAGACCGGGAGGCGGCGGGTCGCCTGCCAGGGCGGCGGCGTTGACGTCGGCGGGCACGGTGGCGGGCATGTTGGTGTGGATCCCGAGCAGTCCCGGCGGTGCCTGGAGCCCCATCTGGTCGACGACGAACGCGCCCCAGTCGCCGCCCTGGGCGACGTAACGGGTGTAGCCCAGGCGCTGCACCAGCTCCGCCCAGGCGCGGGCCATGCGCTCAGGACCCCAGCCCGTACTCGTCGGCTTGCCCGAGAAGCCGTAACCCGGCATCGACGGGATCACCACGTCGAAGGCGTCCGAGGCGCTCCCGCCGTGCGCCGTGGGGTTCACGAGCGGGTCGATGATCTTGAGCTGCTCGATGACCGAGCCCGGCCAGCCGTGGTTGACGACGAGTGGCAGCGCGTCCTCGTGGCGGGACCGGACGTGCAGGAAGTGGATGTCGAGCCCGTCGATCTCGGTGGTGAACTGCGGCAGGGCGTTGAGCCTCTCCTGACACGGTCGCCAGTCGTAGTCGGTGGCCCAGTACCGGGCGAGCTGCTGCATCGTGGCGAGCGGCACCCCCTGGGACGAGTCGGGCACGGTCTCCCGCTCGGGCCACACCGTCGCGGCGATGCGCCTGCGCAGGTCGGTGAGGGCCTCGTCGGGCACGTCCACCCGGAACGGCCGGATGGCGTTGCTGGTCTCGCGTGCGACTGCGGTCATGGCCGGGGGCCTGCCCCTCTGGGCGTTCGGCGGAGACGGCGCGGACCGGAGGGCCGATGAGCGGCGGGCGCCGGCTCCCGGGGCACGGTCGGCGCTTCACGGACGGGAGCCACCCTGGTCCCGTCGCCCCGGCCGGTGTCAGGGCCGAACGACCCCGCCCGGCATGTCGGGACGCCGGGTGAGCGTTCGCCGCCTGCTCGACGGCGAGGCGCGCGCAGACGACGGCGAGGCGCTGGTGGACGACCGTCCCGCCGGCGGTCCCCGTGCCAGCGTGGACGGCAGGATCGTGGAACGGCGGGTCCCCCCTGCGGTTCGCGGAGTCGGCGCGGACGGCCGGCACCCACAGCAACCCCTCGGCCGTCCGCAGCGACGGCGCCGTCCTCTGGGTCGCCGGCGACGAGACCGTCACGGTCGAGCGTCTGATCGCCGATCCGCCGGACGAGCCGCACCGCTACGCGCAGCACACCAGTGTCCGGCTCGCCGACCTCGTGCCGCTGCCCGTAGCCGACGACGTCGCCACTGTCTGTGGGGCCTGCTCATCGACAAGCGGCACCAGGGGCGCGGGATCGGCCGGTCGGTGCTGACGCAGGTCGTCGACCTGGTGCGGGCCGATGGTGGCACCGAGCTGCTGACCAGCTACGAGCCCGGGAAGGGAGTACCGGGGCCCTCCTACGAGCGGTTCGGCTTCCGGCCCGCCGGCGAGGTCGACGACGGGGAGATCGTCCTACGGCTCCCGCTGCCCGCCGGCTGAGCTGACGGGGGTCGCGCCGGGACCCGGTCAGCCGGCCGTGACCTCGCGAGCCTCCTGCACCGACGTCTGCCCCCGGCTCCGGTCGCGCGGCATGAGGACCACGGCGGCCAGCATCGCGACGGCCAGCATCGTCGTCCCCAGGAAGACCGAGTGCACCGCGGTGGTCAGCGCCCCCGGCGCGACCCCGCTGCCGTCCACCCCCGACCCGCCGAGGGTCGCGTTGACGACGGCGCCGAAGACGGCGACGCCGACTGCGCTGCCTGCGGAGCGGAAGAACATGTTGGCGCCGGTGACCACGCCCCGCTGCTCCCACCGGACCGCCGATTGCGCGGCGATGAGGGTCGGCGCCGCGGTGAAGCCCATGCCCAGGCCCAGCACGAACGAGGTGGCGCCGACCTGGAGCACACTCGAGGACTCGTCGAGCGAGAGCAGCAGCGCGGAGCCGAGCACGACGACGGCGGAGCCGATGAGGGCTGTGGACCGGATGCCGATCCGGAGGTAGACCCGCCCGGACAGCGACGCGGAGATCGGCCAGCCGAAGGTGAGCGCGGCCAGCGCGAACCCGGCCACCAGCGGGCCGGCTCCCAGCACGTCCTGCACGAACGTCGGGACGTACGAGGTCAGCCCGAGCAGGACGGCGCCGACGCAGGCCGCGACGAGGTTGGTCGCGACGAGCAGGCGGTTGCGGAGGAGCTGCAACGGGACGACGGGGTCGGCTGCGCGGCGCTCGACCAGGACGAACGCGCCCAGCAGGAAGACGCCGCCACCGAGGACGGCGATGCTCTGCGGGGACCGCCAGGCCCAGGCCTGGCCGCCCTCGAGCAGGCCGAGGATCAGCAGCGTCAGGCCGATGGTGAGCGTCGCCGCGCCGGCGTAGTCGATCCGCGGACGCTGCCGATCGACCCGCTCGTGGAACCGGAGGGCGATCGCCGCCGCGGCGACCAGGCAGAGCGGGATGTTGACCAGGAAGATCCAGCGCCAGCTGACGTACTGGGAGAAGAGCCCGCCCAGCGTCGGGCCCACCACCGAGGACAGCGCCCAGACGCTGGCGATGTAGCCCTGCACCTTCGCGCGTTCCTGCAGCGAGTAGAGGTCCCCGACGATCGTCATCGACATCGGCTGTACCGCGCCGGCGCCCAGGCCCTGCACGGCGCGGAAGGCGATGAGTGCGCCCATGCTCGACGCGACGCCGCAGAGGACGGAGCCGACCAGGAACAGCCCGATGCCGACGAGCATCACCGGCTTGCGCCCGAAGACGTCGGCCAGCTTGCCGTAGACCGGGACGGTCACCGCCTGCGTCAGCAGGTAGACGGAGAACAGCCACGGGAACTCGGCGAATCCGCCGAGGCTCGCCACGATCGACGGGACCGCGGTGGCGATGATGGTCGCGTCGATCGCCACCAGGGCCGTGGACAACATGACCCCGACGAGGACCGGACCACGCTCGGACCGAAAGCCGACACCCGAGGACGCAGCGGTTCGCTCCACACTCACTGGACCGAGGTTAGGACCGGCCGGACGATCGGGCGGGCGGGGGCGCGGGCGCGGTGCTGCCCGCGCGCTGGGCGGTGGGCGTGCCGGCGGCACCCCGCCCCGCACGGGACGGGGTGCCGCACGCTGCTGGAGCTCAGAACGGCGGCTCCTCGCTGGGGCCGCCGACCGGCGCCGCCCAGGGGTCGGGCGAGCCGCCGCGCCCGTTCCCGGCGCGACCGTCACCGGGGCCGTTGCCGCCGTCGGGACCGCCCGCGGACCGGGCGACCTTGGCGACCGTCGCCGTCGCGTAGCGCAGCGACGGGCCGATCTCGTCGACCTCCAGTTCGACGACGGTGCGCTTCTCGCCCTCCTTGGTCTCGAAGGACCGCTGCTTGAGGCGTCCCTGGGCCATGACCCGCGAGCCTCGGGTGAGCGATTCGGCCACGTGCTCGGCCATCTGCCGCCAGCAGCTGCAGCGGAGGAAGAGCGCCTCGCCGTCCTTCCACTCCTGCGTCTGGCGGTCCAGCGTGCGCGGGGTGGAGGCGATCGTGAAGTCGGCGACCGCCGCTCCCGAGGGCGTCCAGCGCAGCTCGGGGTCGCTGGTCAGGTTGCCGATGATGGTGAGAACAGTGTCGCCGGCCATGATCCGGTCCTCCGTGTCGTGTCGGTGCATCGCTCGGGTGAGCGCGTCCGGAGGCTACGAGGACCCACTGACGATTCCGGGCCCGTCGCCCGGTGGGCGTCGAGGATCGCTGTTCCGACGCGCACTCCCGGCCGGCCGCGGGGCTCCCACAGGGAGGAGGTGACCGCGGAGTGTCCCCGGGCGGTGGGACCATCGGTCGCCGGAGCGGGTGTGTCAGCGAGGGGATGGCCGGTGGGGGAGGCGCGGACCGGGGCGGTCCTGGAGGCGACGCTGGAGCGGATCACGTTCGCCAACGCCCAGACCGGCTACACCGTGGCCCGGGTCGACACCGGGCGCGGTGGCGACCTGGTCACCGTCGTGGGGTCGCTGCTGGGCGCGCAGCCGGGGGAGACGCTGCGCCTGCGGGGCCGGTGGGGGTCGCACGCCCAGTACGGCCGGCAGTTCCAGGTCGAGGACTACAGCACGGTGCTGCCGGCCACGGTGCAGGGCATCCGCCGGTACCTGGGCTCCGGGCTGGTCAAGGGGATCGGCCCGCGGCTGGCCGAGCGGATCGTGGACCACTTCGGGACCAACGCCCTGCGGGTGATCGAGGAGGAACCGGGGCGGTTGGCCGAGGTGCCCAGCCTCGGGCCCAAGCGGACGAGGCTGATCACCGAGGCCTGGGAGGAGCAGCGGGCCATCAAGGAGGTGATGGTCTTCCTGCAGGGCGTCGGGGTGTCCACCTCGCTGGCCGTGCGCATCTACCGGCAGTACGGCGACGCCTCGATCGGCGTGGTCCGCACCCAGCCCTACCGCCTGGCCGCCGAGGTCTGGGGCATCGGGTTCCGGACCGCCGACACGATCGCCGCCGCCGTGGGCATCCCGCACGACAGCCTGGAGCGGGTCGAGGCGGGGCTGCAGTTCCTGCTCTCCGAGGCCACGGGGCAGGGGCACTGCTTCCTGCCCGAGGCCGACCTGGTCGCCCGGGCGGTCGAGATCCTGCAGGTGCCGGCCGGCCTGGTGGGCCACGGTCTGGCCCTGCTGGTCGCGGAGGAGGGGGTGATCCGCGAGGAGTTCCCCGCTGGGGACGGCGAGCCCCCGACGGTGGCGTACTACCTGGTCCCCTTCCACCGCGCGGAGGTCTCCCTCGCCGGGGGACTCAAGCGGCTGGCCGCCGCGGACGACGACCGGATGCCGGCCTTCGCCGGGGTCGACTGGGACGCGGCGCTGGCCTGGCTGCACCGGCGCACCGGCGCGGACCTGGCGCCCGGGCAGCAGGAGGCGGTGCGCCTGGCGCTGACCGAGAAGGTCGCCGTCCTCACCGGTGGTCCCGGCTGCGGGAAGAGCTTCACGGTGCGCTCGATCGTGACCCTCGCGGCGGCCAAGGGCGCGAGGGTCGTGCTGGCGGCGCCGACCGGCCGGGCGGCGAAGCGGCTGACCGAGCTGACCGGGGTCGAGGCGGTGACCGTGCACCGGCTGCTGGAGCTGCGCCCGGGCGGGGACGCCGCCTTCGACCGCGACCGGCCGCTGCAGGCCGACCTGGTCGTCGTCGACGAGTCCTCGATGCTGGACCTGCTGCTGGCCAACAAGCTGGTGCGGGCCGTTCCGCCGGGCGCACACCTGCTGCTGGTCGGCGACGTCGACCAGCTGCCCTCCGTCGGCGCCGGTGAGGTGCTGCGCGACCTGCTCGCCGACGGCACCCCGATCCCGCACGTGCGCCTGACCCAGGTGTTCCGTCAGGCGACCCGGTCGGGGGTGGTGACCAACGCCCACCGGATCAACGCCGGCAGCCCGCCCCAGGTCCGCGGCCTCGACGACTTCTTCCTGTTCAGCACCGACGACGCCGAGGAGGCCGCCCGGCTCACCGTGGAGGTCGTGACCCGGCGGATCCCCGCCCGCTTCGGCCTCGACCCCCGGCGCGACGTCCAGGTGCTCACCCCGGTGCACCGCGGGCCGGCCGGTGCCGCGGCGCTCAACGAGCTGCTGCAGGAGGCGCTCACCCCGGCCCGCGCCGACCGGGCGGAGAAGCGCTTCGGCGGGCGGGTGTTCCGCGTCGGGGACAAGGTCACCCAGATCCGCAACGACTACGACAAGGGCGTCAACGGGGTCTTCAACGGCACCCAGGGCGTCGTGACCGCCATCGACGCCGTCCAGCAGACCCTCACGGTCCTCACGGACGAGGACGAGGCGATCGACTACGACTTCGGCGAGCTGGACGAGCTGGTGCACGCCTACGCCGTCACCGTCCACCGCTCGCAGGGCAGCGAGTACCCGTGCGTGGTCATCCCGCTGACCACCAGCGCCTGGATGATGCTGCAGCGCAACCTGCTCTACACCGCCGTCACCCGGGCCAAGCAGCTCGTCGTGCTCGTCGGCTCGACCCGGGCGCTCGGTCAGGCGGTGCGGGCCACCGGCTCCGGCCGCCGGCACACCGCCCTGGCCTCCCGCCTCCGCGGCGGACGACGCACCGTCTCGGTCGCTGCACCGAGCTGACCCGCCCTCGACGCGAGGCGGCCAGGTGCCCGTGGCGGCCCACCGGGGGACAGTCGCCGGCTCGGTGCCGCGGTGCTGCGCGGTTCGCTCAGAAGCTCCGGGCGGCCAGCGAGGTCGTGGCGGCGAACAGCACGAGGCTCCCAGCGCCGAGGAGCAGCGCGCCCAGCCGGACCGCTCGCGCCCGGACACGGCGTGCGCTGAGGACGGTCGAGACCACGCCGACGACCAGCAGGACACCTTGAGCGATCCAGCCGACGTCCAGCCAGGTGCCGGCTGTCTGGCAGGGGCGGCAACTGGTGACGGTGCAGCTGTAGGTGTCCGTGCACTGGGTCATGACACCGAAGCTCGCGCCGAAGCTGCCGAGGGTGGCGAGGGTGAGCACGACGGTGAGCGAGGCAATGAGCAACGCCCGCGGGGTTCGCGGGCGGTCGGGAGCCGGACGCCGGGGCTCGTTCATCCCTACGAACGGATGCGCAGCTGCTCGTCTGCGTCCTGGGACATGGACGTCACCCTGCACGACCAGTGCCACGCGTCGCCCGGACTCGCCGGACCGTGTCCCATCCGCCGTGTCCTGGGCCGGCACCGGTCCTGTGTCGTAGCGGCCCACTCAGGGACAGTCCTGGATGGTCAGGCTGAGCGCGGGGTGGCTGCTGCCTCACCCGGATCGGCCGCTGCTGCGCGAGAGCAGGACCAGGCCGGCAACCCCGAGCCCGATCGCGACGCCGGAGCACGAGATGACGATGAGCCCGAGGGCCACACGCCCCTCCTCGAACGTGGGCACTCCCAGGCCGAGCATGACGACGAAGCCGACCACCACCGACAGCGCGCAGGCGGCGTAGCCGATCCGAGTCACCACGGCAGGCACTCTCCGGGGTCGTCTCCCGCAGAGGCAACCGCGTCCACCCAGGTCAGCGACAGGGGCGGCGCACGTGCGGGACGTGGTGAGGGGTCAGGCCGGGGCGTCGGCGTCCTGCATCGAGGCCGCGGATGCCTCGGGGCCCCGCTCCGCCGCCGCCGCCGGGTCCATCCACATGACCTGCCAGCCGTGGCCGTCGAGGTCGAAGAAGCTGCGTGAGTACATGAAGCCGAAGTCCTCGGCGCCATCCGCCTCGGAGCCGCCCGCCGTGAGCGCAGCGGCGCTGACCGCATCGACCTCGTCGCGGGATGACACGCTGAAGCTGTACAGCGCCGACGTGTGAGTGGTGGGATCGGCGATCGGCAGCTTGGCGAACTCCGCGAACTTCTCCCGACTGAGCAGCATGACGAAGGCGTGCTCCCCGACCAGCATGCACGCGGCGGTCTCGTCGGTGAGCATCGGGTTGTAGCTGAACCCGAGCTCCGCGAAGAACGCCTTGCTCCGCTCGAGGTCCGCGACGGGCATGTTCACGAACAGCATGCGGCCGGCGTGTGCGGGACTGGTCACGCTGGGTCTCCACTCTGTGGCTCGATGGCGTACGTCCTGCTGGACCGGCCCAGCCGTCGGAACTCATCGGCGGGTTCCGGCCGGGTCGGGCCGCGACGGTGGTCGCCAGGCGAGCGGCGATGGACGTCACCACCGCCGGCTCGGTCCCGATGGGTCGCTGCAGGTCTCATCGCGAGGTGTCGCTGCCGGCACGCGTTCTCGCTCGGCGGCACGCGGCCCGGCTCGGCGGCGTGCGGCCGAGCCGGGCCCCGTGGTGGCTCGCCGCCAGGGCGACGAGCCACCGCGTTGAGTCACCTGCGGTCAGAAGGGCGGCGGATCGTCGTCCGGTGGGTCGTCGTCCGGCGGGAGGGTCTCGGTCGTCGCCGGTGACCCCGGCGCGGCGGGCGCCGGTGGCTCGGGGGCGGGGAGCCGCAGGCCGGGTGGTGCGGGTGATCCCCGACGGGGTGGTCACGTGGAGGGTGCCGTCGTCCATGACGAACCGCCAACCCCGGGGACAGCGTCTCGAGCCGGTGGTGGCTCCGGCACAGGCAGCAGAGGTTGGCGCAGTCGGTCGCCCCGCCCACCGCGTGCGGGATGACGTGGTCGAGGTCGGCCCAGCCCGCCCGACCGCCGCAGTTCGGGAACCGGCAGCCGCGGTCGCGGGTGTGGACGAACGCGTCCTGAGCGGCGGTGGGTGCGTAGGCGTCGGTGGCTGCCGGCCGGTCCAGCACCGCGCAACCGCAGTCCTCGTCGGGGTGGGTACGGCAGCCGCGCCGGGCCAGCGCGCCGAGCTGCTCCGGGCTGGTGGTGGCCAGCAGGCGCCCGTCGGCGTCCGTCACCGCGAAGGTCAGCGACCCGCCCTCGGGTGCGCGCAGACCGAGGGCGCCGATGCGGGCCAACAGCGCGCGGACGTGAGCGGCGGTGACCGGCAGCCCGTTGACCTCGCCCGGCGTCGTGATGGTGCCTTCCAGGGCAGCCAGGGCCGCGGTGATCGTCACCGACGCGGTGACGATGGGCAGTCCGGAGTCGGCCGGGCGGCGGAGGAGCAGGGAGAAGACCTCCGCCCGGATCTGCCTGATCGGTCGGGGGTCGCCGTCGGCCTCGGCCATCTCCGCCAGCTGGTTGATCAGGTCGTAGGCCTCGGCGACCTCGTCCGCGGGCAGGTCAACCGTCAGCGTGCCCATGCCCTCGAGGTGGGAGGGGTACGTGCGGACGTCGGCCTGCCGTCGCGCGTCCTCCCGGCGGGCGTCGACAGCGGCGGCGTCGAGCTCGAGCAGCAGAGCCAGGGCCCGACGGCGCAGCCGCCCGGTCGACAGCTGCCCGGCCTCGGGCAGCAACCGGGCCTCGACCTGCCGGGCGACGGCCGGGCCGGCGTGGCCCAGGACGTCGGCGAGGACCTTGGCCCGCGCCTCGTCCAGCGCGCCGTCGGCCAGCGCCGCCCAGGTGCCCGGCAGGCTCTCCCGGTAGGCCCAGGCCCGCTGCGCGATGTGGGAGGCGGTCCCGCGGCCGCAGTTGAGCACGACCGCCAGCTCGGCGGTGAAGAACTCCGACACCCCGGGCAGCTCGGCGTCGGGGGCCCACGAGCCCCTGCGTGCGCCGGGGTGGCCCGGCGGCGGGTCGAGGGTGTCGGGGGTGTCGTCGGCCAGGCCGAGGACCAGTTCGGCCTCGTACGCGGCGATCGTCGCCTTCTGCGCCTGCACGCGTTGCAGCTCGGCGGCCTTCTGCTCGCGGCTCAGCAGGGCCACGGGGAGCCGGCGGTCGGGCAGCGGCTGCGCGACCGACCAGTCGAGCAGCAGCGTCCCCACCGACTGCCGGCCGCTGATCCGCGTCATGGGGAGAACCTACGGAGCGGGTCTGACAGTTCCTGGGCCTGAGCAGGGGGTTCGTGCCGGGCGCTCCGGCGATCGAGGCCGGGCCCGGGAGCCGCGGGCGGCGGCTCCTCGGGCCCTCGAGCGGTGCCGGGGCCCGGCCGCTCCGGGGCCGGGCCGCTCCCGAACCCGGCCGCTCCCGGGACCTTGCCCCGTCGGAGGGCGGCGGGGCCCCTGTTTACGCCGACAGCGAACGAGCGACACGCCGGTCGAGCGCCTGACCTGGGATTTCGTCGTTGACGTCGCGATGTGCTTGCGCGATCGCCGGGGAGATGTGTCAGCACCCGTTTCTAGCGTTCGGGTCGACATCTTCCCCGTGTCACAAGGAGCTCACCATGGCCCTTCCCGGCCTCAAGACCCGTCAGCCCACCGGTCGCGTCCCGTGGCCGTGCATCCTCCTCGAGGGCGAGGAGAAGGCGGGCAAGAGCTGGGCGCTGGCCCAGTTCAGCACCAGCGACAAGATCGGCGCGCTCTACTGGATCGACCTCAACGAGGGCGCCGGCGACGAGTACGGCGCCATCCCCGGCGCGAACTACGAGATCATCCAGCACGACGGCTCCTATGCCGCGGTGCTGGCCGCCGTCCAGGCGGTCAAGGCCGAGGCCCGTCGGGCCGCCGACGCCGGTGAGCCGCCGGTGGTCCTCGGCATCGACACCGGCTCGGCGATCTGGGACGGCCTGAAGGACTGGGCCAGTGACCGCGCGGCGAAGTCGGCCCGCAACCGCGAGCTGCTCAAGCGCGACCCCAACGCCGAGGTCACCATCAGCCAGAACCTGTGGAACGACGCCGGCTCCCGCTGGCGCAAGCTGCAGACCGAGCTGCTCACCTTCCCCGGCATCGTCGTCGTGACCGCCCGGGGCAAGGAGGTCACCGAGGTCGACGCCAACGGCCGTCCGATCGAGGGGCAGAAGACCTGGTCGGTGCAGACCCACCGGGAGTTCCCGTACGCGGCGAGCGTCTGGATGCGGCTGCGCCGCGGCCGGCGGCCCCTGCTGGTCGGCGCGCGCAGCGTGCACATCGGGATCAAGCCCAACACCGACCCGGCCAAGGAGGTCACCGACCCGGCCGCGACCGGCCGGCTGCTGGAGTGGCTGGTCTTCGACGCGCTCAAGTGCGACCCGGGCACCGCGCACGTGCGTGACCTCGTCTCCTTCCACGGCGGCGGGCTGCTCGACCACGAGCGGACCGAGGAGGCCCCGGCCGGCCGCGCGGGCGCTCGTGCCGGCGGGCGGGGCGAGCCGGACCTCGCCGACCTGGTCGCGCGCATCGGCGACGCCGCGGACGACGACGACCTGCGCGAGGTCTGGGCCGAGGCCAACCGCGCCGGGCTGCTCCAGGTCGACGTGCCGACCCCCGGCGGCTCCTACACCGTCGGCGAGCTGATCCAGGCCCGGCACGAGGAGTTCCTCGAGGCGTCGATGAAGGCCCACCCCGCCGGACGCCGCAAGGCCCCGGCCGGTGCGGAGACGCCCGCCGCGGTGGTCGAGGCCGCGCGCGCCGCCGCGGCGGCCGCCCGCCCGGACGCCGGGCAGGAGGCCCCGCCGGCGACCAACCCGCTGCTGGAGGCCTCGCCGACCCCGGACGACCCGCGGGAGCGCCGGCTCAACGCCGCGCGCCGGGGCGTGCTCGCCAGCCTGGAGACGCTGGGCGTCACCGGCGAGGAGATCGGCGCCCGGTTCGGCCGGCCCGTCGAGCAGGTGGCGACCAAGCGGCTGACCGCGCTGGTCCGCGAGGTGATCGCGACCCAGCGGGCCGGTCGCACCGGTCAGCAGGAGATCGTCGCGTGAGCACCGCCGCGGGGGGGGGGGGGGGGGGGGGGGGGGGCCCCCCCCCGCCCGGGCCCCCCCCCCGCCGCCCCCGGCCGGCCCCGGCCCCCCCCCCCCCCCCCCCCCCCCCCCCCCCCCCC